>DASYYE010000368.1:0-32582 GCA_035946955.1 Streptosporangiaceae bacterium | reverse complement strand
GCTGCAACGCGTTGCAGCCCGACACTCCTGGGCGCGACGGAGTGATGGTGAACTGGGGCCCGTAAGCGGGGTTGCCTGCCGTCCATTGCGTGGCCGCCAGCACCCCGGAGGTCATGGCTGACCAGACCATGGACACATGCCAGTTCGACGGCACGCCCGTCAGTTGGGCCGGGAACTTGATCGGCTGGCTGACACCCTTCCCGAACCCGACCTTGTCCGCGATCGCCAGGGCCTGCGCGCGGGTGCGGCCCGCCAGGCTCGCCCAGGCGTCGCGTGCGTAACTCCACACCAGGAGTGAGCCGCCCGGTGTGTAGCCGACCGGGGCATTGCATCGGTTGTTGCCGCAGACCGGCTTGGCCCAGAACGCCTGGTGCCCGTTGACCGGTGGTGCAACCGCGGTAACCGGGTTCGTCAAGGTGACGTGGCTGACCTGGTCAATCCAGGCCCAGTCAGGGCGGCACGTCAGCCACGGGTGCTGGTGACGCCGCAACAGGGCGAGCACCTGCCCGCTGGTGTGGTTGCACCGGCCCGGCAGGTAGACGTCGAGGCCTACGTAGGGCCTGTCTGGGTCCGACCCGGCCTCGAACGTCTCTGCCGAACCGGCCGTCATGCCCAGGGTGACCCGGCTGCCCGCGGGCAGCCAGCCGAAGCTGGCGTAGGGCACCACCGGGTTGAACTCCTGGACGGCGGCCCCGGAGCCGGTCGCTCCTGTGAGAGGCACGCCCGGCCGGCTCGCAAGGTGAGGGACAACAACCGCGACCATGGGCACGGCCGCCGCCGCCAGCGCCCACGCACCGGCCATCCCGGCCCGGCGCCAGCGCAGCCGCCTGCGCCCCTGGATGCGTGCCAGCCCGACATCTATCCCTGACGGCGGAGCCTCGACACTGACGATCCGCTCCAGCACCGCCCGGATCCCTCCCTCATCCATGGACGCCCTCCGTTCCATACACTGATGATTCGCCGGGGCAGTCCGGCTGGCCCGCTGCCCCAACTGGGCCCGCCGCTGGTCCCAGGGTCCGCCGCAGCGCGTTCAGGCCCTTCGCGGTCTGGCTCTTCACCGTGCCTGCCGAGCAGCCCATGACCTCCGCTGTCTGGTCAATGTTCAGGTCGCAGTAGAACCGGAGCACGACCGTCGCCCGCTGCCGCGCCGGCAGTCCCGCCAGCGCGTCGCGCAGGTCGACCGCGGCATCGTGGTCCGTGCCCGGCTCCGCCAGATCGGGCACTGGCCCGGTCATGACACGGCGTGCCCAGCCCGAGCGCCGGTCACTCAGGAACTCCCGGACGAGCACGGCCCTGGCGTAGGCGTCGACGTGCTCCACCGCCCGTGCCCGGTTCCAGCGCACATACAACTTGGTGATCGCGCCTTGCACCAGGTCATCAGCGTGGTGCCAGTCCTGGCACAGCAGATAGGCCACCCGCCGCAGCGCAGCCACCCTCGCTGTCACGAACTCGGTGAACTCGGCATCGCGGCGGGAGTCGCGTCCGCCGTCGGCTGGCAGCCTGTCCTCCACAACCCCTCAACGCACGCGGCCCCCCGCGCCGTTGCCTGGGGACGCGAACTCGTCCCGGATCAGGCATTGCCAGGAGCCGTGGGCTGCCCGTCGCTGCAACGATGCATGGTCGATATCAAGTGGTGTATGAAACGCACCGGACTGCTGGACGTGGTGTTAGAGGCGTTGTGTCATGGTGGGTACTGAGCATCTGCGCCGTGAGTCCGTCATCGAGGTGGAACGGCTGCGCTCGCCACGGCAGCGTCGTCGCAGGCCCCAGCCAGGCCGGCGTGGCGAGGTTGAGCCTGAATCGTCTGAGACACCAGCTATTCCTGGTAATCCAGAACTGTCATAAACCGGACTGGCATAAACCGGCCTGATCCGGGTCTTTTGCCTGCTTGTCAGGCCGTGGCAAGGTGCGGAGAAACGCCGACGGCCGTAGTGGCCGGAACTTGCGGCATTTCCGGCCTGGAAACAACCGAGAAGGAGACCCTGTGCGTATCGAACGCAAGGTAGGAGCCGGTGTCGTTATGGCGGGATCGCTGCTGCTCGCGATGAGCAGCGGAGTCCCAGCTTCTGCCAGCAACAATCCTTCCGCCATGCGAGTCGCGCTGAGCGCCGTTCAGTTCGCGCGCGCCGCGAAGAACGCGACGAGCCCGGGAGAAGCTGGGTGATATTCGGGCCTGCGGGAGCCACCAGCGCGACCGCTGAGTTCAGGGTTCCGACGTTGACGTGCACGACCGCCACGACCGGCATCGCGCCAGCAGCTGTCTTGCTCACCGGCACCAGCACTGCCCCGAACGTCAACGGGGGGGATCGTTTTGCTGGCCTGCTCGCACGGGAGCACCCTGATAGCGGCGGGCGTGATCGTGGACAACAAGGAGACCAACACCATACAGACGGTGCATGCCGGTGACCTGGTGAAGGCGACGGTGGTCTCGTCCACGGCGAAGACAACGGCCACCCTCAGGGATCTGACCAAGGGCCATACCTTCACGTTCACCAGGTCCGGGTCAGGTGCGGCCACACTCGAAGAGCAGTTCGTTGAGACCACGGTCCGCTTGGAGGGCGTGACGGCGCCGGTTGCCAACTTCGGCAAGATCACTTTCATCCATGGTGCCGTGAGCGGTCAGCCCCTGGGTTCGGTCACGCCGCGCGAAGCGATCAACATGGTGAGCAGCGCCAAGGTGCTGCAGATCCACACTGGGCCGCTGTTCGGCCCGGTGAAGGGCGCTTTCAACACCACCTTCGACCACTCCTAGCTGCTGCCAGGAGTTACCCAGGTCCCGGAACGCCCGCTTCTTTCCTATGTCAGCGGCGCCTGAATTCCCGGGCGCCGCTGGCAGCTATTTCCTGGCATCCAGCTCGCCGTGCTTTACGAAGTGGCTACAGCCTTTTTGTATCCGGTCAGCGGCCCAAGTATTGCGGCCTCCGCCCGCCGCGGATATCGTCACGGCCATGGAGACGCTTGGCGAGGATCTCCTCCTGCTCGCGGTGCGCCCCAACGGGATGGTTGGCGTTGCAACGAAGCTGCGGTTCGGCCTGTCCGGCTCCGAACTCGTCCGGCTCGCGGCCGCCCGCCGCGTGGACATCGTGCGTGGCCGGATCGTCATCCTGGACGCGGCGCCGACGGGCGATGCGATGCTGGACGCGGCACTGCAGAGCATGAGGGGCCGCAGGCGGGAGCCCACCGCGAAGGCATGGGTGGCAAGTCAGCGCCCGAGGCTCGTCCAGCTCTACCTGGACCGCCTCGTTGCGGCCGGGACACTCCGGGCCGAGCGCCACAAAGTACTGGGTGTCTTCTCGGCAACCCGGTGGGTGGTCGTCGACACCGCGCGGCTGGCTGCGGTGCGGGCAAAGCTGGATGCCATCGCGTCCGGGTCCGGCAGTCTCGGCTCCGAGCAGGCGGCGTTCGCGGGACTAGCCAGTGCGGTCGGCCTTGCGCTGCTGCTCTATCCCGGCCGGGCGGGCAGTGGCGCGCGCAAGAACCTGAAGAACGCCGCTAAGCGTGACCGGCCGGCCGGTCACGCTGCCCACGCCGTTGCAGATGCGGCTGACGCCACCAGCGCGGCTGTGGACGCCGCCATCCGGGCGGCAACCGACGCGGCGGTAGACGCATCGATCGATGCCGCTACCCAGGCTGCGATCTCGGCCGCGACCGAAGCTGTCCACCACGCCGCCGCTAACCACGGTGGTGGTGCGGCCGGCGGCCACCACTGACTAGGCCACCTCAGGCGTGGCCGGCCGCCACGGCTGCTCTGCCGATGGCCCTGGCGGTCCGGTTGTGGGGGTTCCGGACGTGGCCCGTTCGATGAGGCCCCAGGTGTGGGCGATCGTCAGTGCGTCCCTGCGGTTGCGGGCGCCCAGCTTGCGGAAGAGTATCGTCTGGATGTTCTCGACCGTCTTTGTGGCTATGCCCAGTGAGCGGGCAGTCTGCCGGATCGTCTGACCGCGGGCTATCGAGTCGAGAATGTCACGCTCGCGCGCAGTGAGCTGCGGTGCCGTCGAGGACGGAGCGGGCGCCCACCTCATCAGCGCGGCGGCGTAGCGCTGGCTCATCACCAGCATGCCCTGGGCCGTGGCGGCCAGGGCAGGGGAGAGGCCAGCGGCGGCATCGGCCTTGGCAACCAGGCCGCCGGCCTTGAGAGCCATGGCACCGGCGATCGCGAGTTGTTCGGAGACGTCGCGGCTGCGGATCTCCACGATGGGAGCGTGCAGCGGGCTGGCCACCAGCCAGTCGTGTTCCCGGGGATCGACCAGCACCACCACGAGGGGGCCCCGGTGTGCCTTCACCCAGTCGTCACGTATGAGCCCGTCCGGGCTGAGCACAGTCACAAACGGCACCCGCTCCCGGAGCAGCATCTGGGCGACTTCGTCCCGGTCCGGGGCGGCTGACCCCATGAGCACCACAAGAGCGGGGCGTCCGGGTTCCCTCACAGGCCGCTGCTGACCCGGCTCGATCAGGCCCAGCTTCACCGCCATGGCCACCGCTTGGCCCTCGCTGCCGACCCCCAGCTTGTCGTAGATATGCCGCTTGCGGTTTTCTACAGTGCGCGGGCGTGACTCAAGGAGCGTCGCGATCTCGGAGGTGGTCCGGCCCGCGCCAAGCAGGGAGACGATCATCATCTCCTTCGGGGTAAGGTTCCGCGCGGTCGCGGGCTGTCCGTCTAAGACCTGCATGTGTACCTCTGGAGTGACGCCTCGGCCGACGGCGGAGGCAGTGACTTAGGGAAGCCACCGGCGGAAGCCAAAGGGGCGCTGGCCATTCCGCGGTTATTCGTAGCCTGGGGCCGGCTGTGCGTTCCCACGTGGGCTCCGGTGCCTCGCCATAGGCGCTCATGGAGTCCTCCTCGCGGATGAGTGAAAAAGCCAGCAGGAAAGGAGAGCGGGGTGCAAGAGGTCGGTACCGTTAGCCGTGGCGCTCGAACGAAGCGGATATAACGGTACAAAAAGGGGTGCAGTGTGTGGTGAGTTGTGCCGATTACGGGTGATCGAACCATAATTGGGTGGTGACTTTACTGTCAATAGACCTTGCTGCCCGGTACATTTGGACGGCGGCCACTCTTAGCCCTCACTGGGCTTCGCTTTGCCCGTGCTAGCCGGGAAAAATCGACGTCACCTGCTCAGATGACAAATTTGTCATTGTCAGATGACATTTTTGTCATTCTCGCTCTGGGTGCTGCCCTCCCGACGCGTCAGTGGACGCTGAAGGGGATGATGACGTTGGCTTCGTCGAACTTGTCGCTACGGATGGTGACCCGGAGTTGCCATCGCCCGGCCGTGCTGAGGACGGCAGGCCCTCCCAGGTAGCGCCCGGAGCCGTTGGGGGCCAGGCCCACAGGCAGCGGTCCCAGGTTCCGGGCGGGCAGCCACAGGCCGGCCTCGAGTTGCTGCGGCCGGTATGGCTTCCCGTTGCGACCGGTGACGGATAGCCGGAACTGGTTGGGCCCGAGACCTGCTGGGGTGACGGTGAGGCTGATGCTGCCGCTGCCGCCCGGCCCGCCAGTGTCGAACGAGACGGTTGCGTTCGCTGGCGGTTGGTAGGCATCCCGGCCGGTAGGTGTGTTCACCAGCACGGCCGTGACAGCCAGCACCGCAGCGGCGACCACCGTTTCGGCCGCGACGGACCAGCGCAGCTTGCGCAGTGTCATACCCATGCGTGCGGTGTCTGGTTGCCCGCCGTCCCTGGTGACACCGACCATGGCCGTCCGCGCCCCTGGTGGGCCGGCCTTGACGCGGGCGGGCGTGGCGGCCACGGTCACCACCTGGGCGCGCATGGCTGCGATGGGTTCCTGCAGACCCTCGGCGATGCGGCGCCGGGCGAGGTACCCCAGCCCGATCAGCATGCACAGTCCGGCGATCTTCGCCAGCAGCAGGAGGCCATACGTGGTGCCGGTGAGCGCGCCCCAGGTCCCAATGCCCCGCCAGGCCATGTAGGTGCCGGTCACCAGGATGGCAGCGACACAACTGAGCGCGACCGGGGAGAACCGGACCACGGCCTGCGCGGCCTCTGCCGTGGCCAGTTGGTCCGCTCGGTTGCGGTCCCCGCGTTTCCCCGCTCCCCGCAGGCCCTTGGACGCCGGGGGCTGTGGGTGCCTCAGCACGATCGTGACGAGCATGGCCAGGCCACCCAGCCAGGTGGCCATGGCGGTGAGGTGGACGATGTCGGCGGGTACCGCCAGTGCCACCTGCATGCCGGTGCCAGCGTGGTCAGCCGCACTCCACGTTGCCGCCAGCGCCACCGTGAGCGCCAGCCAGACCGTCCCGGCGGTCGCCCGTTCCCGTGGGCCCTTGCCCGGCAAGCCACTCAGGGTGGTGGTGAACGCGAACAGGGCGGCGACAACCAGCAGCAGCCGCACCCCGAGTGCGCGGCCGTAGCGGCTGTACAGGGTGGCGTGCAGCACATCAGGCCAGAAGAGGTGGCCCATGCCCTGCCCGGCGCCGTAGACGCCCTGCAGCAGCACGGCGGCGAGTACCGACGCCGCGAGCCCCAGCCAGGCGCCCATAGCCAGCCGTAGTACTGCCGGGCGGGTGGCGCCGGCCGGCCAGCACCAGACCACGAACGTGAGCGCCCCGCTCAGCAGGGCGAAGCAGTAGAAAGCGAGCCATCGCACCACCGCGAACACGACGTTGACCAGGAGGCTTGCTGGTGGCTGGAGGTTCGCCGAGCTCACCACGGTGCGGCTGGGGGCTCCGATGGAGAAGGTGAACGCACCTTGCACGTGATGCGAGTCAGCGGAGACGACATGCCAGGCGACGGTGTAGGTGCCGTGGCCGAGGCCGGGCTGGAGCACGACGGTGATCGTGTCCGGGTTGCGGCCGTGTACGGTCCCGCCGGTGTCGGCGCGGACGCCGTCCGGCGCGAACACCCGCAGGCTGTCGGAACTGACACCGACCGGCTCGTCGAAGGTGGCGCTCACCCGGGCCGGTGCGGTCTTGAGGACGGCGCCGTCAGCAGGGCTGGAGGAGACCAGCACCGCGTGCGCGTCCGCCGGTGATGCCGAGACCAGCACACCCAGGGCTGCCGAACACAGCACAGCCACCAGGTATGCGGGCCGGCGCACCACGTCAGCCGCCGCTGTCTCGACGGCGCCGCAGCCCCGCGGTTGCGAGGGCAAGCAGCGCCACGGCCACGCCAGCGATGCCCAGCACGCGGGCGGTGCCGTCGGAGCCGCTCCCGGACGAAGCGGTCGCGGACGAGGCGGGCTTGTCCGTCAGCGCGGCTGTCTGAGGGTTGGCCGTGCCCTTGGTCAAGGTGAGGATCGGGGCCGGATGGGCTGGTTCGGGTTGCCCGGGTACTGGCATGTCGATCCAGGGAACCACGACCCCGTTGGAGTAGGTCTGTATCGCCTTGAACGCCACCGAGCTCACGCCGCTGGGCAGCGGGTCGGCCGAGACCTCGAAGTCCTGGAACTGGCCCGGCGCGATCTTCCCACCCGACCAGATGATTTCGGAGACGGCCTGGGTGAACTTGCCGTCGTCGGTGACCACCGGCTTGGCCAGGTTGATGGTCTTGACCGAGATGGTCCAGCCGGCGACGGGCTTGACGAGCAGGCTGACGATCGGGTGGGCGGTGGGGATCTGCATGTCCACTTTGACGGTGTCCGCGGTGGGCTGCTCGTTGGGCACGTGGAAGGTCAGCACGGCGGCGGACCCGGCTGGCGCCGAATTCGGCGTGACAGTGATGTGGGCTAGCGCCGGAACGGCCAGCAGCACGACCCCGGCGGCTGCGGCGGAGACAGCCACGGCTGTCCGCGACAGCGCGCGAACTGCGGGTCGGCGGGTTCTGCCAGTGCGCGACATGTAGGGCTCCTCTCGGGTCCCCCATCGGGCAGTGCCACCCAGCCGACGGGACCAGACGGCTAACGTGAAGCTAAGCCCCGGCAGGCGCCCGGCGGAACAGACGTAATACCCCCAGGGGAAACCTGCGTAGCCTGGAAGGCGCTGCCGTCCCGGGCCTCCCGGCCCGGGACGGCAGCGCCTTGGCTGGCAGTAAGCCAGCTAGCTGGTGCACCTAGAGGCGCCTGAGGCCAAGGCTGGTGCCCCGGCTGGCACAGGTGCAGGGCGGTGGGAGCACCCGGAAGATGCCCCACTGGCCGGACTTGATCATCGGGTCCCGGCCGACGTTGTACTCGTAGTCACCGGTGGCACCGGTCGCGCCGCCAGCGCCATTGACCAGGTAGGCATCGAACGTCTCACCTGCCACCAGGGTCCGGGCTTCGATGATCTGAGATCCCCACAGCCCGTGGTCCAGCGGGAACGAGTGGCCCGAGACCTGGAACGAGATCACGTCGTCCCCGGCCGCGTTAGCCACCCGCCATCGGACAGGGTCGCCCGCGTAGGCCTCGAACAGCGGCGTGGCCGGATCAGCCCCGCTGGCGACGCTGTCGCTCTTGGCCTGCCAGAGCGGGATCGCGTCGAGGTTGGGCCCTTCCCGGTTTGTGAGCGATTCCTCGTTGTAGTCGTTGTAGGAATGGTCGGAGTCGAGGTAGTAGATCATGATGCTGTGGCCGAGGAACGGTTCCCGGTCACTGAACAAGGACACGTACTCCCGGAACGGGCTGGTGCCGTCGCCCGGGAAGATGTCGGCGAAGACCCCGGACTGGAGCGGCTCGCCGGTGAACGGGTCTCCGTAGAACGAGCCATACGGCTCCGCGATCAGCGCGCCGTATGCACCGGCCCGCCACGATGACTCGTTGCCCATGTTGAGCACCAGGTTGGTGCCGAGCTCCTTGTCGACGTAGTAGACATAGGTACGCGAGCCCCCCGGAGCCACGGTCGAGTCAGGGTTGTACCCGATCGCGCCGCCGAAGGAGGTCTGCGGGTTGTAGAGGACGTTGCCGATGTTGAACCCGGCCCGGGTCGGGCCTGATCCCCAGGTCCAGGTCCAGTTGTCGGTCGGCAGGTCGTTGTGCAGCGTCACCTCCAGGCAGTCACCCGCGTTGGCGCGGATGACCAGCGGCACGGCCGGCATCGTGCCGGCCTTGATGGCCGCCTCGTCCTGGGTCAGCGAGTACATCGTGGCCCAGGAGCCGGTGCTGCCCGGGGCGGCATTGTCGCTCTCGCCCGGCATCCCCTTGTCGAAGGTGATCCCGTTGAAGATCGACACGTCGTAGTGGCGGGTGGGCGCCCAGCTTGGGCAGACGGACCCGTTGTCGGGCGGAGCAGGAGGCGGCGCCTGGCCCGTGTACGTGAGCTGCGGGAACCCCGGCCCGGTCGGTGGTGGTGTCCGGTCGGGCAGCGGCTCCAGATCGGAGTGCAGCGTGTCGTACACCCGGAAGATGCCCCAGGCGCCGCTCTCCAGCTCTAGGCTGCGGCCACTGTAGTAGAGGTAGTCACCGGGGAACTTGCCGGCGCCTCCTTGGAGGACGTAGTCCATCTTCTCGGAGATCCCGGCCGTGCCCGCGTCGGTGAGCACGCCGTTCGGGTTGAAACGCTCCTCCGCGAAGCGGTGCCCGGTGATCCGGATGTCACCGACCTGCTCATCCAGGCCCACCTGCCTGATCACCACCGGGTCATTTACGTAGGCTTTCAGCAGCGGCGTCGGCGGGTCACCGTGGGCCACCGACGAGAATACATACGGATCGTTGGACGTGCCGATGTTCGTGCAGTCGACCCGGTCCGGTCCGGCGGGTTCTTCGTGCGCCTCGAAGCCCATGGTGTAGTTGCCGACCCCGTCCGGGATGCTTTCGCCAGGTCCTGGGGCGTTGTTGGGGTTGGCGGCGTTGGGGTCTCGGTCGATCAGCGGTGCCGACCGGAGGTTGAAGCTGGCCATCTCACAGCCCTGCGGTGAGCCGCTGCTCCTGATCCCGGTGTGCTCGAACAGCACGAACTCGCGGAAGTCGCCGTGCTCGCCGAAGCCCGCCGAGCCGTTGGTGTAGATGTCGGCGGTCGGGCCGCTGGTGATCGGCGCCCCGGTCGTGGGGTCGTGGAACGTCGAGCCCGCGGGCTCGATGATGTGCGCCCCGAACAGGCCGTGGCCCCAGGAGTGCAGCGCGTCCACGTGGTCGTGGAAGAACACCGTCCCGTCGTCCACGTCGCTGTACCACCGGTACTGCACGAACTCGACACCGGTGCGCTCACCGGCTGCGTGGTCGTTCTGCAGCGGGTTGTCCAGCGTCAGCGTGTTGCCGTTGATCGCCGTGATCTTGGTGGCGACCTCGGTGTCGGGATTGCCCTGGCCCACCTCGATGCTGATGCCCGGGCGCAGGCCGGTCGTGTCGGCCACCTGGATCTGGGTCGAGCCGGCCGGCGCGTCGGCGGTCAGCGTCGTTTCCCCTGGCGTCCCGGAGTCGGGCCTCACGGCCTGCTCGAAGGACATGCCGGTGATCACGCCGTCGGAGGCCTGCGGGTCGAACTGGACGAAGTGGGTGTGGATGTTGACCTCGCGGTAGACGTTGACCTGGGGGCTGTTGCTCTCCGGGCCCACGGTGATCTCGTTGGTCAGGGTCAGGGCGATGCAGTCGCCTACATCGGACCTGATGACCAATGGGTTCGGCGGCTTGGTGCCGTTCAGCACCGCGGTCTTGTCCTGGTTGAGCACAAAGATCTCACCGTTGGGGTCGACCGCGGGTGGGGTCGGGTTCCCGTTGGCGTCCACGCCGCCGTTCGTCTCCTGGATGGGGACGGTGATGGCGGTGATGTTGTACTGCCGGAGCGGAGCCCCTGCCGGGCACAGGCCGTCCGGTCTCGTTGATGTGACGTTCGGGCCGAGCCACGGGGCCCCGCTATGGCCGTTGGGTGAGAACGGCGGTCGCTGGCCGAGGTGCGGCTGCATCAGCGGCCAGGCGTATCTGCCGTTGCTGGGGTCGAACATGATCTGCGGCCGCTGCCCCGGGTTGGGCGCGGTGTAGTCCGGCCAGGAGGTGGTGTCCTCCGGCTCGCCGTAGGCGATCGGCTGGTCCGGAGTGCCGCCCATCTGCCAGTTCCAGACCGTCGAGTCCTCGGAGTTGAACGGGACGCCCTGCGGCGGGAGCTGGCTCTCTACCAGGCTCTCGACGGAGATCTGCGTGTTCGGGTCGGTGAGCTGGTCCTGCGGGACCACGGTCTTGCCTTCGATGACCTTGCCGATCAGCCCGGCCGAGTTGACCGCCTGCGGCTTGGGTGTGCGGCCCGGCACCGTGGCCAGGTTGGGCTGTGCGGTGTCGAACACGCGCAGGAAGCCCACCATCCCATCGTCGTAGTGAGCTCCGATGTGGCAGTGGTAGAGGAAGTCACCGGCGGCCTGCTGGCACCCACCGCCGCCACACTCGGTCTCCAGGTCGTAGGACTCGCCCGGCTCGATCGTCTGCGAGTCCAGCCTGATCGAGGCCTTCGTGACCGGCGGGTGCTTCTCCAGCCCGCCCGCGATGTCGGGGTTGGCCGCCCGGGGGTTGCGCAGCCAGCGGATGCCGCCGCCGTGCTCGTGGAACACGTGGCCCATCTCCGAGCCCGCGTTGACCAGGCGGATCTTGTAGGGGTCGCCGACGTACATCTCCGGCCGGGGGGTGGCCATGTCGCCGTTCGTGTACGAGCCGTAGTCCTGTGCCTCATCGGGGGTGAAGCCGTGCTCCTGCTGGATCAGCTCCCGCTCGAAGAAGCACTCGCTGCGGTAGTTGATGGCCTTGCTGCACGGCCGGTAGGAAGAGGTGAAGGGGTCGACCACCGGGAGCTCGCACCCGGAGGCCGTCTGGACTTCGCCCTCGTTGGTGGCGCAGGACGTGCCGGGCGCCTCCATGATCTGGCGGTACCCCTCGTCCCCGATCTCGTGGAACAGCAGCGCGAACTCGCGGAAGCTGGGGCCGCGCCGCGTCTGGATCACCGAGTCCCACCCGCTCTGCATGGGCTGCAGGTTCGTAGGGTCCAGCCATTGCGAGCCGCGAGGCTCCTCGATCAGGGCGCCGAACAGGCCGTGGCCCCGCAACTGCCGGTCGTCACCGGTGCTGTGGAACAGGTGCGCTCCCTCGCCGAGCGCGGGGTCCATGTAGACCGTGTAGCTCGCCGTCTGGCCCGGGGCCGCGGTGTTGTCCGGGTTCTGGCCGACGGCGCTCGACACGTCAGCAGCCGACGCCGCGGCCGGCAGCCCGTCCACGTTCCAGGCGATGTTCTCCGGTGCGGTGTGTGCCAGCGTCCCATCGCACGCGGGCGGTGCCGTCCCGTTGTTGCACCCGTCAGCCGGATCGGGCGCGGGCGGCTCGTCCATCGCCTGCACGCCGAACGTGGTCGCGTTGGTGAGGTTGACCGTGACGCAGTCGCCCGCGTGCGCGCGGATCACCAGCGGCTGGATCGGGTCGTTGCCCAGCCCGCTCGACACCTGCCCGGACTGCTCCTCCGCCCGCACTGCGGGGATCTGCGAGTTGAGGACGTACATGAACCCATTCGGGTCGTGCACCCCGAACCGGTTCAATGTGATGTCGACGTTGATCGCCGAGATGTCGAACGTGTCGTGCGGCGCATAGTCGCACGGGTTGAACCCGCCCCACGCGGACCCCGCGGACCCGCCAGGGACCGGAGTGACGCTAGCCATCGCTGGCGCGGCGTTCGGCATGGCAAGGTAGCTCACGAAGGCCGCGCATACTGCGGTGCTGATGAGCGGTGAAAGACGCACCGGGCCCACCGCCCGTGGCGGCTTAGCGCGTCGCAGGAACAGCAGGGCAGCCAGCAGCAGCGGCAGGCCGGCCATCTGGCCGATCAGTGCGTCGCTGACGCTGCGCAGTGCCTGGGCGGCCATGCCCGGGCCCGCCGCCTGCGGGGCGAGACCCACGATGACGGCATTAGTGCCGTCCGCGAAGAAGCGGCCGAGGACGGCCGATGGGATGAACAGCACCATGAACGTGAGCGAGACCAGTGCGGCCTGGTTCAGCGCTACGGCGAGGCCGGGGGTCCGCTCCGGGTCCGGCCGGGGCGCGAGCCGCAGGCCGAGCCAGGCGGCCAGCAGGGCGGCCGGCGCCGAGACCAGCATGTCGCGGGGCGCGTGCGCCATGCCGCCCCCGGGCCGCCCGAAGACCGCATCGATCCAGAGCTGGAAGCTGACGACGGCCGTGCTCAGCAGGAACGCCAGCAGCGCAATCTCCTTAGCCTTCCCGGAGCGTGAGCGGGCGCGTCTGCCAGTTGATGACATTTATTTTTTTCCTCTCGGGCTGGTTCACCTGAGGCGAACGTGCTCAATGGGGCTCGGCGAAGTGCGCCGACGCGTCCTTACATGTGCATCGGGCCTGGCTGCGCGCCGACCGTGTTGACCGGGATGGACACCGTCGTGCCGCCGCGCGACCACTGGAGGGTCAGGTGCTTGCTCTGCTTGGCAGGGACGTCGAAATACACGTCGATGGTTACCCCGAACCCCGGCTCGAGGTTTGCCGACGACGCCGAGTCACTGTGCCCGTAGCCGTCGACTTTCCAGGTCCGCCCGCTCGGGCCGGCCACACTGAAATCGGTGATGGAATAGCGCTGGAGGTCGGCGGTGACATTGCTGAGATTGACCTCGACACGCAGCCGGTCCTGGCCGGGCGCCTGCATTCCGGGCATCATGCTGGAGGCCATCGCGAAGCCGTGGTTGTTGGTCTGCGCCGGCCCCTGGCCGGTCATGTCGTTGCTCATCCACAGCATGGTGTCGACGCTGAGCGCGAGGCCACCAGCCTGATAGCTGGGGTGGCGGGCATTCGCCGCGGCGACCTGGCCCTGGAGCGAGCCGAGGACCAGCGTGCCAATCATGGCGGCGAGCGCGGCCAGTGGTACCGGAACCCAGCGGAGGCCCCGCAGCCAGGAGCCTGCGCCGGTCCTGGCGCCGGTACGCGGCCGCGCGGTGCCCGGTGGCCGTTTCGGGGAGGGGGTGCCCGGCTTCGGTGCTGGGTGGCCGCTTCGAGGCCCGGGATTTATGTGGATGGCCCGCATCGCACGGTTCCTCCTGCGCGAGAATTCACTGAGTGGCACGCTGCTACGGCCAGCGATGCGGAAATGGCCGCACAATGGCAGCCGCCGTCGGCAAATCAGCGATCACTGGCCGAGACAGCGAGGGGGATCATTGCGGTCGGTTGGTAGTGTCTTGGGGCGGACGCTATCCCCAAATCCATTGCGATGACATGGACGAGACACCCTTAGGGGTGAAATACCCCTAGGAGTCGCTCGAGGGCGGAATGTCTGAGGCGCCCGGTGTTCCGCACGTGCCCGTCTGGCGTGTGGCCGCGACCGCGAGGACAGAACCGCCGGCACTGGCCCCTGGTGCCGGCGGCCGTTTTGGTTTCAGGGTTCATTAGGGGGCCCGCATGGGACGGTTCCTCCTGGCCGAGAAGTTGCTGATGGGCATGCCGCCGCGGCCGGTGACGGAGAAGCGGTTCCGCTATGGCACCCGTTACGCAAACGCTCGATCACTGGCCGGAACAGCAGGGAATCATTGCGGCCTGGTAATGAGTGTCTGACGCGGACGGTATTCCCACGGCGGCCAGGGGGAAATTGACGAGTGACCCTTGGGGGAGGAATACCCCTGGGGGTTGGACACCCTTAGGGGCGGAATGCCCCTAAGGGTGTCTGCGGCGGCCCTGGTGCGCCGGCATCAGCCTTGCTCAGTCGCTGACGTGCTGCGGTGGGTCCAGGTGCTTGTCGAAGCCGATGTAGATACGGGCGGCTGGGTTGGCGCTCAGCGTGGACAGCGCTTCCAGTTCGCGGACCCGCATGAGGGCCGGGTTGCTTGTGTACACGGCAGCGGCCTCGGCCTGCACCCGTAGTGCCGCGGCATCGGCGTCGGCCCGGATCTCCTGCACCGCGGCCTGGCTCTGCGCGGCCATCCGCTCCACCTCGGCCCGGGACCGTGCCTCGATCGCCTCGCGTTCGGCCTTGGTACGGGCCTCGACCAGTTGGGCTTGGCTGAGCCGCTCGGCGGTCAGCACCCGGTTCATGATCTCTTGCAGGTTGCCAGGGAAGATCAGGTCCTTGACGTCGGCGCGCAGCACCTTGACGCCATAGCTGGCCGAGGCATCGGTGACATCGCTGAGGATGTCCTCGCTGAGCTGGTTGCGGCTGGTCAGGATCTGCTCCAGCGTCATCGACGCGAGGGCCCGGCGAGCCGCGAGCTGGACGTCGCTGTAGAGGCGGTCCTCGTACGACACGACCTTCTCCACCGCCGCGACCGGGTCGACCACCTGGAACTGGGTGAGGATGCTGACCCGGATCGCGACCTTGTCGGCCGTCAGGATCTCCTGCCCTTTAATGGTCAGCTCACGTTCCCGCATATCGACGACAACGATCTCGACCACGGCGCGGCGCCCGCCAAGCCGGCCCTGCTCGCGTTCTGGCACCTCGTACCGGCCCGCCTCCAGCACCCCGGTCAGCCTGCCGTCCTCATACCGGAGCCCACGGTGCGTCGACTTGATGATGACGTCCTTCGCCACCTGGTTCCTCCTTCAGAGAACCGCCCCGGAGCAGGCCCGATGTGGAGGACGAGCTGCCGGATGGAGGTGCCCGCGAGCAGCGGATGATGCTCCTTGTGCGCGGACCCCTTGCGTTGCTCGCTCCTTGCCCTGCCGGGGCGGCCCTACCGGCAGCCTAGAACGGCTGGTGTCCGAGATGCCCGTCATTTTCTTGACAGCCAGACCCGGGGCGTGGGCACTGAGACGGCACTTCCTGGTCCCAGTCCTGACGGTCACGTCCCGGGTGGTTAGTCGTCGTCCCAGCCGAAGACCAGCCACCCGCGGGCCAAGTACCCGCTGACGACCCAGCGGGAGCCCCGCCTGACCAGGTTCACCCGGAGGTGGCCAGGCCCATCATCGAAGTCCGCCCTCATGTCGTAGCGGGCGGTGGGGTTCCGGTTGGGCTTGGCGCTGTACGGCGGGATTGGCGGGTACCGCACTGGCCAGGCCCGCCTGCGGTCGATCGGTTCGGCGAGGTGCTGCGGCCGTGGTTCGTAGTCGCTGTTCCCGAAGTCCTTCGGATCGAGGTAGGCCAATGCCGTGGTCGCGTCGTGTGCTGTGAGCGCGTCCAGGAAAGCCCCCGCCACCTCGTGGCTGTCCGCCGGGTAGTCGGCGGTGCCGACCGGGGGTACGGCGTCGCTGGCTGGCGACTCGCGGCAGAGCTCAACCACGGTGCCCGCGAGTTCATGCAGCGCGTCCGCACTCGACAGCAAAGCGGTGGCTGGGCCGTCATGGCACACCCAGGCTCCTGCCTGGACAGTCTGCACTGACAGTCCCGCCTGTGCCAGGCGCTGCCTGGCCGATGCATCGGCCACCTCCAGCGCGGGCGGGTCGCTGCCTGCTGGTGCCCGCGCGCAGGCCACCAGCAGGAACAGCACCGGCGGTGTCCGCGCCGGGTGGGGCTGCCAGAAGTCGACGACCTGGAGCAGGGCCGGAAGCCCACTGACGGTGCCGGTCACGGTCAGCCGGTCTTCGCCTGCGCCGCCGAAGCACGTCAGCAGCTGCCACGGTGCCTGGCTGGGCCAGTGCGCGGTGAGGAACCGCACGGCCGGCTCGACACCGGTCGACTCCAGTGTTCCGTGCCAGTCCTGTGTTAACCCGGCAAGCACGCCGCGCCAGCGTTCACGCTCGGCGCTCCTCGCCTCATACGCCGCCAGGTCCTCACGCCGCGACATAGCGGCTGACCTGCTGAGCGCGCCGACGAAGAAGAGCAGCGCGGCGATGAGGTAGGCAAGCGCACCCCAGAGAGGCCAGCCGATGCCCGACACGGTCGACACCACCGCCAGCGCTAGGGCCACGACGCCGATCGCGATGGCACCCAGCCACGAGTCCCATGGCCGGGCGAGCCGGGCCGTGTACTCGCTTTGGTGGTCGAGCACCTCCGTGTACCAGACCGCCGCGCTGGCGCGCAGGCTGTTCAGTGCTGCCCAGTACCGTGTCTGGTCATCCGCCACGGCATTCACCGTACCCAGGCGCGGTGGCGGAGCAAGGACGGGAATAGGGGAGTTCAATCGCTGGTGGCGTGGGCCGGCCGGGTCTCGTACATGCGGACGGCGACGATGAGCCCGGAGGCGGCGGTGAGCGCCGCGACCACCCAGATCGCGGTGAGGATACCGAACGCATCCGCGACCCCGCCGGCGAGCAGCGCGCCAACGGCGAACCCGCCGTCTCGCCAGAGCCGGTAGACGCCGACCGAGCGGGCGCGCCAGCTGGGGTGGGAGACGTCGCCGACGGTGGCCAGCAGCGTCGGGTAGACCATGGCGGTACCCGTGCCGAGCAGCACTGCGGCCACCGCCCACACGCCGAACGTGGTGCCGAGGGCGACCACGCCGATCGCGGCGGCCTGGACCACCATGCCGGCGGCGATGAGCCATTTGCGGCCGATGTGGTCTGAGGCTGCGCCGGTGGCGAGTTGCCCGGCGCCCCAGACCGCCGGGTACAGCGCGGCGAGGACACCGATCTGGCTGACGGTGAGGCCGTGGCGGGCGAACAGGATAGGGAACACGCCCCAGGCCAGGCCGTCGTTGAGGTTGTTGACCAGGCCGGCCTGGCAGGCGGCTGACAGTGCCCGCTCATGGAAGCTGGTCAGCCAGGCGACTTCCCGGGTGCTCAGCTGCCCGCCCAGGTGGCTGGCGGGGCTGGTGTGCGTGGCGGCTTCGTGGCGGGCGTGGCCATGGGTCTCGCGGACGGCGGCGGCTGATGCGCCCAGGCCGAGCGCGATGTAGGCGGCGCCGAGCAGGAACGGGGCCGGGCGCAGGCCGTAGGAGGCGGCGAGGTACCCGGTCGCCAGGGCGGTGACCGCGACCGCCCCGTAGCCCGCAGCCTCGTTCAGGCCCATTGCCAGGCCGCGGCGGGCGGGGCCGACGAGGTCGATTTTCATGATCACTGTGGTGGACCAGGTCAGGCCCTGGTTGACGCCGAGCAGGACGTTCGCGGCGACCACCCAGCCCCAGTCCGGGGCCCAGATCAGCAGCGGCGGTATCGGCAGTGCGGCCAGCCACCCCGCGACCAGCACGGGTTTGCGGCCGAACCGGTCCGACAGGGTGCCGGCGAAGAAGTTGGTGATGGCCTTGACCGCGCCGAACGCCAGGATGAACGTGAGCGCGCTGGTAAACGCAGCGAGGTGGAACACCTGGGTGGTCAGCAGCGGGACAACGGTACGTTCCTGGCCGAGGGTTCCGCCGACCAGCGCGTTGATGGCCACCAGCAGGCAGAATTGGGCCAGGTTGGCGCGCAGCCCCAGCCGCACCCCGGTGCCGGGCGCCTGGCTCTGCTGTGAGGCCGGCTGGACCAGCGGCGCGCCCCGGTCTGCGGCACCGGCCACCACTAACTCCCCGCCGCGCCAGCGGTCACCGGCAGGCCTGCACTGCGCCACTCCGGGAATCCATCGGCCAGGCGCCGGGCGCGGAAGCCACGGCGGGTCGCCTCGCGCACCGCGTCGTCGGCGAACACGCAGTAAGGGCCGCGGCAGTAGGCCACCACCTCGGCGTCCTTGGGCAGGGTACGCAAGTGACGGCGCAACTCGGCGATGGGTGCCGAGAGCGCCCCCCGGATGTGCCCGGCTTCGTACTCCGCAGCCGGGCGGACGTCCAGCACGACGACCTCACCGCGCGCCAGCCGGGTTACCAGCTCGTCCCGGCCCACGGCCTCGATGCCCTCACGTTCGCCCAGGTAGGCGCCAGCCAATTGGGTCAGCCCGGCTACGTGCCCGGCCGCCACGTCCCGCATCGCCGCCCACAGTTCGCCTACCCGCTCGCTGGCCAGCCGGTAGAAGATGCGCGTCCCGTCACGGCGGGTCGTCACCAGCCCGGCCCGCGCCATCGCGCGCAGGTGGTGGGAGGTGTTGGCCACGCTCTGGCCGATCTCGGCCGCGACCTCCTCCACCGGCCGTTCCCCCTGGGCCAGCAGGTCAGCGATTTCCGCCCGGCGGCCGCTGGCCAGCGCCTTCGCTACCTCGGCGAAGGCGTCAAACAATGCGTCCTTGGCAACGCGGTCAGCCATGACGCCATGGTCGGCGACCTGCCAAGGTTTGTCAAATACTCGTTTGAATACTTGAAGAAGCAGTACGGGCCTGGGCTGGCAAGTCTCTGGCAAGAACTGTCACATATCGACGGCAGCCAGGAAGTTGGCTGAGGGTGCGCAAAATCCAGCCGACCGCAGGTCGTCCGAGAAAGGCACGTACATGATCTGCAATCTCTGCCGCACCAGCATCCCCGACGGCGCAGCTGCCTGCCCAGGTTGCGGCGCGCGGCTCATTACCCACAGCGAGGCCGGGCCGCTCGCGCCCGCACGCCCGGTCAGCCCTACGGCAAGCCCGTCGTTCCGGCTGGATCCCAGCCGCTGGACGAACAGCGACCGGGTCGCCGGGATCGGCAGCCTGGTGCTCCTGGTGTCGCTGTTCCTGCCGTGGTACGGCGTGAGCGTATTGGGGTTCAGTGCCGAAGCCGACGGGCTCACCGCGCACGGCTACCTCTACATCGTCCTCATCCTGTGCTTGGCGATCATCGCTTACCTCAGCCTGTGGGCTGGGTTCGAGGAACTGCCCGTCCACCTGCCGCTCACGCACGAGCAGCGGCTGCTTGCCGCCAGCGGCCTCAACACCGCACTGGTGCTGCTCGCCTTCCTGGTCAAGCCCGGCCTGATGGGCTGGCGTTTCGGCGCCTTCGCCGGGGTGGCCGCCGCTGTCGTCGCAGTGGCACCGCTGGTCATTCCGGCGGTCCAGGCCCGCCGGGCACGCGCCTGAGCCGACTGAGCGGGCCTGCGACGCAAGACGCGGGCCCGCCTCACGCGTGCTGTGGGGACTGCGGCCTGGCCAGCTCGGCGCGTCGGGCGCCTAGCCTGCGCTGGGTTCCGCCCTCCGCTGGTGAACACCGCACAAGCAAGGGAAGTGCGGTGGAAGGCCTAACATCGAACACGGGTCACTGCGGCACCCGATGAGGTGGAGGGGAATTGGCCGGAACGACGAGTGAGGCAGTCCAGGTGGAGCGCACTACGACGGACCTGCCCGAGCCGTGGCGTTCGCTGGCGGTCACCGTGGTGCTGCCGACCTACAACGAGGCCACGAACCTGCCAGTCGTCGCCAAAGCGCTGTTCAGCCTGCCACTGGGAGACCTGCGCGTGCTGGTGGCCGACGACAACTCCCCTGACGGCACCGGCCAGATCGCCGACAGTCTCGCTGAGCAGCACGGCCGGATGACGGTCCTCCACCGGCCGGGCAAGCAGGGGCTCGGACGGGCCTACGTGGACGGTATGAAGCGTGCACTCGCGGATGGGGCGGAGTTCGTGGTGCAGATGGACAGCGACCTGTCCCACCCGCCCGGGTGCGTGCCACAGATGCTCGGCACCGCGATGGCCACTGGTGCCGACGTGGTCATTGGGTCCCGGTATGTGACCGGGGCCAGCCTCGCCGAGGAGTGGAGCTGGCGCCGCCGTGCCCTTTCCCGGTGGGCGAACCTGTATGTCCAGACGCTGCTGGGGATCAAGGTCCGCGACGTCACGGCGGGGTTCAAGCTATGGCGCCGCTCCGCCCTCGAAACCATCGACCTGGCGAGCATCGCCAGCAATGGCTACAGCTTCCAGGTGGAGATGAACTACCGGGCGGTCAAGAGCGGACTGAAGATCGTCGAGATCCCGATCCACTTCTCGGACCGCACCGACGGCACGAGCAAGATGAGCCTGGGTGTCCAGCTGGAGTCGGCGCTCGTCCCCTTCCAGCTCCGCCGCCGGGTCCGCTGACGCCAGGGGTCTTCAGGGTTCGGCCGCTGGCTCTGGGACCAGCTCCGCGTCGGCCGCCGGGATGGCCGAGGTCCAGCGGGGCTCCACATTGCCCCACCGCCAGTAGGCGAGGGCCGCCGCCCAGACGGTGACGAACAGTGCCGCGATGCAGAATCCGGCAGTGTTGGTGTTGAAGCTGGCCATCGTGTCCCAGAACGCCCCGTGCAGGTGGGCTTCGTTCGTGACGATGCCGAGGATCTCGATGGTGCCGATGATGAACGCGGCGCCGATGGACAGACCGGTGATGACGAGGTTGTAGTAGACCTTGCGGACCGGGCTGGCGAATGCCCAGCCATAGGCGAAGTTCATGAAGCAGCCGTCGAGGGTGTCGAACAGCATCAAGCCGCCGGAGAACAGCGCGGGCAGGGCGAGCACCGCGTAGTAGGGGAGCCCCTGGATCGCGGCGTAGGCGGTGGCGGCGAGCAGGACGACCTCGGTGGTGGTGTCGAAGCCGATACCGAAGACCAGGCCGACGAAGTAGAGCTGCCAGGTGTGGTTGATGGACTTCATGAACCGGCCGAAGAACCGGTACATCAGGCCCCGCGCCTGCAACTGGGCCTCTAGCTGCTGCTCGTCGTAGACGCCGCGGCGCATCTCGCGGAACACCGTGAAGATCCCCGCCAGCACGACCAGGTTCAGCGCCGCTATCAGGTACAGGAACGACGCCGACAGCAGGGTGCCGACCGCCCCGCCCGCGGTCTCATACGCCGACGTGGGGTTCACCATGGCCCCGAACACGGCCCGCGCCGCGATGGTGATCCCCACCCCCACCGCCACGATCACGGTGGAGTGGCCGAAGGAGAAGAAGAACCCTGACGCGAGCGGCCGCTTGCCGTCGGCCATCAGTTTGCGGGTGGTGTTGTCGATGCAGGAGATGTGGTCGGCGTCGAAGGCGTGCCGGAACCCCAGGAACCACGCGGTGACCGCGACCCCCAGGCCGACACCGAGGCCTGGGGTGCTGCCGACTCCCCGGTAGTCGAAGTGGTGGGGCATGACGACCAGCACGTAGATCAGCCACCCGGCCGCGTTGACGGCCAGGATGAACGCGAACATCGCGGCCATCCGGCCCCATTCGCGGCCGCTCAGCTCACCGCGGACCGCCCGCAGGCGCGTCATGGCTCGTTGGCTTGCCGTCACGCGAACCGCCCTTCATCCGAGGACTGGTGTCGTCAGGCAGGCGGGGCCAGGCGACCGGACTCGCCCCCGCGAGGGGGGACCACCGTTGCGGGACAGTGCCGGGATCTCACCGGGCTTCGCTGGCACGGCTGCCACCTCGGGCGAGGTGGCCCGAGGCGATGCGAAGCTACGGCACCGCCACTGCTGCTGTCAAGCTTGATGAGATGATCAGATATTCAAGTCTTGGGGGCTATGGGACACTTGGCGCGTGCATCTGCTGCCCGCCGAGCGCTCCGGCCAGCGCGTCATCGACGGTGAGCGTGTCTGCCAGGCCATCAGCGCACTCGGCGACGCGGCCGTGATCCGGGACCAGGCGCGGCGCTTCGCGCTGCTCGGCGACCCGACCCGGCTGGCGCTGCTGACCTGTATCCACGCAGCCGGCCCGATCAGCGTCTCCGACCTCGCCGCCGCGACCGGAATCACCGACGCGACCGTGTCGCAGACCCTGCGCTACCTGCGCGCCAGCCAGGTCGTCACCGCCGAGCGCGACGGCCGGGTGGTCCGCTACCAGCTCAGCGACTCGTCCATCGCGGGACTGCTGGGCTCACCAGACTGAGGCACGCGACTGACCGAAACAAACCAGCGCAAGACGGAGCAGTTTCATGCCCCGGATCATCCCTCCCCCGGATGAGATGGCTTACCGGAGTCTGGTGTGCTGGAGGCGCCAGCGACGGCCCGGCCGGCGGCCCGCCCCGGGGCGGCCCGGCAGTGCGGTACGGGACAACTCGACCACGCAGGCTCCCTCGTCATCTCCGATGGCCAGCATCACGCCCGTGGCCGCCACAGCCCTGACAGCGGTGCGGCGCTGCAGCGCTGTGCTGCACAACCCGGTGTCCAGATCCCAGACACGCACGGTCTTGTCACCACCGCCGGATACGAGCAGCGGCGTCCCGTCCGGCCGTGTCCCGAACACCACCGAGCGCACCCACTGGGCATGGCCGGTGAGCGGCTCACCGGCGGGCCTGGCCGCGAGCGGCCGCCACAACCGGACCGTCCGGTCGTCACCGCCCGAGGCCAGGACGGGACCGCCATCGGGTGCGGTGGTGAACGCCAGCGAGCGCACCGCATCGGTATGGCCCCGCAGCGACGGGCGCGCGGGGGCTCCGGTGAGCGGGTTCCACAACCGGATCGTCTGGTCGCCTCCGGCGGAGGCGAGCAGCGGCCGCCCATCCGGCCCGGCCCAGAACGCCACGGCGTCCACCCAGCTCTGGTGTCCGGTGAGTGGCTCGCATACCAGGGTGCCTGTCATCAGGTCCCAGACCCGCACCGTCATGTCGTCACTGGCGGAGGCGAGCAGCGTCCGGTCACCGGGACCAGCCCAGCAGGCGACCGACCGGACCGCGTCAGCATGACCAGTGAGCGGCTGGCCGATAGGCACCCCGGCCAGCGGGTCCCACACACGCACGGTCCGGTCGCTGCTGGCCGACGCAAGCAGCAGCCTGCCGCCGGGTCCAGCCGTGAAGGCAAGGGAGTGCACGGTGTCCTCGTGGCCTGCCAGCGGCTCGCCAACCGCGGCGCTCGTGAGCGGGTTCCAGAGCCGGATCATCCTGCCCACACCGCAGGCCAGCAGCCCGCCCGGCGCGGTGGCGGAGGGTATGGCCACGGGGGCGGCGAACGCGACAGAGTCCACCCAGCGGGTGCCCTCGGCGGTGGGACCAGCGGCTACGGAGCCAGGCAGCGGCGGATCCCAGATGCGGACCGTGTGGTCGTCACTGGCGGAGGCGAGCAGCAGCCGCCCAGCCGGGGTAGTGCCAAACGCTACTTCCGTGGCCCGTGAGAGGTGGCCGGCCAGCGGCTGCCCGATCAGGTCACCGGTGAGCGGGTCCCACACCCGCACCATGGCGTCCCTGCACCCGGTCGCGACCAGCAGGCCGCCACCCGGCAGGGCGGTCATCGTCAGGGCTTCGACCTCATCGGGGTGGCGCATTGGCTCGCCGAGCTGCCTGCCGGTCAGCGGGTCCCAGATCCGGGCCGTCCCGTCGTCGCTGCCCGATGCCAGCACCAGCCCGCCGCCGGGGAGCCAGCGTGCGGCACCCAGCGGCACGGTGGCGAACGCCACCTCGTGTACCCAGCCGGTGTGGCCGGTCATAGGCTCACCCACCGGTGCGCCCGTGAGCGGGTCCCAGAGCCGGATGGTGTTGTCGGCGCTGCCGGACGCCAGCAGCAGCCGCCCGCCCGGGGTGGTCCCGAACGCCACCGTGACCACCCAGCCGTCGTGGCCCTTGAGCGGCCCTCCTACCAGGTCGCCGGTCAGCGGGTCCCAGATGCGGACGGTGTTGTCGGCGCTGCCGGAGGCCAGCAGCAGCTGGCCTCCTGATGTGACCGCGAACGCCACGGCAATGACCCACCCGGTGTGGCCCATGAGCGGCTCACCGACCGGCAGGTACGTGAGCGGATCCCAGACCCGCACCGTGTGGTCGCTCGCACCGGAGGCCAGCAGCAGCCGCCCGCCTGGGGTGGTGCCGAACGCGACTCCGTCCACCCAGCCGGTGTGGCCGGTCAGCGGTTCGCTGACCGGCGCGCCCGTGAGCGGGTCCCAGATGAGCACGGTCCGGTCGTCGCTGCCGGAGGCCAGCAGCAGCCGCCCGTCCGGGGCGGTGCCGAATGCCACGCAGGTCGCACCGAACGTATGGCCCGTGAGGGTGAGGAGGGTGTCATCCCGGCGGGCCGACGCCAGCCTGGTCCGGTACAGCGGCGCGATGGCCCCCGCTGCGTCGGCCGGGCCCGCGCCTTCCAGCGAATGTACGGCTTCCATGAGGTAGGCGGCGTTGGCGTGGGGGTCGGGTCCGAGCAACGGCAGGGCCCGCCGGTAGGCGCGGCCGATGCTGGTGAGTTCCGGTGGCGCGAACGAGAGCAGGCGGCCGAGGGTGACAGGGTCGGCGACCGCGAGGAAGTCCACGTCCGCGGCGAGCGCGGCCAGTGCCCCGGTTCCGGCGGCCGCGGCATGCTGGGCGAGGTAGGTCAGCAGGTACGGGTGGGCCGAGAGCCAGTCCCGCTGGCCGGCGCTTGCGGGCACGGTTGCGAGCAGGGCTTCGGTGACACGCTGTTCGCTCGTCTCTCGCTGCCACTGGAGAAGCGGCTGGTAGTCGCTGGCCGGGTCAGCGTTCGGCGGCTCGCCGCGCAGCGCAGCGGCGAGCAGGTCGTGGCGCAGCCGGTACACCAATCGTCCACCCGGGCCGATGTCCTGGACCACGTCGGCCCCGGCATGGCTGAGCAGCCACTGGACGTCCTCGTCGGTGACGTCGGCGCCTGCACCGTCGCCCGCCAGGGCCCGGGCGGCCGGCACCCAGACCCCCTCCCACGGCAGTCCCGGGCCACGCGCCCACGCGAGCGCCCGCAGCAGCACCTGGGCGGTCGGTGCGCGGCGCTCCAGCCGGGTCAGCGCCGCCCCGAACGTTTCGCCCACGTCACTCGGCAGGGTTGGCGCCGCGTCATCGCCGAGGTCGATGACCAGCCCCAGCGCCCCTGCGCCGCGCAGGGTACGGCGGCGTGCTCCCACCACCACCCGCAGGCCAGGCTGGCGTGCCAGCGGTACCAGCAGCCCGCACAGCAGGGACGCCGGGGCGGCGGCCTCGTCGACAGCGTCGACAGCCAGCACCCGGTCACTCCGCTCGGGGGTTCTGGCCAGGTCAGCCAGGAGCGCCCCCGCGCCGCCGCCCGGGCGGCCCAGTGCCGCGGCCACCACGTTCGCCACCTGGTCCGCACTCAGGCCATGCGCGTCCACCGCGGTGAGCGCCAGGGTGGCGGGCAGCAGCCCGGCCATGCGCTGGACCAGCGCCCCCCGGGTCGCTCCGCGCGGTGCCCGTTTCTCCCGTGCCTGCCCGGCGGCCAGCACGAGTGAGGCCAGCAGCACTGACTTGCCCGCCCCCGGGCCGCCGGTGACCACGGCAAGGCCCGGCAGCCCGCCAGGTCCAGCCGCCCAACTGGCCAGCTCATCCGCGGCCCGCTCGCGTCCGCCGTCACCAGCCGGCCAAGCGCCAGTGTCCCCGTCCGCGCCGCCACCAGCCACTGACTGCCAGTGCAGCAGGTCAGGGTCGGTGTACGGTCGGCGGCCACGCAACCCCATCCGTGTCCCCCAGCGACGCCGTGTGCCTGCTCCGCACCCTGTCTGCGTCGACGGGAGCCCGGGTCGCTACAGCCAACGATAAGAGCCGCAATGCCGAATATGTCACTGAAATGTGGTGTCAATTGCTGAGGTGAGCAGGCAGAGCAGCCGCCTGCACCGCCAGGGCGAGTC
Source organism: Streptosporangiaceae bacterium (assembly GCA_035946955.1). Classification (GTDB taxonomy): domain Bacteria; phylum Actinomycetota; class Actinomycetes; order Streptosporangiales; family Streptosporangiaceae; genus DASYYE01. The sequence goes on along the minus strand of DASYYE010000368.1, from coordinate 6,525 downwards.
GGTAGCCGCGCTTGACTACGGTCTGCACGATGCCGGGGGAGCCGAGGCCAGACCGCAGCCGGGCGACGGCCGCCTCGACGGCGTGCTCGTTGTCGCCACCTCCGGGCAACTCCGCGAGCAGGTCCGCGCGGCGGACCACCTGGCCCGGGTGCCGTGCCAAGGCGTGGAGCACCGCCATCGGGCCGGGTGGGACCGGGTGGAGGCAGCCATCCACGACCGCTGCGGAGCCGCGGACCTCCAGACTGTGGCCGGCCACCATGAGAGCAGGAGCGCGAGTCGTGAGAGCGTCGATGACGTGCCGGACCAGCGCGCCCACGCGGTACCGTTCCGGCCAGGTGGCCGGGACACCGCGTGCCAGCAACGGGCCAGCGCTGACCGGGCCGACACAGGCGGCCACCACCCGTCCGCACATGGCCTCCTGCAAGGCCGGAGCGCGGCCACATTCGCTGGCGCGGCGGAGGAGGCCGGCTGCGGCCAGGGCGCTGGTGAATGTGACCGCGTCTACCCTTCCCGCACAGATCGCATCAAGCAGCCGGTCCAGTGGTGCCAGGTCGGCCGGGGCCATCCACTGGTAGACCGTCACCGGTAGCACGGTCGCGCCCGCGTCGCGTAATGCGTCGGTGAAGTCGTGCAACGGGTCACCGTGCACCTGGACCGCGATCCGGCGGCTGTGCAACGGCCCCTCGGAGAGCAACCGTGTCAGCACCTCGGCCGAGGACTCCGACGTCGGTGACCAGAGCTCCCGCAACCCGGCAGCGCGGATGGCGCCGCACGCCTTCGGCCCGCGGGCAAGCAGCGTCGCCTGGCCGAGCACAGCACGCAGCCGGTCGCCCTCACCCCAGCCCTCGGCTGCTTCCAGCCAGCCGCGGAACCCGATGCCGGTGGTCGCGACGACCGTGTCCGGAGGCGAGGTGATCAGGTCGGTGGTCACCTTGTAGAGGTCGGTGTCATCCGCGAGCGGGGCGATCCGCAGTGCGGGGGCATGTATCACCGCGGCGCCGCGGCGTTCGAGCAGCCCGCCGATCTCCTCAGCGCGCCGGGCCGCCGTCACGGCGACGGTGTAACCAGCCAGCGGCGCGGGTGCGGGCTGGGCTGGTGGCATACGTCTCATGATGGGCAGGGGCCGGTTTCGCAGCGGTTACCGGCACTTGACAGCAGTATCACGCCGCCGGAGACCTCAGTGCGGAAGACCGGCAGCCACGTCTGGGGGTCATCCAGGCAGCGGCCGGTGCGCAGGCAGAACACCTGCTTGCCCAGCGGGCTCGCGACCGTGGGCGTGCCGTCGCGGTCGCCCACGACGCCATGGCAGACCACCGGTGCGCCGTAGCAGGGGTCGAGGTTACCGACCGCGTGCACGGAACCGTTGTGCAGCAGGAACACCGCCGCGGAGGTGCCATCTCGCAGCAGCACGGCGGCACCCTGTTCGGGTTCGAGGGCTGCCAGCGGAAGGGTGGCCACCAGCGAGCCGGCTGGGAGCGTCTGGGATAGCACAGAGACGGTCATGCGGGCTCCACCGGCAGCAGCGGGCGGGTGGGAGCCGGGATGCGCTGGCCGCGTTCCACGGTGAACTCGATCGCCGGGTCCGGGGTGCCAGGGGCGTTGACGAACGAGGTGAACCTGGCCAGCCGGGCGGGGTCGTCCAGTACGGCACGCCACTCGTCCTGGTAGTCCGCGATGTGGCGGGCCATAGCGGCCTCCAAGCCCGCGCAGATGCCGAGGCTGTCAGCCACGATGACCTCCCGCAGGTGGGTGAGGCCACCGTCCATCGTCTCGATCCAGGCGGCAGTGCGCTGCAGCCGGTCGGCGGTACGGATGTAGAACATCAGGAACCGGTCCAGGATGCGGATGAGTGTGTCGTGGTCAACATCGGCCACGAACAGCTCCGCGTGCCGCGGCCGGAAGCCGCCGTTGCCGCCGACGTAGAGGTTCCAGCCACATTCGGTGGCGATCACGCCGAAGTCCTTGGACCGGGCCTCCGCGCACTCCCGCGCGCAGCCAGAGACACCGCCTTTTACCTTGTGCGGAGAGCGCAGCCCCCGGTACCGCAGTTCGAGCTCGACCGCCAGCCCCACCGAGTCCTGCACGCCGTATCGGCACCAGGTGTCGCCCACGCAGGACTTCACCGTACGCAGTGCCTTGCCGTAGGCATGGCCGGACTCGAAGCCCGCGTCGGTGAGCCGCTGCCAGATCGCGGGAAGCTGCTCGAGCCGGGCGCCGAAGAGGTCCAGGCGCTGGCCGCCGGTGATCTTCGTGTACAGCCCGAAGTCGGACGCGACCTCGGCGATCACCATCAGCTTGGCCGGGGTGATCTCGCCGCCGGGGATTCGGGGCACCACGGAGTACGTCCCGTTGCGCTGCATGTTGGCCAGGTGCCGGTCGTTGGTGTCCTGCAGGGCCGCGCGCTCACCGTCCAGGATGTGGTCTCCGCTGTGCAGCGAAGCCAGGATCGACGCCACCGCCGGCTTGCAGATGTCGCAGCCCCGGCCGCGGCCGTGACGCTCCACTATCCCGGTGAACGTGCGGGTTCCGGTGGCGGCGATGACCTCGAACAGTTCGGCGCGGGAGACACCGAAGTGCTCGCACAATGCCTTGGACTGCGTGACGCCTGCCATGGTGAGGAACTGCTTGAGTGTGGGGACGCAGGAACCGCAGCCAGTGCCCGCGCGGGTGCAGGCCTTCAAGCCAGGCACATCGGTGGCTTCCCCGGTGGTGATCGCCGATAGCAGCCGGTCTTTGGTGACCGCGTTGCAGGAGCAGATCTGCGCGGTACCGGGAAGGGCAGCGAGACCGCTGGTGGTAACCCCGCCCGGGGCGAGCAGCGACGCCGGGTCGCTGGGCAGCGGCGACCCGACGAGGCCGCGCAGCGCCGCGTACTGAGATGCGTCGCCTACCAGGATGCCGCCGAGCAGCGTGGTCGCGTCATCGGAGACCACGAGTTTCCCGTACGACCGCCGCACCGGGTCGTTCAGCACGACCTCGAGTGCGCCGGGGGTGCCCGCCTGTCCGTCGCCGAACGACGCCACGTCCACCCCGAGCAACTTGAGCTTTGCCGACATGTCAGCCCCGGGGAAGACGGCCTGCCCGCCGAGCAACCGGTCCGCGACTGTCTCGGCCATCGCGTAGCCCGGCGCGACCAGGCCGAATACCTGCCCCCCGAGGCAGGCGACTTCGCCGACTGCCCAGATGCGGGGGTCGCCCGGCGACCGGCAGGCCCCGTCTACCACCACGCCGCCGCGCGGGCCGAGCGGCAGGCCGGCGACGCGGGCGAGCTGGTCCGCAGGACGGACTCCGGCGGCGAACACCACGACCCCGGCGCAGATCCGGGTGCCGTCCGCGAACTCGAGGCCGGTGACCCGCCCGGTCACCGGATCGGTCGTGACGCGTGTCGTGGCCGCGCTCGTGTGCACGGTCACCCCGAGGCGACAGACCAGGTCCGCCAGCAGTGCCCCGCCGCCCTCGTCGAGCTGCACCGCCATCAGGTGCGGGGCGAGCTCCACCACGTGCGGTGCCAGGCCAAGCAGGCGCAGGGCGTTCGCCGCCTCCAGGCCGAGCAGCCCGCCGCCGACCACGACCCCGGCCGCCTGGCGTGCGCCAGCAGCGGCGCGCGCGGCGGCGGCCGCCGCACGGATCGCGTCCAGGTCGTCCAGTGTCCGGTACACGAAGCACCCAGGCGCGTCGCGCCCAGGCACGGGCGGCACGAGCGGGTACGAACCGGTCGCGAGGACCAGTCCGTCGTAGGCGACCTCCGGACCACAGGACGTGACGACCACCTGCCGCGACCGGTCGATTGACACGGCACTCACACCCAGCCGCAGGTCAACATGGGCCGGGAGGGACGGCAGCCGCAGTGCCGCCTCGTCCCGCCCGTCGAACACCGAAGACAGCGACACCCGGTCGTAAGCGGGCCGCGCTTCCCCGGACAGCACGGTGACCTGCCATTGCCTGGCTGTGTCACGCGAGGTCAGCGCCGCTACGAAACGGTGGCCGACCATACCGTGTCCCACCACTACGAGACGGGATTGGGCACTCATCGCAGGGCTGGCTCCTTCGGACTCGGATCCACACGTGACAGCCACGCCGTGACGGCGTCCAGGTCCTCACCGCAGGTGCCGCAGCCGGTGGCGGCGCGCGTCGCCGACGTGAGCGCGGCCCGGCTCGAGGCGCCGCCGTACCAGGCGGTCCGGAGTTGCCCTTTGGTGACCATGTTGCAGCGGCACACCACGGCGTGGTCGGGGAGCGCGGCGGGCCCGGCCAGCGACCCGGCCGACGGAAGCGCGCGGCCGAGCAGCAACGCCAGCCGGTCAGCAGGTGCGGCCGCGCCGCGGTCATAGAGCTGCACGATCCCCGCGGCGGCATCGGGCAGGCCGATCAGGACCGCGCCGGCCACCCGGCCGTCGGCCAGCACGAGCTTGGCGTACCGCTCGCGCGCCGGATCCTCGAACCGCAGCACTTCGAAGGATGGGTCACCGGGCTCAGCCGACGGCGAGCCGACGCAGGCCAACTCGATCCCCGCTGCCTTCAGCCGGGTCACCGCCCGGCTGCCCCGGTACCGGGCATGCGGGTCGGCCCCGGTGAGCCTGCGGGCGAGCACCGCGGCCTGCTCCCAGCCGGGCTGCACCAGTCCGCTGGCTGCCGCTGGATGGTCGGCGCAGTCCCCGATCGCGTACACCCGCGGGTCCGACGTGGTCAGCGTGTCGTCCACGGCGACCGCGCCGGACTCGGCCAGCCGCAGCCCTGCGGTTCGTCCGAGGCCGGCCTCCGGCACCGTCCCGGCGGCCACCAGGAGGCCGGTGCAGGAGAGCAGCCTGCCGTCGGCGAGCCAGAGCCCGCGTCCCCGCTGCCACCGGGCAGCCTGGACGCCCAGCAGCACCTCTACCCCGGTCCGTCGCACCGCCGCCGCGAGCACCCGCCCACCTGGCGCGTCCACCTGCCGCTCCATCAGGTGCGGACCCCGGTGCACCACCGTGACGGCGGTGCCCCGCGCGGCCAGGGCACGAGCCGCCTCCAGCCCGAGTACCCCGCCACCCAGCACCGCGATCCGGCCATGCCTGCGCCGCGCGGCATGGGCCAGTGCGCTCAGCCGGCGGGCGTCGGAGAGGGAGCGCAGCGCCGTGACATCCGCCCCTGGCAGCACCCCGGGCAGCTTCGGCACGAACGCCCGTGCCCCCGTTGCGAGGACCAGGGCGTCGTAGCCGATCTGTCCGGCGGTACTGGTGGTGACTGTCTGCCGGGCGGTGTCGAGGCGGACCGCTGCGGTGCCCATGCGGAGGTCGACATGGTTCCGGGCGGCCCAGCCGGGGCCGGTCAGGGTGATGTCCTCTTCTCCCATCGTCCCGCAGAGCAGGTTCGGCAACAGCACCCGGTTGTAGGCAGGGCGGGACTCTGCGGCCAGGACGGTCAGCCGGATGCGCCGCCCGCCGGGGTCGTGGCGGCGGACCTCCTCAGCGAAGCGGGCACCGGCCATGCCGTGGCCGACCAGCACGACGCTGCTAGCTCCGCTCGCCGTGCTAGTCCAGGTCGCGGGGGTTCCGGTCATGGCCTCTCCGCGGGTTCCAGGCGGACCGCGCACACCTTGAACTCCGGCATCTGACTCACCGGGTCCAGGGCCGGGTTGGTGACCGCGTTGGCTGCGCCGTCGCCCGGGAAGTGGAACGGCAGGAACACCGTGTCGGGGCGCAGCGAGGGGACGCAGCGGACTTTCGCGAGGAGGCTGCCGCGCCGTGACCGGACCCGGGCGGTCTTGCCGTCGCTGAGCCCAGCATGGTGGGCAGTGTCCGGGTGGACTTCAACGAACGGTTCCGGCGCTGCCGCGATGAGTTCGGGGACGCGGCGGGTCTGCGCGCCGCTCTGGTAGTGCTGCAGGATCCGCCCGGTCGTGCCGAACAGCGGGTACTCCTCGTCCGGAAGCTCGGCCGCGTCCCGGTAGGCGACAGGTATGAACCTGGCCCGGCCGTCCGGGTGCGCGAAACAGTCTGTGAACAGGCGCGGCGTGCCCATGGACTCGGCGGGCACCGGCCAGTAGAGGGGGACTTCGGCTTCCAGGAGCACCGGGTCGGCGCCGGAGTAGTCAGCGCGCCCGCCATGCGAGGCGCACCGGAGCTCGGTGAGGACCACATCCGGGTCGGCCGGGAACTCGGCTGGCTGCCTGCCCAGCCGGGTAGCGAGCGCCTGGATGACCGCCAGGTCGGTGCGGACTCCTGCGGGGGGCTGTACTGCCTGGCGGCGGCGCAGGATTCGGCCCTCCAGGCTGGTCATCGTGCCTGTCTCCTCCGCCCACTGGGTGACCGGGAGCACCACGTCGGCGAGCAAGGCCGTCTCCGATGGCAGGGAGTCGGCTACGACCAGCAGGTCGAGGGACCGCAGCCGTTCCGCGACATGGCGCGATCGTGGCGCGGATATGGCCGGGTTGGCACCGAAGACGAGGAGAGCCTTGGGGCCATCGTGGGTACCGAGCGAGTCCAGGAGTTCGGTGGCACTACGGCCCGGGCCGGGGATCTCGTGCTCTTGCACCCCCCAGATACGGGC
>DASYYE010000367.1:0-10623 GCA_035946955.1 Streptosporangiaceae bacterium | reverse complement strand
GCCGACGTCCCGATCGTGGGCGACTGCAAGGACGTGATCACCGAGCTGCTGGCAGCGGTCAAGGCCGAGCAGGAGGGGGGGCAGCACGCTGACCTCACCGCCTGGTGGGCGCAGCTCAACGCGTTGCGTGGCACCTACCCGCTCGGTTACGACGACCCCGAGGACGGTTCGCTCGCCCCGCAGCGGGTGATCAGCAGAATCGGGGAGATGGTCGGGCCGGACGCGGTCTACGTGGCCGGCGTCGGTCAGCACCAGATGTGGGCGGCCCAGTTCATCTCCCACGAGAACCCGCGTCACTGGCTCAACTCCGGCGGCCTGGGAACCATGGGTTATGCCGTGCCTGCGGCCATGGGGGCCAAGGTCGGCCTGCCGGAGACGGCCGTGTGGGCGATCGACGGCGACGGCTGCTTCCAGATGACCAACCAGGAGCTGGCCACCTGCGCCCTGGAAGGCATCCCGATCAAGGTGGCCGTCATCAACAACGGCAACCTGGGCATGGTGCGGCAGTGGCAGACGCTCTTCTACAACGAGCGCTACTCCAACACTGACCTGGACCGCCCCGGGACAGGCACCCGGATACCCGACTTCGTGAAGCTCGCGGAGGCCTACGGGTGTGTGGGCCTGCGCTGTGAGGATGCCGCGAGCCTGGACGCGACCATCAAGCAGGCCATGGAGATCACCGACCGCCCAGTCGTGATCGACTTCATCGTCCACCACAACGCCATGGTGTGGCCGATGGTGGCGGCCGGGACCAGCAATGACGACATCAAGGTGGCGCGGGACATGGCGCCGGACTGGGACGTGACGCAGTGATGAGCCAGCCGATCCCGCGGTTGCGGGAACAGGAGCCCAACGCCAGCAGGCACACACTGTCGGTGCTGGTGGAGAACAAGCCGGGCGTGCTGGTGCGGATCGCCGGGCTCTTCTCCCGGCGTGGCTTCAACATAGACTCCCTGGCGGTGGGCCCCACCGAGCACGAGGAAGTCTCCCGGATGACCATCGTGGTGAACTGCGCCGACCACCCCTTGGAGCAGGTCACCAAGCAGCTCAACAAGCTGATCAACGTGCTGAAGATCGTGGAGCTGGAGCCGGCCGTCTCGGTCCAGCGGGAACTCCTGCTCGTCAAGGTCCGCGCGGACCTGGAGAGCCGGTCCAAGGTGCTGGAGACCGTGGCACTGTTCCGCGCGAAGGTGGTCGACGTCGCCCAGGACGCGGTCACCGTCGAGGCCACCGGCAACCGGGACAAGCTGGATGCGCTGATCCGGGTGCTGGAACCGTTTGGCATCAAAGAACTGGTGCAGTCCGGCATGGTGGCCCTGGGGCGCGGCGGCAAGTCCATCACCGACCGGGCATTGCGGCCGCTCGACCGGCCAGCGGCAGGGCAGTGATGCCGGGGCCGCGGCCCCGGACACCGACCGATATCTGTACTTGAAAGGCAGAGGAACGGCACCGATGGCAAACATCTTCTACGACGACCAGGCCGACCTGGGCGTCATCCAGGGCAGGCGGGTCGCCGTGCTCGGCTACGGCAGCCAGGGCCACGCCCATGCCCTGTCCCTGCGCGACTCCGGCGTAGACGTCCGGGTAGGGCTGCGCGAGGGCTCGGCCAGCCGCGAGGCCGCCGAGTCCGAGGGGCTCGCCGTCATGACCCCGGAACAAGCCTGCGAAGAGGCTGACCTGGTCATGGTGCTGGCCCCCGACCACGTCCAGCGCTCCCTGTACGCGGAGGCGATCGCGCCCAACCTGGCCGACGGCGACGCACTGTTCTTCGCCCACGGGCTGAACATCCGGTTCGGGCTCATCAGCCCGCCGTCCGGCGTGGACGTCTGCATGGTGGCCCCCAAGGGCCCAGGTCACCTGGTCCGCCGCCAGTTCGCCGACGGCCGGGGCGTGCCCGTGCTCGTCGCGGTCGCCCAGGACGCGACCGGCGGCGCCTGGCCACTCACCCTGTCCTATGCCAAGGGCATTGGCGGCACCCGGGCCGGCGCCATCGCCACCACGTTCGCGGAGGAGACCGAGACCGACCTGTTCGGTGAGCAGACGGTGCTCTGCGGTGGCGTCTCCGAGCTGATCAAGGCCGGGTTCGACACCCTGGTCGAGGCCGGGTACCAGCCCGAGGTCGCCTACTTCGAGTGCCTGCACGAGATGAAGCTGATCGTGGACCTGATGTACGAGGGCGGCCTGTCCAAGATGTACTGGTCGGTCTCGGACACCGCCGAGTACGGCGGCTACACCCGCGGCCCACGCCTGGTGGACGAGCGCAGCAGGGAAGAGATGCGGCGGATCCTCGCGGAGATCCGGGACGGCTCTTTCGCTCGCGAGCTGGTGGAGGAGTTCGACGGCGGCCGGCCGAACTTCCTCAAGCGGCGCGAGGCCCTGCACGCCGAGAACATCGAGCAGGTCGGGGCCAAGCTGCGCCCGCTGATGAGCTGGCTCGCAGCCGACGAAGAGAACTAGGCGCCCTTCATGATCGCGGCCGCTGGGAAGCCCGGGCAGTCCGTGTGCCGGGACTGCCGTCCCAGTAGCACTTTCGGCACCCGGACTCCCCGGCCCGGCCTCCCCGGCGGCCGTGATCATGGAGACGCCGCTCGTGAACGCTTTCACAAGGCTAGTTACACTGGTTCTTCCGCCACCGATGCTTGAGGGGCCAAGCCATGCCTGCACCCATCGTCGTAGTTGCCGAGGAACTCTCACCTGCCGCGACCGCCCAGCTCGAGTCCGGCTTCGAGGTACGTAACACCGACGGGTCCGACCGGTCAGCGCTGCTGGCAGCGCTGGCTGACGCAGACGCGGTCATCATCCGCAGCGCGACCAGGATCGATGCCGAGGCACTGGCGGCCGCGCCCAAGCTGCGGGTGGTCGCCCGGGCTGGTGTGGGCCTGGACAACGTGGACGTGCCAGCGGCCACCAAGGCCGGCGTGATGGTGGTGAACGCCCCGACCTCCAACATCACCAGTGCGGCCGAGCACGCGGTCGCGCTGCTGCTGGCCGTGGCCCGCAACATCCCGCAGGCAGTGACCTCGCTCGAGGCGGGGGAGTGGAAGCGGTCGAAGTTCACCGGGGTGGAGCTGTCCGGCAAGGTCGCGGGCATCCTCGGGCTGGGCCGTATCGGCGCGCTCGTGGCGCAGCGGCTGACGGCCTTCGGCATGACCGTGGTGGCCTACGACCCCTATGTCCCCGCGGCGCGTGCGGCCCAGCTCGGCGTCCGCCTCCTTGGCCTGGACGAGCTCCTGGCCGAGGCCGACTTCATCAGCGTCCACCTGCCGAAGAACTCCGAGACAGCAGGGCTGCTCAGTGAGCGCGAGCTGCGCCTGGTCAAGCCGGGCGTGCGCATCGTCAATGCGGCACGGGGCGGCATCGTGGACGAGGACGCCCTCGCGCTGGCGCTGAAGGACGGCCGGGTCGCTGGCGCCGGCATCGACGTGTTCGCGTCCGAGCCCGCGGTCGGCAACCCCCTGATCGCCATCCCGACCGTGGTGGCCACCCCGCACCTCGGCGCGAGCACGCACGAAGCCCAGGAGCAGGCGGGCACGCAGGTCGCGAAGTCGGTCCGGCTGGCACTGTCGGGTGAGTTCGTGCCGGACGCGGTCAATGTCGATTCCGGCTCGGTGCATGAGGACGTCAAGCCAGGGCTGCCGCTGGCCGAGAAGCTCGGCCGGATCTTCACGGCGCTGGCCGGTGGGGTCGCTGCCCGCCTCGACATCGAGGTCCGGGGTGAGATCGCCAGCCACGACGTCCGGGTGCTGCAGCTTGCCGCGCTCAAGGGCGTCTTCGCCAACGTCGTCGAGGACAGCGTGACCTACGTCAACGCCCCGCTGCTGGCGGCCGACAGGGGTGTCGAGGTCAGCCTGTCCACCCGCGCCGAGAGCCCGGACTGGCGCAACATGGTGACCCTGCGCGGCACCCTGCCGGGGGGTGAGACGGTGTCGGTGAGCGGCACGCTCACCGGGCAGCGCCAGGTCGAGAAGCTGGTGGGGGTCAACGGCTTCGACATGGAGATCGCGCTCGCGGAGCACCTGGTGTTCCTGACCTACACCGACCGGCCGGGCATCGTCGGCGTGGTCGGCCAGCTCCTCGGCGGCGAGGGCATCAACATCGCGGGCATGCAGGTCTGCCGGGACGCGGCCGGCGGGCACGCGCTGATCGTGCTGACAGTTGACTCCGCGCTGCCGTCGGTGGTCCTCGATGAGATCACCGCAACCATCGGCGCGGTCGTCGGCCGCACCGTCGACCTGGATATGCGCTAGGGGGGTATCCCATGTATGACATGTACGAATACAACCGGCCCGAGGCCCGGGCACCCGAGCAGGAAGTGACCCGCCCGGCGCGGCGCGTCCGGCCCCGCCGTCCCGCCGCTGACGCGCTGCAGGTCGCGCTGGACCGTCGCGACAACGGGGGCGACGCCAGCCCCTCGCGTGACCAGTAAGGCCAGTAAGGTACGCGCATGGCAACTTCCGCAGTCAAGCTAGCCGTGATCGGCGGCGACGGCATCGGTCCCGAGGTCATCGCGCAGGCCCTCAAGGTGCTGCGCGCGGTCGACGTCAAGGTCGATGAGACCGACTACGACCTCGGGGCGCGGCGCTGGCACCGCACCGGCGAGACCCTGCCCGACTCCGTCCTGGCCGAGATCCGCGGCCAGGACGCGATCCTGCTGGGGGCGGTCGGCGATCCGAGCGTCCCCAGCGGTGTGCTCGAGCGGGGGCTGCTGCTGCGGCTGCGGTTCGAACTCGACCACTATGTGAACCTCCGGCCCGTCCGGGTGTACCCGGGCGTGGCCTCGCCACTGGCCGGGGTCAGGCCGGAGTCAGTCAACATGGTCGTGGTCCGCGAAGGGACCGAGGGCCCGTACGCGGGCGCGGGCGGGGTGCTGCGCCGGGGGACACCGGCGGAGGTCGCCACCCAGGAAAGCCTCAACACCGCCTACGGAGCGGGCCGGACGGCCGAGTTCGCGTTTGCGCTTGCCACCCAGAGAGCGCGCAAGCACCTCACCCTGGTCCACAAGACCAATGTCCTGACCTACGCGGGCGACCTGTGGCAGCGCACGGTGGACGGGCTGGCCGAGCGCTACCCCGACGTGACCGTGGACTACTGCCACGTGGACGCGGCGTGCATGTTCATGGTCACTGCGCCCGAGCGGTTCGACGTGGTCGTGACCGACAACCTCTTCGGGGACATCCTCACCGACCTCGGCGCGGCCGTAGCCGGGGGGATCGGGCTCGCGGCGAGCGGGAACATCAACCCGCAGCGGACCACCCCCTCCATGTTCGAGCCCGTGCATGGCAGCGCGCCGGACATCGCCGGGCAGCAGAAGGCCGACCCCACGGCAGCCATCCTGTCGGCCGCCATGATGTGCGAGCACCTCGGGCTGACCTCCCAGGCGGCGCGCATCGAACAGGCGGCTGCCGAAGACCTCCTCGAGCGTCAGGGAGCCTGGGCGGCCCGCTCGACCGCGGAAGTCGGCGACGACATCGCCGAGCGGGCGGCAGGGTAGGCGTCATAGTGCGCGCCCAGGGCACGTCATAGACCATGGTGTGCATCGGGCTGGCAACGGAGCCGGCCCGAGTGACCCGGCTGCGCCGGGTGGTAAGGAAGGACAACGATGACCAGCGCCAACCCCGAGATCGAGTTCGAGGTCGCGGCCAGCGACCACCCCGTGCCCACGGCCGAACGCGAGGCCATCCTGGCCGAGCCGAAGTTCGGGTCAGTCTTCACCGACCACATGGTCACCATCCGCTGGTCGGCCAGCCAGGGCTGGCATGACGCCCGCGTCTGTCCGTACGGGCCGCTCACGCTGGACCCGGCAACGTCCGTCCTGCACTACGGCCAGGAGATCTTCGAGGGCCTGAAGGCGTACCGGCAGGCGGGCGACTCGGTCGCGGCGTTCCGGCCGGGTGCCAATGCGGCGAGGTTCGCCAACTCGGCACGTCGGCTGGCCATGCCCACGCTGCCCGAGGACGCCTTCGTGCGTGCCCTCGAACTGCTCGTGGCCCAGGACAGGGACTGGGTGCCTGCCGGTGACGGGCAGAGCCTCTACCTGCGGCCTTTCATGATCGCGACCCAGGTGGGGCTCGGCATCAACCAGCCCGCGCAGGACTACCTGTTCGCGGTCATCGCCTCGCCCGCGGGCAGCTACTTCCAGAGCGGGGTCAAGCCCGTGAAGGTGTGGCTGTCAGAGGACTTCACCCGCGCGGCCCCGGGCGGGACCGGCGAGGCCAAGTGCGGCGGCAACTATGCGGCCGCCTTCGCCGGGCAGCAGCAGGCGCTGGAACACGGCTGCGACCAGGTGGTCTGGCTGGACGCGCTGGAGCACCGCTGGGTCGAGGAGATGGGCGGGATGAACCTGTTCTTCGTCTACGGCTCCGGCACGCAGGCGAGGGTCATGACACCCGCACTGACCGGGACCCTGCTGCCCGGGATCACCCGCGACTCCCTGCTCACCCTGGCCCCCGACCTCGGCATCCCTGCCGAGCAGGGCACGGTCTCTGTGGAGCAGTGGCGGGCCGACTGCGAGTCTGGTGCGCTGACCGAGGTCTTCGCCTGCGGCACCGCCGCCGTCGTCACCCCAGTGGGCGCCGTGGCGGGCGCCACCCAGCAGTGGGTCATCGGTGATGGCTCGCCGGGGCCGGTGACCATGCGCCTGCGTGAGGAACTCCTCGGCATCCAGGTCGGCCAGCGTCCGGACCCCTACGGCTGGATGCACAAGATCTGCTGAGTTTCTGCGCCGCCCCTTCGTTTACATAACCTCCGCTCATCCGCCCGCCGTACACACCCTGGGCGCTCTGCTCCTACCGCCAAAGACGCTGATAACAGCAAGAGTTGATAACAGCAAGATAGGAGTGGCGGGTGGCGGGCTCCTTTGCCTGGCGGGGTGGTCTGGCTGCGCCATGGTTCAGCATGTGAAACAATCAGTCTCGTGACGTCCGGCCGGATTATTATCGGCAGGCGCGTCGGCAGCTAGCAGGCCACGGACGGCCCGCACCCGCCGACGCGCAGACCTCTCGCACCCTTGCGAGGGGTCTTTTCTTATGCGGCGGCAGGTGCACGAAGACCCTAGAGAACGGACGACGCCATGCTCGACGATGCGTTCCACGTCTACGACACCACCCTGCGAGACGGGGCCCAACAGGAGGGCCTGCACCTCACGGTCGCTGACAAGCTCGCCATCTCGCGGCAGCTCGACGAGTTCGGCGTCGGTTTCATCGAGGGCGGCTGGCCCGGGGCGATCCCCAAGGACACCGAGTTCTTCCGCCGGGCGCGCTCTGAGCTGGACCTGCGTCACGCTCAGCTCGCCGCGTTCGGCGCCACCCGCCGGCCAGGGACGACTGCGGGTACCGACCCGCAGGTGGCCGCCTTGCGCGAGTCCGGGGCCCCGGTGGTCACGCTGGTGGCCAAGAGCCACGACCGCCACGTGGTCGCGGCTCTGCGGACCACGCTGGAGGAGAACCTCGCAATGATCGCCGACACGGTCAGCCACCTGCGTGCCGAGGGGCAGCGCGTGTTCCTCGACGCCGAGCACTTCTTCGACGGGTACTTGTCCAACCCCGCCTACGCGCTGGAGGTGGTGCGCACCGCCGCCGAGGCCGGCGCCGAGGTGGTCGCGCTGTGCGACACCAATGGCGGCATGCTGCCCAGCCAGATAGGAGACGTGGTGCACGCGGTGTCGGCAGCGACCGGGGCCAGGCTTGGCATCCACTGCCATGACGACGCCGCGTGCGCTGTCGCCAACACCCTGCTGGCCGTGGAGGCGGGCGCGAGCCACGTCCAGGGCACCGCCAACGGCTACGGCGAGCGGACCGGCAATGCCAACCTGTTCAGCGTGGTCGCCGGGCTCCAGCTCAAGCACGGCCGCGAGGTGCTCCCGGTCGGCTGCATGGCGGAGATGAGCCGCGTCGCGCACGCGATCAGCGAGGTCACCAACATCGCCCCCAATGCCCACCAGCCCTATGTCGGGTTCTCTGCGTTCGCGCACAAGGCCGGGCTGCACGCCTCGGCGGTCAAAGTCGACCCCATGCTGTACCAGCACGTCGACCCCGCCAGGGTCGGCAACGACATGCGGATGCTCGTCTCGGACATGGCCGGGCGGGCCTCGGTCGAGATCAAGGGCGCCCAGCTCGGCTACGACCTGGCGGACAAGGAACTGGCGGGGCGGGTGGTCGAACGGGTCAAGGCCCTGGAAGCCAGTGGCCACACGTTCGAGGCGGCCGACGCGTCGTTCGAGTTGCTGTTGCGTGACGAGCTGGCAGGGCAGCGGCTGCGCCACTTCCGGGTCGAGTCCTGGCGGGTGATCGTGGAACGCCGCGCCGACGGGCAGGTGGTCAGCGAGGCCACGGTCAAGCTGCTGGCCAAGGGGGAGCGGACCATCGCCACCGGCGAGGGCAACGGACCGGTCAACGCGCTGGACAACGCGCTGCGCCTAGCCCTGGAGCGGCTCTACCCTGACCTGGCCCAGGTGGAGCTGACCGACTACAAGGTCCGCATCCTGGAGGGCTCACACGGCACCGGCGCGGTGACCCGGGTGCTGATCGAGTCGCGCGACACGAGCGACCCCGCCCACAGCGGCTGGAGCACCGTGGGCGTGGACGAGAACATCGTGGCCGCGTCCTGGCGCGCGCTGGAGGAGGCAGTCACCTATGCGCTGCTGCGGGCCGGGTATGTCCCGGACGAGCGCGTGGACTGACCGGCTGTCGGCGGCCGGTTCCTTCCGGGTCAGTGGGAGTAGGTGATCTCAGCTAGCTGGCCCTGGAAGTAGTCCAGGTAGCCCGTGGTGCTGCCAGGCTGGTTGTGGGGTTCGGAAGGCCAGTCCCCGCCGATGTAGCCGGTCCCGAAGGTGAGGTGCGTGGGGTTTGTCTGGGACAGGCTGACTGCACCCTTCAGGGTTCCTACGCGCCTGCCGTCGAGGTAAAGGGACTGGCTGCCGGAGTCGGCGGTGGTGGCGGTGAGGACGGCATGGTGCCAGTTCCCGTTATCGACAGGATTGGTAGAGACGACGGGGGTGATGCCGCCGTTTGGCCATTGCGCATAGAACTTGCCGTCAGTGCCGACGTACATCAGCGGGTTGTAGCTCGCCGTTGTTGACGCGCCGGAGGAGATGGCGTGGCTTTGGACTGAGGCGATCACCCCGCCAGGCGCAGCAGTCCGGAACCAGACGGACAGGCGCGGAGTGCGTACCGTGGCGCTGATAGTGCTGGCGGGCGGGGCGAGATAACCGGTCCGGCCATCCAGGTCGGCTGCGGTGAGGAAGAAGCTGTCACCCGTCCAGCCGACCCCGCTGGCGCTGAAGCCCAGGGAGTTGCCGCCGGTGGTGTCAAGGCCGCTACCAGTGAGAGGCCACTCGTCAGCGGGACGGGCAACAGAGGATGGCTTGGCCTCCTGGGTCAGCGTGGCGCCGCTCAGCGTGTAGGCCGTGGCTGATTGCCCTGAGACGGTCCACAGTTCGGTCTGCCCGGCTGCATTGATGTCCGCGGAAACCAGTTGGGGCGGGGTGGGACCCCACGGGACGGTGAGTCCAGTCCAGGTGCCAGGTGTGCCGATCAGGGCCGTGGTGGAGTGCGTCGGATTGGTGGACTCGTACAGGGCACCGGTGGACTTGTCGAGAGCGAACAGCACGGTGCTGCTGGCATCGTTGCCGGGCTGCGCGGTTGCCAGTGTGTAGTCGTTCCAGTCGGTCGGACTCCCGTCCGGGGAGGCAGCCGACAGCGTTGAGGCCTGCGAGTAGCCGGCGGGGACAAAACTCGTGTACAGGTCGAGTTCATAGCCCGTGGTATTGGCTACAACGCCAATGAGGTCCGAGATACCCGTGTTCTGCTGGCTGGCGTTGCCGGCAGCGACTAGTTGGAGGGGGGGATTGCCCGATGGAAGCATGCTCCAGAGATTCTCGGTGAAAGGGGCGAGCGGGAAGGCATTGCTCCCGCCGATAAGCTGGCCGACGTTGTGCGCGGGGTAGTACGCGAGTACGTCTTGGACACGATTGCCCGTGAGGTCGCCGTGCAGGACTTCTGTGCCTGACCAATCAGCGGGACCACCGTCGGAGCCGATGCCAGTACCCAAGCTCCCTATGTCGATGGCTGTGCCTAGCCGCCCGTTGCCGGTGCCAGGGTAGAGCCAGAGACTGGGCGTGGGCCCGCTGCCTGTGAGGAGCACGTCGGGGTAACGCCCACCAGTGAAGTACCCGTCCTTGTAGGCGGTCGCTGGCCGAATGACAGCGATAGGGGCGCTGGTAGGGCTGCTGAGGTTTCCGCCCGGTCCGACACCCTGACATCGAGTGTTTCGGGCCCCAGTAGCCTGAGGAGGATGTTCCCCCTCCAGCTGCCACTTGAGTTGGCTGGGACGCTGTAAAAGGCAATGCCGCTTTCCCCAAAGGTGTAGCTGACCGGGCATGGGCCGGTTGTGCCGCCACAGCCGGGGGTACTGAATGACGCAGTGATCTGCTGTCCAAGTACGCCGGTGCTGGGCACGCTGATCGTCGGAGCGGCCGGGCCGTTGGGTTCGAACGTGAAGTAGCACATGGCCTTTGGCTTCTTGCTCGAGTGCCCTGCGCTGTCCGTTACGATCGCGTACCAGTCATAGGTGTATTCGGCACTGGGGTGCCAGCTCTGGATGGTGGTCCCTGGGAGCGCCATCTGA
>DASYYE010000366.1:0-2830 GCA_035946955.1 Streptosporangiaceae bacterium | reverse complement strand
CGGTACAGGCCCGGCGGCGACGCCGGTGGTCGATCCTGGCCGTGGTGGTTTTCTGTGCCGGATGGGTTGGCTGGCATGTGCCAGTCCTCTACGACGCCGCTCAAGGCCACCCCGTGGTCTACGCCATCGAGGTCATCTCCTATCTTGGGCTGGGCGTCGTGTTCTGGCTCCAGCTCATCGGCTCCCGGCCGCGCAGCCCGGCCCTGCCACCGCTGCACCGGGTCATGGCCCTCACCGGCACGGTGACGGTCGGGACCGTGCTCGCGATGGTGCTGGTGTTCGGGTCACGCGTGGTCTACCCCGGGTACCTGGCCGGTTCGGCAGGCCTGATGGGCCTGGTTGCCGACCAGCAGGTGGGCGGGGGTGTGCTGTGGGTGCTCATGCTCCCCTCCTACCTGCTCACCGGAGTGTTGCTGCTGATGCAGTGGCTGACAGAGGAAGACGCACAAGGTCAGGCGCTGACGGCCGGGCTCGACCGGCTGCTCGAGCCGGGTCGGCCCACATGGCCGTCCCGGGCCGGCTGGAGATGAACTCCCGGCTGGAGATGAACTCAGGGAGGCTGGAGTGCAGGTTATGGTCTCGGCAGCCGCAGGCGACTGGACCTTCGGCGCGTCCATTCTGACGTTCGCGTTCCCGATGATCCTGTTCATCGCCGTCGGTGGGGCGCTCTTGGTTTTGTATTCAAAACCCCATATCGTGCCCGGGCACCGCTACCAGCGCGAGCGCAGGCCGCTGGTGCCCGGCGTGCAGGCGCCCAGCGTGGATGGTGAGCAGGCCCCCGCAGCGGAGGCCGCCAAGACAGCGGCGACACCAGCAGGAGTTGTTGCTGGCGAGCCCGTGACCGGCCCGGAGGGCAAGTAGTGCCACCTGCCAACGCCGCCGCACTGGACGCCCCGGTCGCAGGGCCCCGGTCTGTCCGGGCGCTTGCCCGGTCCCTCTTCGCGCTGACCAAGCCGAGGATCATTGAACTGCTGCTCGTCACGACCATTCCCACGATGCTGCTGGCCGAGAAGGGCTTGCCATCGGTCCGTGTGCTGCTGGTGACGCTGGCCGGCGGCGCATTCGCGGCCGGCAGCGCGAACACCATCAACTGCTACGTCGACCGTGACATCGACGCGGTGATGCGGCGTACGTCCCGGCGCCCACTGGCCAAGCCGGTCGCCGCTGCCGTGGTCAAGCCGGTCGAGGCGCTGGTGTTCGGCATCGTGCTGGGGCTCGCGGCCACACTCCTGCTCGGCACGCTGGTGAACTGGCTGTCGGCTGTCCTGGCTGACGCCGCGATCTTGTTCTACGTGTTCATCTACACGCTCGCGCTGAAGCGGCGCACCCCGTCCAACATCGTCATCGGCGGGGCGGCTGGGTGCTTCCCGGTGCTGGTCGGCTGGTCGGCGGTGACCGGGCGGGTGGGCCTGCCAGCGGTGGTCCTGTTCGCGGTGATCTTCCTCTGGACGCCGCCGCACTTCTGGGCACTGGCGATGAAGTTCCGTGACGACTACGCCGCCGCGAACGTGCCCATGCTGCCTGTGGTGGCACCGCCTTCGGTGGTGGCGCGCAAGATCCTCATGTACTCGTACGCGATGGTTGCCGCCACCCTCGTCCTAGTTCCCTATGCCGGTTGGGTGTACGCGGCGGGTGCCGCGGTGCTCGGGGCCTGGTTCCTCGCCGAGGCCCACCGGCTGCAAGCCCGGGTGGCCCGGATGGGCTCGGCGGGCGCCACGGCCAGGCCGATTGCCCTCACGACCGCCGTGGCACCCGCCGACCTGGGGGGCATGGCCGCCGCCCAGCCCGCGGGTGGGACTGAGTCGGTGAACGAGGGCGCCTGTGCGGGGGTGGTCCGGCCGAGCGTCAACCCGCTGCCGATGCGCCTGTTCCATGCCTCGATCGGATACCTGACGCTGCTCTTCGCGCTCATCGCGGTGGCCGCGCTGCTGCCCTGGGGCCGGTGGTAACCCGGCCGTTGGGCTCAGTCGCGGGCGGGCAGGCTGACGACGGCGCGCAGGCCGGGTGAGGCGTCCTCCAGCCAGGCGGTACCTCCGTGGGCCTGGGCGGTCGCGCGGACGATAGCCAGCCCGAGGCCGGCGCCGCCGGGGTCGTCCTCATCGCGGCTGCGCGCGTCGTCCAGGCGCACGAAGCGGCCGAACGCACGCTCACGGTCGCGCTCGGGGATCCCCGGGCCGTCGTCGGTGACGGTCAGCCGGGCCTGCCCATTGGCGGGCGCCACCGTCACCTCGACCTGGGAGCGGGTGTACCGCAGCGCGTTTTCGACCAGGTTGACGACCACCCGGCGCAGCGCGTCCGGGTCGCCGGTCACCGTGCAGCCCGGTTGCTGCGGTGTGGTCACCTGCACCCGGGCGTCGCCGGTGCGCTGCGCCTCCTCGGCGGCGAGGGCGGCGAGGTCCACCGGGCCGCCGGCTGGGGCACGGTCGGCGCGCTCGTCCAGCCTGGCCAGCACCAGCAGGTTCTCGGCGAGCCGGGCGAGCCTGAGCGTGTCCGCCAGTACGCCGGAGGCGGTCTCGCGCCAGTCCTGCTGGCCGGGGTGGTCCAGGGCCACTTCGAGCTGGGTCCGGATGCTTGCGATGGGGCTGCGCAGTTCGTGTGCCGTGTCGGAGACCAGGCTCCGCTGGCGCTGCTGGGCTGCGTTGAGGCGGTCGAGCATGTCGTTGAGGGTCACCGCCAGGTCGTGCACCTCGTCATCGGCCTCGGGCACGGGCAGGGCACGTGGCCGCCCCGTGGCGGTGACATGCTCGGCCCCGCGGCGCAATGCGGAGATGGGGCGAAGCGTGGACCCGACAACCGCCCAGGTGGCGGCGGCCAGCAGCAGGAGCAGCAG
>DASYYE010000365.1:0-44253 GCA_035946955.1 Streptosporangiaceae bacterium | reverse complement strand
CGCCACTTACCACGAGTTTTGGCTGGTACAAACCACTAGGAAAAGGGCGAAACCACAACCAGAAGCGTGATAAGTGACCCAATCCCGGTGGTTGCGGCGGGCAGTGGATGGGGGACTGGATACTGGTGTACTTGAGCGTGCCGGGCCTGGTCACATGCGTGGAGCGGAGGGTTCTGTGAAGGTCGCGTATGTGATGGGGGTGTCGGCCGGGGGGATGGGCGCGCACGTCGCGATGCTGGCGCGGGGGTGTGCGGCTGCAGGGGCCGAGGTGCGGGTGTTCGCGCCTGCGGAGACCGGTCAGCGGTTCTTCGGGGCGGATGCGGGGCGGGTCGGGTTTGAGGCGCTGGATGTCGCGGAGCGGTTGCGGCCAGCCAGCGACGGGCGGGAGATCGCGCGGCTGCACAGGGGGAGTTACCGGTGGTCGCCGGATGTGGTGCACGCGCACGGGCTGCGGGCCGGCGGCCTGGCAGCGCTCGCGCGGATGCGCGGGCCTGCAGGGAATGGGCGGGCCAGACGCGCCCCGCTGGTGGTCACCCTCCACAACGGCCCGCCGGACAGCCCCGGCAGAGCGACCCGGGCCACCTTCACGTCACTGGAGTGGCTGGTCGCCCACAGTGCGGACGCCGTGACCTGGGTCTCCGCGGACCTGGGGGAGCGGATGCGCCGGTATGGCGCCCACGATGCGGGCCGGGCGCTCGTCCCGGCGCCGGAGGTCGCCCAGCCCTCACCGGCTGAGGTCGCGCTCGCCCGGGATGCAATGGGGGGCCCCGACCGGCCCGTGGTGCTCGCGGTGGGCAGGCTCGCGCCGCAGAAGGGCTACGGGGTCCTGTTCAATGCGGCCGTCAGCTGGCAGCAACGCGAGCCAAAGCCGCTGCTCGCGCTCGCTGGCGACGGGCCACTGGCGGGCTCGTTGGCGGCCCTTTCGGGCACCCTCGGGGTCGAGGTGGCATTCCTCGGCCACCGAAACGACGTCCCCGCCCTGATGTCAGCTGCTGACGTGGTCGCGGTCCCCAGTATGTGGGAGGGCCAGATGGTCGCCCTCCAGGAGGCCCTGTGCCTGGGCCGGCCCATTGTCGCTACCCGGGTCGGCGGGAACCCCGACCTGACGGGTGAGGATGGCGCCCTTCTCGTCCCGCCCCGCGACCCCGGCGCGCTCGCCGCAGCCATCACCGCGGTCCTCGACGACCCCGCGCAGGCCGAGCGGCTCCGCGAGGCGGCGGGCAAGCGCGCGGCAGCACTCCCCACCCCCGAGGACGCGGTGAACGCCGCCCTCGCGCTCTACCGCCGCGTCGGGCCGCTGGGCCCACCGGTGTGACAGTGGGCCCAGCGGGTCCGGGATGTGCCCGTGGGTGACGGGCGGCTGAAGTTCGGCACGCTCCCCGACGCCAGGTCGGTGGCGAGCTGGGCGTACGGGGTCTTCGTTGCGGCGCCGCCTCAAACGGGCCGAACGTGATCGGCGACAGCGCCGCTGGGCTTGCCAATAGGCAAGACGCTCGCTAATGGCCTGGGGCCACTGGGAGTGTGCCGAGGCGTCCAGGTGGTGCCGTTCCAGACCTCCGCGAGGGTCCGCGCAGCGGTGTCGCTGCTGTTGGTGTCGTACTGCCCCACCGCAGCGCACCAGTCCGGGGAGGGACACGACACGGCGTCCATCTGGGTCAACCCACGCGTCTGGGGAGGGGTGGGCATCGGCTCCCGGGTCCAGCGTGACCCGTTCCAGCTCTCACCGAAGAGCGCGGAACGGCCTCCGCGGCCTTCGGTGTCTCCAGCGGCCTCGCAGGAGCGGGCCGTCGCGCATGCGACCGCGTCCAGGCTGGCGCTGGACGGCCCCGGAACCCGCCGCACCTGCCAGGCATGGCCGTTCCACATCGCCACCGCCCCCCTCGGCGGGAGAAGCTGGCCGGAGGCGACGCAGAAGTGCGCCGAGGCGCATGAGACCGAGCCGACACCGTTCAGCCGCGGCACGCCTGGCCCGGCCACCCAGGACGTCCCATTCCAGATCGCGACCTGGTCGAAGGCGTTGACCGAGAGGCAGAAGCCCACCGCCGGGCAGGACACGGAGTCCGGGATGACCGCCGCGACCGGCCGGGACTGAAGCGTCCAGGATCTCCCGTTCCACCTTTCGGCGATGCCGCCGTCCGGGCCGCCGGGGCCCACCGCCTCACAGAAGCGCACCGTCACGCAGGAGACACTCTCCAGCTCTCGACGGGGATGGCTGGGCATGGGCTGAACGGCCCACGAGGTCCCGTTCCACCGCTCCACCAGGGGGGAGGAGATGCCCGCGCTGTTCGCGGCCCAGCCGACCGCCTCGCAGAAGGTGGCGGACACGCACGACACCGAACCCAGCCAGCTCTCCTGCGGGCCCGGGACCGATTGCCAGGCCCAGCGGTGCCCGTTCCACTTCTCGGCCATGGCTGCTTGCCCGCCCCCAGGGCTCGAGGAGACACCAACCGCCTCGCAGAAGTCACTGGCCGGGCACGACACGCCGGTCAGCACGGTGGAACGGGGGGAGGAGGTTCGCGCGGTCCCGGGCCCTCGGCTGGCGGTGGCCGTCTCCGACTTCGAAGCACTGCCGTTCGATCGTAATGCTGCGGCCCGCTACGGAACCCTGGTCGCGCTGACCCTGGCCGCCAGCCGCGACCCGTGGCCCCACCGGGTAGACCTGATGATTGCGGCCATTGCCTCAGCGCGCGACCTGCCCCTGTTCACGCGCAACGGAGACGACTTCAAGGGCCTCGAGTCCGCCGTGACGGTGGTCAGCGTCTAGGGCACCCCGAGGCGGCCAGCTTGCCTGTCAGCCGTTGGCCGCTGTTGGGGACCCGCGCAGGCGGGTCACCAGCCGCGGGCGCGCCACTCGCCCACGTGGGGACGCTCGGTGCCGAGCGTGGTGTCTTTGCCGTGGCCCGGGTAGACCCAGGTGGTGTCGGGCAGCGCCCCGAACACCCGCTCCTCCAGGTCGTCCATGAGCTGGCCGAACCGGGCCGGGTCGTGCTCGGTGTTACCGGGGCCGCCGGGGAACAGGGAGTCACCGGTGAACAGGTGCGGCCCACCACTCTCCGCCCCGGCGTCGCCTGCGTAACACAAGGCGATGCTCCCGGGGGTGTGGCCGCGCAGGTGGATCACTGACAAGGTGGCTTCGCCGACCTGCACCGTATCCCCGTTCTCCAGCAAGCCGCTGGCGCGGACAGGCAGGCCGTCCGCATCGTCGGGGTGCGCGAGCACCTCGGCGCCGGTGGCCCCGGTCACCTCCGCCAGTGCCTGCCAGTGGTCGAAGTGGCGGTGCGTGGTCACGACCCGGTGCAGCGGGCGGTCGCCGATGAGCCCGAGCAGCCGGTCGGCCTCGTTGGCGGCGTCGATGAGCAGCAGCTCCCCGGTGCTCGCACAGCTGAGCAGGTAGGCGTTGTTGTCCATGGGCCCGACCGTGAGCTTGGTGATGGTCAGGCCACCGAGGTTCCGGGTGTCGGGTGGCCCGCCGACGCTGACGTCTCCGGTGTAGGTCATGGGCTCCTGCTCTCTCGTTGCCGCGTCCGGGACCATCCTGCCGCAACGGCATGGCACTCTGGGAAGAGGCCTGGGGGCTGCGGCCGGGGAGCCCTGGGAAGGCTTGGCGGGGAATCCGTGTTTTGTCAGAGGCCCCGGATACCATGTCCGGCCGTGAGGACTGCCCTGAGCACCGAAGTAGGCAACACCGTGGCTGACCGACTTGTCGTCCGTGGCGCCCGTGAGCACAACCTCAAGGACGTCTCTCTGGACCTGCCCAGGGACTCCCTGATCGTCTTCACAGGGCTGTCCGGGTCGGGCAAGTCCAGCCTGGCTTTTGACACCATCTTTGCGGAGGGCCAGCGGCGCTATGTGGAGTCGCTGTCCGCCTATGCCCGGCAGTTCCTCGGGCAGATGGACAAGCCGGATGTGGACTTCATCGACGGGCTGTCGCCCGCTGTCTCGATCGACCAGAAAGCGGCCAGCCGCAACCCGCGTTCGACCGTCGGCACCATCACCGAGGTCTACGACTACATGCGGCTCCTGTACGCGCGGGTGGGCAAGCCGCACTGCCCCGTGTGTGGTCGGCCGATCGCCCGCCAGACCCCGCAGCAGATCGTGGACCGGGTGCTCGAACTGGAGGACGGCATACGGTTCCAGGTGCTCGCGCCGGTCGTGCGGGGCCGCAAGGGCGAGTACACCGACCTGCTCCGCGAACTCCAGGCCAAGGGCTACTCGCGGGCGCGGGTGGACGGCGTGGTGGTCCGGCTGGACGAGGCCGGCACCAGCGAGATGCCTGCGCTGAAGAAGTACGAGAAACACACCATCGAGGTGGTGGTGGACCGGCTGGCGGTCAAGGAGTCGGCGCGGCGTCGGCTCACCGACTCGGTGGAGACCGCGCTCGGCCTGTCCAGCGGCGTCGTCGTGCTGGAGTTCGTGGACCTGCCCGAAGGGGACCCGCACCGGGAGCGCATGTACTCCGAGCACCTGGCCTGCCTGTACGACGACCTGTCGTTCGAAGAGCTGGAGCCGCGGTCGTTCTCGTTCAACTCGCCCTGGGGCGCCTGCCCTGACTGCACCGGCCTGGGCACCCGCATGGAGGTCGACCCCGACCTGGTGGTCCCCGACCCGGCACGGACGCTGGCGGATGGCGCGATCGGGCCGTGGAGCGCCGGGCACGTCAGCGACTACTTCCTGCGGCTGGAAGAGGCCCTGGGCGATGCAATGGGGTTCAGCATTGACACCCCGTGGGAGCGGCTGCCAGCAGCGGCGCGGCGCGCCCTGCTGTACGGCTACGACGAACAGGTCCACGTGCGCTACCGCAACCGCTACGGCCGGGAGCGCTCCTACTACACCAACTTCGAGGGCGTGGTCCCCTACATCGAGCGCAGGCACGGCGAGGCGGAGAGCGACTCCAGCCGGGAGCGCTTCGAGGGCTACATGCGCGAGGTGCCCTGCCCGGCCTGCGGTGGGGCCAGGCTCAAGCCGGTGTCGCTCGCGGTGACCGTGGACGGGCAGTCGATCGCGCAGTTCTGCCAGCTGCCCATCGGGGAGCTGGCCAAGCGGCTGCTGGAACTCGAGCTGTCCGACCGCGACGCCCAGATCGCCCGCCTGATCCTCAAGGAGGTCAATGCGCGGCTGGGCTTCCTGCTCGACGTGGGCCTGGACTACCTGACGCTGGACCGGGCCTCGGCCACCCTCGCCGGTGGCGAGGCGCAGCGGATCCGGCTGGCCACCCAGATCGGCTCTGGGCTGGTCGGTGTGCTGTACGTACTGGACGAGCCGTCCATCGGCCTGCACCAGCGCGACAACCACCGGCTGCTCGAGACCCTGCTGCGCCTGCGTGACCTCGGCAACACCCTCATCGTCGTGGAACACGACGAAGACACCATCCGGGCCGCCGACTGGGTGGTCGACATCGGCCCCGGGGCCGGTGAGCACGGCGGCCGGGTCGTGGTCTCGGGGCCGCTGCCGGAGCTGCTGTCGTCCGGGGAATCGCTGACCGGCGGCTACCTGACCGGGCGGCGGTCCATCCCGGTGCCCGCGGAGCGCCGCAAGCGCGAGCGGGGCCGGGAGGTGGTCGTCAAGGGCGCGCGCGAGCACAACCTGCGCGACGTGGACGTCGCCTTCCCGCTCGGCTGCCTGGTCGCGGTCACCGGAGTATCCGGCTCAGGCAAGTCCACCCTGGTCAACGACATCCTCTACAGCGCGCTGGCCAGGGAACTGCACGGGGCGCGGACGGTGGCGGGCAAGCACACCCGGGTCACCGGGATCGGCCACCTCGACAAGGTGGTCCACGTCGACCAGGGCCCCATTGGGCGGACACCCCGTTCCAACCCCGCCACCTACACCGGGGTATTCGACCACATCCGGCGGCTGTTCGCCGCCACCACCGAGGCGAAGGTCCGCGGCTACCAGCCGGGGCGGTTCTCGTTCAACGTCAAGGGCGGCCGGTGCGAGGCCTGTTCCGGGGACGGCACGATCAAGATCGAGATGCAGTTCCTGCCGGATGTGTACGTACCGTGTGAGGTCTGCCACGGCGCCAGGTACAACACGGACACGCTCGCGGTCCACTTCAAGGGCAAGAACATCGCGGAAGTCCTGGACATGCCGATCGAGGAGGCAGCGGCCTTCTTCGAGGCGGTCCCCGCCATCCACCGTCACCTGAAGACCCTCAATGACGTCGGCCTCGGGTACGTCAGGCTGGGCCAGCCCGCGCCCACGCTGTCCGGTGGCGAGGCACAGCGCGTCAAGCTCGCCTCGGAGCTGCAGCGCCGCTCCACCGGCCGGACCATCTATGTGCTGGACGAGCCCACCACCGGCCTGCACTTCGAGGACATCCGCAAGCTCCTCGGCGTGCTGGGCAAGCTGGTGGACGGCGGCAACACGGTCATTGTCATCGAGCACAACCTGGACGTGATCAAGACCGCGGACTGGGTGATCGACCTCGGGCCCGAGGGCGGGTCACGCGGGGGCGCCGTGGTCGCGACCGGCACGCCGGAGGAAGTGGCCCTGGTGGAGGAGAGCTACACCGGCCAGTTCCTCAAGAAGCTGCTCGATGTGTGAGGCTTCCCGGTGACTTTCCAGGCTGGCCAAGCGACCTGCGCCTCCTTGGCGGGATCGTAGGTGCTCGTGGGCAACTACATGTCGTCTCAACGTGAATACGTCAAAACCACGGCACTGCCCTGGGTACCGGGCAGGGACACGCCCTAGCCCCGTGGCGCCTTTCCGGGGCCGCCACTGGCGGTGGCGGTCTGGCCGGGCGGTGACTCGAGCACCTCACGGGTGGCCCAGGCGATGACCTGTGCCCTGGTGGGCAGGTCGAGCTTGGTCCGGACGTGTTCGAGGTGGCTGGCGACGGTCCGGGGGGTGACACCGAGCCGGGAGCCGATCTGTGAATTGGTCAGACCCTGCACGAGCAGGGAGACGACCTGGTACTCCCGGGCTGTCAGGGTGTGTGCGGCAGTCGGCCGGGGCTTGCCTGGCCACTGGTCGCTCAGTGCATAGGAGTGCGTCTCCTCGACCGTGAGTGCTGCTCCCTCAGCTGTCGCGGCCGTGGCCTGGGCTGGGGACAGCTGCGACCGGGCCGTGTCCATCGCCTCATCGAGCAGGCGCTGCCACCACGGTTCGGCGGCCAGTGCCCGCTGGGCACGGATGGTGCTGCCGGCAGTAAGCAGACGCAGTGCCCGCTCAGGTGCGTTGCTCCGGGCAGCGACCAAGGCAAGGCCTTCGGTGTTGCTGGGCAGGTCCTCCGCGTCGAGGGTGGGGGTCAGCATGGACATGGTGAAACACACGGTCGCCTTGGCGAGGTCTCCTTGCAGGTAGGCGATCGTGCCCACGGTGTGCTGGGCACTGGAGAACACGCCCGGTTCGTCCTCGAAGTCCCGGTGGGTGATCGTGATCGCTTCCTCGGCCGCCTCCAAGGCGGCTTCGTACTGACCGTCGCTGGTCAGTGTCCACGCAAGCTGGTTGAGGCACATCGCCACGTCCAGCACAGAGCCCTTCGAGCGGAACAGGGCGATGCGCTCCCGGTAGGCGGCGAGCGCCGCAGGCACGTCACCAACGATCAAGCTCACCAGCGCCCGGTTCTTGAGTGCGTATGCTTTCGTGGCCCCGCCGGTGACCGCGTCGGACAGCTCTATGCACTTCTCGGAATGCCGTTTCGCTCCTGGGAAGTCCCCTGAGCGAGCCAGTGCCCAAGCCAGCCGGCCGTGGGCGACCACGGCAACCGGTGACCCGGTGTGGATTCTCGAGAGCAGGAACTCCAGCAGGTTCAGGCCGTCAGGGCCGTCCCCGCGCCACAGCAGCACGCTCGCCAGGGCAAGCGCGATGAGCGGGTACCGCTCGTCGCTGGTCTCCTTCGCCACCTGCATCGCGTAACGGAGGTTATGGCGTTCCTCATCGAGCGGGCGCCGGATGCGCTGGTGCAGGGCGGTGTCGGTGAGCAGCGGCTGTGCCAGCCCTGACAGCCAGGCCAGCAGCCGGTCATGGATTCCGGGTACCTCGCCGGCGGCGTCGGCCCGGTCGATGCCGAACGCCCGCAGGGACTCCAGGATCCGGAGCCGTCCGGTCGTTTCGGCGACGAGGAGGCTCTTGCCGTGCAAGCTGGTCAGGACGCACCACAGCTCCACCGCGCTGAGGGTGAGGTCGGCACAGACACCCGCGGCCGTGTCGCGGTTGAAGCCCCCGGGCAGCACCGCCAGCCGCCGGAACACGGCCTGTTCGTCGCTGTTCAGCAGGTCGTAGCTCCACTCGATCGCCGCCCGCAGGCTGCGGTGGCGCGGCGCCAGGTCGCGCCTGCGGCCGGTCAGCAGCGTCAGCCGGTCGTCGAGCTGGTCGAGCATCTGGCTGGGCGTGAACATGTCCGACAGCCGGGCGGCCAGTTCGATGGCCAGCGGCAGCCCGTCCAGTTCGGCACACAACCGGGCGACCACCGGGATCCGGTCGTCGGTCAGCTCGAACCCGGGACACACGGCCCGGGCCCGGTCCGCGAACAACCGCACCGAGTCCAGGCTGCGGGCTTCGGTGGCGGCCAGCGGCCGATCCGGCGCGATGGACAGCGGGGCCACAGCAAACAGTGACTCTCCGGGGATCCCGAGCCCTTCCCTGCTGGTGGCGAGGACCCGCAGCCGCGGGCACTCCGCGAGCAGGCTGCTGATCAGGTCGGCACAGGCACCCACGAGGTGTTCGCAGTTGTCGAGCACCAGCAGCGTGGCCCCCGCAGCGCAACTCCCCGAAACCGCTGCCACGAGCGTCCGCGGCGTCGTCGGCTCGTCGGAGGCCGACGCGCGGACGGCCGCTGCCACCGCGGCCTCCACCTGTGCGGTGGCCACCAGAGGTGCCAGGTCAGACCACCACACCCCACCGGGGTAGGACTTGCGGACGCCAGGGACGAGCTCGGCGGCGAGCCGTGTCTTCCCCACGCCTCCGGTGCCTACCAACGTCACCATGCGGCTGCGCGCCAGCATCCGGCGGAGGTCCGCCAGTTCCTGCTGTCTGCCGACGAACAGGTCAGCCCCTGCTGTGGGTGGCCCGGGCCGGGCAGCGGTGGGCAGGGACTGTGGTGGCGGGCCAGCCTCACCCGCGGTGCCGACGGGGACACCTGGGTCTGCATCAGGCCCGCTGGAGCCATGCTGGGGGACGGCGACCACGTCGCGGCCGGACCGGAACTGGCTGTACAGCGTCGGGGCGGCCATCTGCAGGACTCCCGCCAGTTCCCGCCAGGACATGCCCTGCTCCCGTGCGGCCACGACGGTGCCGCGCAACGCCGAGGCGCTCGCGCGCTGCAGCTCCGCGAGTGCGGCCGCCTGCTGGGAGATGTCCCTCGCGGCCCCGGCGTCTGTTGTCAGCTCCAACAGATGCGACAGGACATCCTGTTTCGCCATTGGCTCAGTCCTCAGTGCGGCCCCGTCCGCCGGCTCCTAGATCACTATCGGTCAGGCGGGTGGTGAATGACAACCTGTTTGGGATCTTTTACACCCATGAGTACGGTTTCGTGCTCGGTGCGTGTACAGGATTGAGACAACAGGCCCCGGCTGCCAGAGACCCTCCCCAGGAACTGGCAGCCGGTGTCTAGGAGTGCGGCGGGCACCGATCCTGTGTGTGCGCAGGCTGGATCGGCGGGGGTACCCAGTCTGGCGCAGCCGCCATGGCTGGGGCAACCGTGAAGCATCGCTTACTTCACGATGAGCCGATGTTTGCACGGTCTGTAACTGTTTAGGTTGACGCATTGCTCCCGCAACCGGGTCGGAGGCCCGGCTCCTGCCTTCAATGAAGCCCCCTGTGCCGGGGGCGCCGGTGCCACCACCGGGCTGGTGCTGCGGCCAGCCCGGTGGTGGCCGGCCTTTCCAAGGTGGGCCCAGCCGGGGCGATCGGCCTGAGAGTGACCCTGGCCCTTTGGGAGGGTGGTTGGCCGGGGCCGACTCGTGCGGCTGGGCCCGCCGGCGGGACGCCGGTTTGTGCTGTGGGTGACGTGGCCTGGTGGTGACTGGCCGCTACGCTGCGTGCTGTGGAGGTCAGCACCGCACACGGGAGCGCGGAGGTCACCGTCGAAGGCCCGCGCAGGCCAATGTTCCTGCTGGTCATGACGCACGGAGCGGGTGGCGGCGTGGACTCGCCCGACCTGGCGGCAGCGGCGCGGGCCGGGCTGTCTGAGGGCGCTGCGGTCGCGCGTGTCGTGCAGCCCTACCGGGTGGCTGGGGCACGGGCGCCAGGCTCGGTGACCAAGCAGGACGCTGCGTGGCTGGAGGTCATGGCCGCGCTGCGGAAACGGTTCCCGCGGGTGCCCCTCGTCCAGGGCGGCCGCAGCAATGGTGCCCGCGTGGCGTGCCGGACAGCCCAGGCGGCGGGTGCCTGTGCCGTGGTCGCGCTTGCCTTCCCGCTGCACCCACCCGGCCGGCCGGAGCGGTCACGTGCCCTGGAACTCGAGGCGGCCGGAGTGGACGTGCTCGTGGTCAATGGGGACAGGGACCCCTTTGGTGTGCCCGACAGCGCGGGCAACATCCACGTGGTGACGCTGCCGGGGGAGACACACGCGCTCACCCGCAACCCAGCGGAGCTCCAGCGGGTCGTGGGGGAGTGGCTCGCCGGACTGCTCGTGCACTGAGGCAATGGCTGGGTCAGGCTGACGGCACCGTGACACCGCTTGGCGCGGTGTGGATCCCCGTCTTCCGTCCCCGTGGTGCGGTCCCCGTCGCCGTGGTGCGGAAGTGCTGCGGCTAGGCCCGGTGGTCTAGGCCGCAGGGGTTGCTACTGCGTGACCGGCCCAGAAATCCGTCGGCCGGTGTGGCTCTACCGTTTCTCCATCGGGGAGCAATTCTCCCGTGTCTTCGAATACAACGACCCCGTTACAGAGCAGGCTCCAGCCCTGCTCAGGATGACAGGCGATGGTACGGGCAGCCTCACGGTCCAACGCGTGCGCATCTGGGCACGGTGGGGTGTGAGGGCACATGACGTGCCTCCTGCTAATCGGACTGTGTGATTGGTCACATCAGTTTCCCCGATGCGCCCGAAAATCGACATAGCCATATGTGATGGTTAAACAGTCACCCCGGTGACTACGTCCCAGCGCATCCTTGTCATACTCACTGCCTAGTGTAGCCGTGATGTGACTGGTTCAGCCGGAACCTGCAAGGGTGTCCGCGGCAGCCGGAGGATACCGGTCAGACGGTGGTTCTCACGCAGTGTGAGCAGCCGTTCGGCTTCCATTGACCATGCGCGGACATCGGGTGTGGCCATGGCCTTGCGGCGGTAGATCCAGTCCTCGTAGCCACGCGGCCCGATCGCGGCCCTGCGCGCTGCGTAAGCGGCCTGCATGGCTGCGGTCAGGGCTGCGTCGAGGTTCTTCCCCCACCGGTACAGTTCCGTGGCCGGGGCGTGAGCGGCCTGGGCGTCCCTGAAGCCGACCTCGGCCGACCTTGCCTCGGCCAGCAGCCTGTCGGCATCGTCGGCCAGAGCTACGTCGTCCACAAAACGGGCCCAGGCCTCGTCACTGAATGTCTCGCGCTTCGGGATCACGCGGCTCAGCGTAGTCCACGCACCGGACCTCCTGAAGAAGGCCCTGGCCTTGGCGGCTGGGGGATGTCAGCGTGCGAAGTAGTGCCACCCCAGCCACCACCAGCCCAGCAGCACGAGCACGCGGCCCGTCCGGGTGCGCATGGCGAAGCCCAGCCACTCGCCCGCGGTCGGGATGCGCGAGCCCCGGCGCCTGCCGGCGAACTCGAGCGCGAACATCGCGGCGATGATGGCGGCGAACCCGATGATCGTGATGGCTCGGGTGGGGAGGGGACTCATCGTTTCACCAGTGCCCAGCCGGCCAGGATCCAGACCAGGATCGCCGCGGTCTTCACCGGGTGCGTGGCTATCAGCGGGTTGATCAGGTTGGTCAGCGATGGGTGCCAGGGCCAGGAGTTGTCGCGGAAGCTGGAGGCCTCCCACTCGAACAGCGCGGCGAGGCAGATCACCCAGTAGGACATCCCGAGCACGTCCAGGTCATCAGGAGGTGGAATGCGCTCCGGCGGCCGCCCCCAGGCGATGGCGGCAAGCACGGCACCAGGGATGAGCACGCCCACAAAAGCCCGGGTCGTGAAGGGCGCGGCCGCGGCATCCACCCATGCGTAGCCGACCAGTCCGGCGCCGGCCAGGACCAGCCACACGGCGTGCCGTCTGGGGTCCGGCCGCGCCAGCGCAGACGACCAGCGGCTGCGCTGGTCGTCCCCGGGGGCTGAGTGGTCTTCGGCCATAGGTCTCTCCCACACCCATGCTGTCACCAGCGACCCACCCACGCTAATTCCCCGCCAACGATTGCGCCGACACCCTGCGCCACACGCACCGGGACCGGCTGGGGGCGCCCCGATCGGCTGGCTCCTCGCCCAGGCCGGAGTCAGCGCACCGGGTCGGGGGGCTGATCAGCGGGATCGCGGTGACCTTTACTGCTATATGCAGTACAAACAACCGCGATCATGGAAGTGGGGTTCCGCGCAAGGGCCGGTTTGGGCTAGGACAAGGTCGAGCGCCAGCTGGCGTGGAGTTCGGCGTAGCGGCCCTGGCTGGCTTGCAGCAGTTCGGGAGGGCCGTCCTCCACCACGAGCCCGCCCGCGACCACGAGCACCCGGTCGGCGATCGCCACCGTGGACAGCCGGTGCGCGATGATCAGCGCGGTGCGGCCGCCGAGGATGGTCCGCAGCGCCGCCTGGACCGCCTGCTCGCTCGGGACGTCCAGCAGCGAGGTCGCCTCGTCCAGCACCAGCACCGCCGGGCTGGCCAGGAACGCGCGGGCGAACGAGATGAGCTGGCGCTGCCCGGCAGAGAGCCGGCCGCCACGCTTGCCCACGGGGGCGTCGTAGGAACCCGGCAGTTCCTCGATGAACTCATCGGCCCCGATCGCACGGGCCGCGGCCTCGATCTCACGCCTGCCCGCGCCGGGCTTCCCGAGCGCGATGTTGTCCGCGACCGAGCCGGTGAACAGGAAGTTCTCCTGCGTGATCATCACCACCTCGCGGCGCAGCTGGGAGTCGGTCAGGTCTCGCAGGTCGGTGCCGTCCAGCAGGATCCGGCCCTCGACGGGGTCGTAGAAGCGCGCGGCCAGCCGGGCGATCGTGGTCTTGCCCGCTCCGCTCTCGCCCACCACCGCCACTGTCTGCCCCGCCTGGATGTCCAGGTCGAGCCCGGGCAGCACGGTCGCCTCCCGGTAGGCGAACCGCACCGACTCGAACCGTACCTCGCGGCCCTCGTCATGGCGGGGGCGCAGGCTGGCTGGCCTGGCTGGCTCAGGCACCCTCAGAGGTTCGTCCAGCACGCCGGAGATCTTCTCCAGCGCCGCGGTCGCGGACTGGAAGGTGTTGTAGAACTGCGACAGATCCTGCAGCGGGTCGAAGAAGCGCTGCAGGTAGAGCAGGAACGTGGCCAGCACACCGACCTTGATCTGGCCATCCATCACCTGGAACCCGCCGTAGAGCAGCACCGCCCCGGTGGCGACGTTGCCGACCAGCGTGATCCCGGGCGCGTAGACCGCGATCAGCCGCAGGGAGCGCCGCGAGGTCATCGCGTACCCGGTGTTCAGGTCGGCGAAGATCTCATCGTTGCGGGGCTCGCGGCGGAAGGCCTGCACTGCCCGGATGCCGCCAAACGTCTCCACGAAGTGGATGATGACGGCCGCGATCGCTTCCCGGCTGCGCCGGTAGGCGACCGTGGACTCCCGCCGGAACCACGCGCTCAGCGCCGCCAGTGGGAGGAAGCCGGCCAGTACCACCAGGGCCAGCCGCCAGTCCAGCAGCAGCATGCCCACCCCGACCAGCAGCAGTGACAGGACCGCGGCCACCAGCGAGTCGAGCCCCTCCTGGAACAGGTCCGAGATGGAGTCGATGTCGGAGGTCTGCCGGGAGATGACGCGGCCCGAGGTGTAGCGCTCGTGGAAGGCGACGGGCAGGCGCTGGAAGTGGTCGAACAGCCGCCGGCGCAGTTCGCGGACCACGCCCTCGCCGAACCGGCCGATGGCCGCGATCGAGGCCCTGATCGAGGCGGCCTGCAGGAAGACCGTGACGAAGAAGGCAGCCACGATGACCGCAAGCGGCGTGATGTCACTGTGGTGGATGAGGGGCGGGATGCCACGGTCGATGGCCAGGCCCACCAGCCACGGCCCGGCCAGTGCCGCCAGGTTGGTGGCCAGGATCAGCAGCAGCGCGATGGTGATCTCGCGCCAGTAAGGGCGTAGCAGGTCGGTCAGCAGCCGCCTGGTCCGGCGCCGCAGCAGCGCTGCCAGACTGCCGGTGACCTTCTCGACATCTTCAGCGGCGATCCCCCGCCAGTCCTGCGTTGTCACCGTTTGCGTCGTCACCGTGCCACCGCCTGTGCGCCCTCGTCGCTGCTGGTCCCGCTCGCCTCTGGGCCGCCGGGGAGCACCCTGCTGACCCCGCTCGCCTCCGGGTGCCTGAGGGCACCGTCTTCCCTCGTCGCTCCTGCGCTCGCTCTGCCGGCCCGCTCGCCTCCGGGGCGCCCCGAGGCGCCGTCTTCCCTCGTCGCTCCTGCGCTCGCTGCGCTCGCTTCTCGCTCCTCAGTCCAGACGGCACCGCGCCCCTGCGGCTCACGGGGACGCTCCTCAGTCCAGACGGCACCGCGCCCCTGCGGCTCGCGGGGGCGCTCCTCAGTCCAGGCGGCACCGCGCCCTTCGGCTCGCGGGGTGCTCGTCAGTCCAGGCGGCGCGGCGGCCCTTTGGCTCGCGGGGGCTGGGTGGGTGCCGCTCATCAGCGCCCGGTAGCGCGCATCGGTGGCGAGCAGGTCGGCGTGTGTCCCCTGCGCGGCGATGACCCCGTCAGCCAGCAGGGCCACGCTGTCGGCGAGCAGCACCGTGGAGGGCCGGTGCGCGACGATCAGCGCCGTCGTCCCGGCGAGCACCTGCCGCAGGGCCAGCGTCACCTTCTCCTCCGTGCGCACGTCCAGGGCGGACAGCGGGTCGTCCAGGACTAGCACCTGGGGGCCGGCCAGGATCGCCCGCGCCAGTGCCAGCCGCTGCCGCTGGCCACCCGACAGCGACATGCCCTGCTCCCCGATCCGGGTGTCCAGGCCCCATGGGAGCTCGTACACGAAGTCGGCATGGGCGGTGGCCAGGGCCTGCTCGATCTCGGCCGCACTGGCGCCGGACACGCCCAGGGTCACGTTCTCCCGCACGCTGACCGAGAAAAGCGACGGTTCCTCGAACGTGCAGCCGACCCTGGCACGCAGCCGGACCAGCGGCATGTCCCCGACGTCGACGCCGTCGAGCGTGATGGACCCGGCCTCGGGGTCGGCCAGCCGCGGCACCAGTTGCAGCAGTGTGGTCTTGCCCGAGCCGGTGGCGCCGACCAGCGCGAGCGTCTTCCCCGGCTCGACGGTCAGCGACACCGACCGGAGCACCGGCTGGCTGGCCTGCGGGTAGCTGAACCTGACCCCGTCGAAGACCAGCCGGGCCGGATGCTGGCGCCGCAGCACGGCGGTCTCCACCGCGGGCCGTGGGCGTGGCAGCGTGGCAGCGCTGAGCGCGCCAGTGACCGCGGCACTGACCGCGGGGCGGTCGCTGATCGCTGGCTGTGAGTCGAGGATCTCGTACACCCGCTGTGCTGCCGTGGCCGCTTCCTGGCCGCTGGCCAGGATGTAGCCCACTGCCTCGATGGGCCACACGAGCTGCAGCGTGAGGGTGATGAAGGCGACCAGCCCGCCGAGCGTGAGGGTGTGGTGGCTGACCGCCAGTGCGCCGAACAGGACGATCATCCCGATGATGATGTTGGGGATCAGCTCCAGGCTGGCCCAGAAGTTGCCACGCAGTCGCGCCTTGGCCACCTGCGTCCGGTAGACCCGCGTGGCCGACGCGCCGTGGGTGTGGGCGAACTCGACCCGGCGGCCCAGTGCCTTGATCACACCGAGCCCGGTCGCGGCCTCTTCCACATAGGTGGCGAGGTCGCCCTGCTGGTCCTGGGCGCTGCGGGACAGCACTGTGTAGCGGCGCTCGAACCAGGTGCTCACGGCCATCACCGGGAGGAATACCGCACCTGTGAGCAGCCCCAGCACCCAGTTCAGGCTCACCAGCAATGCCACCACCACGGCGAACTGCACCATGTTGGTGATCGCGAAGACTATTCCGAAGCCAGCGAACCGCCGGATCGTCGACAGGTCGGTGGTGGCCCGCGACAGCAGTTGCCCGGACTGCCATTCGCTGTGGAATGCGGTGTCGAGCCGCTGCAGGTGCGCGTAGAGGTCGTCACGGATGGCCTGCTCCATGCCGGTCACGGCACCGGCCTGGATCCACCGCCTGATGAAGTTGAGGATGGCCTGGGTTGCCCCCAGGCCGAGCGCGGCCAGGCTCAGCAGGATGAGCAGGCGCCGGTTGCCATGGGCGATGGCGCTGTCGATGACGGACTTCGTGAGCAATGGGATCACGATCGCGGATCCGCTGGCCACACACGCGGCGACCAGCATGACCGCGAGCTGCCACACATAGGGCCTGAGGTAGTTGCGCAACCGCCAGAGAGATCTCAGCGGTGACCCCGGACTGTGGGCACGCGGAGTGGGGGTAACGTGCACAGGGGGCATTGGGCCGACGCTAACCGGCCCGTTGTCGTGTGTCACCTCATTTTCCGGCGGCAGGACACCTCGCTGCCGGTGGGAGACTGCGCCCGCGGATGGCGCTGTTGGGTCGAAGGGCGGCGCCGGGCGTGTGGCGACCAGCGAGACTGCGGGCGTATTATGCCTGGTTGGTGGAGAATTGGGCACTAATGGCCAGCTGCGGGAAAAATGTGACCGTCCGGGGGTGGCGCTGCGGCGGTGACTCTGGCACGCTGGCTAGCCCGAGCCTCGCCTCTCCTGCGAGCCGGCAGGGGAGGAGGGTGAGGGCGTGTACGGATTGTGGGGGCAGTCCATGACGGAGTGGACACCTGGGGCCGCGCTGTCGGCCTACCACGCTGGCGTGGTGATCATCTGTGAGCTGAGTGCTCAGTTCACACCCGAGGCATGGGCCGGACCGACGCCATGCCCGGAATGGCGGGCGGTTGACCTCGCTGGCCACCTCCGCTGTGTGGCGGACAACTATCACGAGTACCTGGACGACGCGCCCGTCAGCCTGCTGGCCAGGCTGATGTCGGCCAGTGCTGGCCCGCCGAGCCTGGCACGCAAACTGGCCCGGCAGAACGCCGCCGAACTGGCGGCCCTGCCCGATGCCACCGGGCCCGAGCACATCGCCGCCTTCGCCGCCTCGGCACGCGCCTATGCGCTGCGGGTGGTGGACGTGTGGGACATGCCGCACCACCACTACCGCGACACGCTCGTGACAGTTGGCGGGTTCGTGGGCGCCGCCTGCGCGGAATGGCACCTGCATGCCTGGGACCTGGCTCGCTCGCTGGGGAAGGACTACCGGCCCGCCACCTGCGAGGTGCTCGTCGCCGGGTGGCAGGCTGGCATGCCGCACCTGCCCCTGGAGGTTCCCGTGGCGGTCGGTACCTGCGCCGCGGCAGCGCGTCCCGGGCCTGCCACCGAGACCGTGGGAGCTGGCCACGGCCTGGCCGAAAGCGACAGCTGGCGGGTGCTCCTGCGTGCGTCGGGGAGAGTCTGAGCGGACAGGGCCGGCCGGACCGCGCGCCCTGCGGAGGGAGCGGTTGGATGACGTTCGATGTCGGCGCCGTGCGTGCTGGCTACCCGGCCCTGACCGACGGGTACGCCTACCTGGACGGCGCGGCGGGCACGCAGCTCCCCGGGTCTGTGATCGAGGCGATCAGTGCCGCCTACCGTGCCGGCCTGGGCAATGCGGGCGGTGCCTTCCCGGCCAGCATCCGCGCGAGCGAGATCACCACCGAGTGCCGGCGCGCGGTTGCGGACCTGGTCGGCGGGGCCGCCGAGGGTGTGGTGCTGGGCCCGAACATGACCACCTTGACCTACCGCCTGGCCGGCACGCTCGCCCGGGCATGGCGGCCCGGGGACGAGGTGGTGGTGTCCAGGCTCGACCACGACGCCAATGTCCGCCCGTGGGTACAGGCCGCCCGCCGCGCCGGGGCGGTGGTCCGCTGGGCCGAGGTGGACCTGCCCTCGGGGGAACTGCCCGCGGAACAGTACGACACACTGCTGACCGAACGGACCCGGCTGGTCGCCCTCACCGCCGCCAGCAACGTGATCGGCACCCGGCCTGAGGTGGCCAGAGTCACCGCAAAGGCACGTGCCGCCGGGGCACTCAGCTTTGTGGACGGGGTGCACGCCACCCCTCACGGCCCCACCGACGTCGCCGCGCTGGGCGCTGACTTCTACGCGACCAGCGCCTACAAGTGGTCAGGGCCCCATGTCGGCGCGGTCGTCGCCGACCCCGTGCTGCTGGCGGGCATCCATCCGGACAAGCTGGAACCCGCGCCGGGCAACGTCCCCGAACGTTTCGAGCGCGGCACCCCGCCATTCGCCGACCTCGCTGGCGTGACCGCGGCCGTGGCGCACCTGGCCGCCCTGGACCCGGCCGCCACCGGGGACAGGCGGACCCGGCTGCTGGCCAGCATGGCGGCCGCCCAAAGGCACGAGGAGGCGCTGTTCCAGGTGCTCCTGGACGGCCTCGCGGTGCTCCCGGGCGTGACCCTCTACGGCAAGGCACCGTGCCGCACCGCGACCGCGTACTTCACCGTGGCGGGTCACACCCCGGCGGAGGTTGCCGCCTACCTCGCACAGCGCAAGGTCAATGTGTGGAGCGGCCACAACTACGCCTGGGAGCTGACCGCGAAGCTGGGGGTCCGCGAATCAGGCGGTGCGGTCCGGGCCGGGCTGGTCCACTACAACGACCGCGCTGACGTGGACCGGCTGCTCGAAGCCGTCGCCGGCCTGGCCGCCTGAGCTACCAGGAGAGGCTGGTCAGTGGCCCGAGGCTGGCGGCCGACACGGTGGGCGGCTGGTCGCTGAGGCGGACGTCCATCACCTGGAACGAGCGGGCGTCCACCATGAACGACAGGTAAGTGCCCGTCGGCAGCGCCACGCTGGACGCCGGGCTGAACCCGTCGCCGGTGAAGTGGCCCCGCATGGTCACCAGGTAGACCGGGTCTGTGAGCAGGGCCTCGCTGGTCGCTGTCTGCGCTGCCTTGGCATGGGTGGTGGCGACCACGGTCACCTGGGCAGGCATCCAGTCGCCGGTGGTCCGTGCCGCGTGTTTCGCGATGGCTTTGACGCGGGCGAGCGCGTCCGCCGGTATCGCGGCCTGTGGTGTCCCCGACTCCACGGCCACCCGCGCCGCGTGTTTCGCGTGCACAGCCCCGAACGCCGGTGCGACCGGCGCGGCCGCGATCCCCGCGAGCGCCGTCAGGCGGCGCAGTCCCGTCCTGACTTCCATCCCAGCAACTCCTGCCGTTGTACGCATAGCCCCTTACCCCGCTAACCCCGCTTTGCTTGGTCCGCCTCGTTAGACGCGGGGTGGCCGGAGTTGGTTGCGCTTCACAAGGTCAGTTTTCGGTCAATGCGTGGCTGTGAAACACCCCTGAAACCGTTGGCCCACGAACCAGGCCAAGCGTGTCCTCTGTGTAACGGCTGGGAAACGGGTGCGAAACCCGCCTATGGGAGACAAGGAGTGTTCGTTGTCGGACCCCGTTGGAAGGGGCGCGCTGTGGTTCCCTACCCGAGCTGGCTGAACGCCGGCGACAACGCGTGGCAGCTGACTGCCGCGACGCTGGTCGGTCTCATGAGCATTCCGGCCATCGCCGTCCTGTACGGCGGCCTGGTCCAGCGCAAGTGGGCCGTGAACACGATGCTGATGGTCTTCAGCACGTTCTGCCTGACCCTGATCGTCTGGGTGCTGTGGGCCTTCAAGATGGGCTTCGGGCAGCCGTGGATCGGCACGTTCCTGGGCAAGCCCGCGACCGTCGTGGGTGCCGCGGGCGAGCAGGCGAGGGCGGTCATCCCGCTGCTGAACGGCCTGATGCCGAAGTTCAGGTTCCCGGAGAGTTCCCTGGTCTACTTCCAGTTCGTGTTCGCGGCCATCACCCCGATCCTGTTCCTCGGAAGTGTGATCGGCCGGATCAACTTCAGGGTCTGGCTGGTCTTCGTGCCGCTGTGGATCACCTTCGCGTACACGGTCAACGCGTTCCTGCTGTGGGGCGGGGGCTACTGGGCGAGCAAGGGTGCGCTGGACTACAGCGGCGGCTATGTCATCCACCTGGCCGCGGGGGTCTCCGGGTTCGTGGCGGCCGCGGTCGTCGGGCCCCGGCTCAAGCGTGACCGCGACCACGGCGTGCCGAACAACCTGCTGTTCGTCTCGGTCGGCGCTGGCCTGCTGTGGCTCGGCTGGAACGGCTTCAACGGCGGTGACCCTTACTTCGCTGGCGCGGACGCGGCCTCGGCCGTGATCAACACCAACCTGGCGACCGCGGTGGCCATGATGACCTGGATCGTGCTGGACATGATGGGCGGGCCAGGCCGCAAGGCCACGTTCCTCGGTGGGGTCAACGGCATGATCTGCGGCCTGGTCGGCATCACCCCGGCCGCTGGTTACGTCAACGGCGTGGGCGCGATCGTCATCGGCCTCGTCTGCTCCTCCGTTGTCTGGGTCGCGTGGAACTTCCTGAGCAAGGTCCGCCCGTTCAGCAAGGTCGACGACGCGCTCGGCGTGGTGTACACACACGGCATCGCGGGCCTGTGCGGCGGCCTGCTCGTGGGGCTCCTCGCTGATCCCAGCATGGTCGTGTACCTGGGCCTTGGGAAGACCGCCAATGTCACGACCAAGGGCCTGTTCTACGGCAACCCCCACCAGTTGCTGGTCCAGGCCGGTGCGGCGCTCACAGTGATCATCTGGGACGGGCTCGTGACGTTCCTGCTCCTGAGGGGCATCGGCCTGTTCATGAAGCTGCGGATCGCCGATGAGGAACTCGAGGTTGGCGACGCCCTCGTCCACGGTGAAGAGGCCTACCCCGCCGAAGAACTCGCGCTGGTCGGCGCCAGCGCCGCGGCAGAGCCAGCGGCTTCCGGGGCCCATGCCCCAGAGCCGGGCAAGGTCTCCCAGCCTCAGTAACACCCCAGCGGGTGGTCCCCGCTGTCGCCGTGCTAGAGCGCCGCGACGGCGGGGATCACCTCGTTGCCGATGACTTCGAGTGGGGTGATGTCCCAGACGTTGGCTACGGCGCCGATCGCGGCCTCGAACCCCATGGCCGCTAGGTCGCCCAGTTGGTCCACGACCTCGTCGGCCTTCTCACCCTTCTCACCGACGTCGAAGACGTAGTAGACGGTCTTGGTGATGTCCGCGTAGTCGCGGCCCTCGGCCTCACAGTGCTCGCGCAGCACGTCGAGCTTGTGGGCGAGGTCGGGGCCGGCGAACAGGTTGCAGGCCTGTGCGTACCTGGCCACCAGGCGCAGGGTCTTGCGCTCGCCGCCGCCCCCGATCATGATCGGCGGGTGCGGCTGGGACAGTGCCTGCGGTGAGTTGAGCGGCCGTTCGAGCTGGTAGTGCTCGCCGTGGTAGGGCGTCTCGTCGCCGCGCCACATCTGCAGGCAGATCTGCAGCGTCTCCTCCAGGCGCTCGAACCTCTCGGCGACCGGCGGGAACGCGATGCCCAGCGCGCGCGACTCCTCCTCGTTCCAGGCGGCCCCGACGCCGAGCCACGCGCGCCCGCCCGACAGCACGTCGAGCGTGGTGACGATCTTGGCGAGGATGCCCGGCTCACGGTAGACGGTGCCGGTGACCAGCGTGAGGAGCTTGGCGCGCGACGTGCAGGCAGCCAGGTAGCCGAGCGTGGTGTATGCCTCGAGCATCTCCCGCTCGGGTGGCCCCAGGTAGCCGATCTGGAAGAAGTGGTCCATCACGGCGACGAACTCGAACCCGGCGTCGTCGGCCGTGCGCGCTACGGTGCGCAGGTCGGGGCCTAGCTGGGCGGGGCCGTTGGGTGTGGTGAAATCTGGGATCTGCAGGCCGATCTTCACGGTGCACCTCCGCGGGTTAGCCTTTCACGCTTTGCGGGCAGCGGGGTGGCCGGCCGCCCCGCCGAATGCCTGCCGCGCGCCCCGCCTGGCTGTCCGTCTGTGCGCGCTGGCGCTTGGCGGCGCGTGGTGATCACGCTGGTGGGTCACGCAGAATAGGAAGCATGAGCGGACCCGTGCGTAAGGCCCACACATTGGTGACTGAGGACGGGGTTCCGATCGATGCCATCCATCTGCCTCGGGAGAGTCCGCTGGCCGTGGTGCTGGCGCACGGGTTCACGTTGTCCTGGCAGCGGGCTTCGGTGTGGCGGATCGCTACCCGGCTGAGCCGGGCCGCTGGGGTGGTGACGTTTGACTTCCGGGGGCATGGGCGGTCGGGGGGACTGTCCACGATGGGGGACAAGGAGATCAAGGACCTGGACGTGGCAGTGGCATATGCCCGGGAGCTTGGGTATGAGCGGGTGGCTGCGGTGGGGTTCTCGATGGGGGCCTCGGTCGTGGTGCGGTACGCCGGGCTGGTCGGGGGGCTTGACGCGGCGGTGTCGGTGAGCGGGCCGGGGCACTGGTACTACCGGGGGACGGTGCCGATGCGGCGGGTGCACTGGGCGGTGGAGCGGCGCGCTGGGCGGTTCGTGACCCGGACCTGGCTCAAGACCAGGGTGAGCCCGGTGGGGTGGGATCCTGTGCCGGTCCCGCCGTTTGAGGCGGCCGCGATGATCGCGCCCACGCCGTTCCTGGTCGTGCACGGCGACAAAGACCCGTACTTCCCGGTGGACCATGCCCGCGAGATCTTCAACGCGGCGCAGGAACCCAGGGAGCTGTGGGTGGTGCCAGGCTTCGGCCACGCCGAGTCAAGCGCGAACGCGGCGCTGGTCGACCGGATCGCTGCCTGGGTCCGTCAGGCCGTAGAGCAGGCACCCAGCGCGGTGGGCTCCCAGGCCCCCGGGGAGGGCCTCAGCCGGGAGTCGCTCGCCGAAGGCGCTTAACCGGCCCGGTCGCCGCCACCAAACCTTGGTCGCTCCCACTTGTCACGGGTTTTGGCTGCACACTGAGGCATAAACCGTACAAAAGTACAGGCCAAAAACCGTGACAAGTGCGCTCGGCGTGCGGGCGCTAGGGGCGTTTGGTGACTGAGCCGGGGGGCGGGATGGTGCCGGGGCCGGTGGTGTTGCAGGCGAGGCAGCTGGGGTCGCTGACGACCAGTGGGGGTGCGAGCGGGGGTGGGGTGAGGAAGGTGGGATGGGTCAGGTCGAGCATGTCGAGCATGTTGCTGGCGTTGGCGTCGCGGTAGGTCATGGCGGGCAGGTTCCATTTGGCCTGCACCAGGGCGCAGATGCTGGTGTGGTCGAAGACCTGGTGTGAGACGTAGTTGGCGCGGGCCCAGGGGGAGACGAGTGCGCAGGGCACGCGGAAGCCGTACTGGTGGAAGCCGTCATAGGGGGAGACACCGGAGGTCACAGCAGGCGGGATGTTGTCGGGGGCGATGGCGCGGGGTGGGGGTACGTGGTCGTAGTAGCCGCCGTGTTCGTCGTAGGTCCAGATCAGCAGCGTCGAGGGCCAGTTCGGGCTGGTGATCACCGCGTTGACGACCTGGGAGACGAACTGCTCACCCATGGCGATGTTCTGCGGGTTCTCCTCGGAGGCGTGAAAGGAGTCCGACTCGACCAGGCAGTAGCCGGGCAGGTTCCCCGCGGCCGCGTCGGTGAAGAACTGCGCAATCGGCAGGCACCTGGTGCCGTTGTTCTGGCGGAAGAGCGGCGGGTAGAGCAGGGTCGTGGGGAGGTTGGTGTAGTAGTCGCGCCAGGTGACCCCGGCGGCGTCCAGGCGGTCGAAGATGGTCCCGTTCGGCGGGTAGTCATTGGGCCCGGCGACGACGGAGTTGATCTCCCCGATGGACGTCGCGGACATCAGGTAGCGCCGGTTCGGGTACGTCTGGCCGAGCACCGAGCAGAAGTAGCGGTCGGCGATCGGGAACACCTTGGCCAGCGAGTAGTAGAACGGCTGGTCGGCCTCTCCCCAGTAACCCATGGCGGCGGGCCCGCTGTTGGAGACCACGAAACCGTTGTTGCGGCCGTGGTTGAGCTGGACGTGGCTGTCCACCCAGTCCTGGGAGGGCGTGGCGTTCTGGCAGGTGGTGGGCATGCGGAAGGCGTGCTGGAGGTAGCCGTTGGCATAGGGGTTGGTTGCGGTGGGCCGGCCGTGGGGCCCGAGGCGGAAGCCGTCGGCACCAGGGCGCCGCAGCATGCCGAGCCGGTTGTCGTAGGAGTGGTTCTCCATCATGACCACGACGATGTGCTCGATCTGCGGGACCGTGTCGGTGCCCATGGGCAGGTTGGGGTACGGCAGGGAGCCGGGATGGCGCAGGTGGTGCCGACGGGGGTCCCCGGGTGCGGTCGGCGACCACCGCCACCCGCCGGTGCCTGCCGCTGCTCCCGCGATGGCGCCTGCCTTGAGCAGCCCCCGCCTGCTCGGGCCGGACCCGGGTGCACCGGGGCCGGTGTGGT
The DNA here is from genome assembly GCA_035946955.1 of Streptosporangiaceae bacterium. Taxonomy (GTDB): domain Bacteria; phylum Actinomycetota; class Actinomycetes; order Streptosporangiales; family Streptosporangiaceae; genus DASYYE01. The sequence continues at coordinate 19,879 of DASYYE010000365.1, read as the reverse complement.
CAGCGCCCTCAGGGGCGTCATGTGTCTCGCGCACGGGGACCTCCTGCGTGCCGGAACCCTTGCCGCCGGCGGAAGGGTGCCAGCTTGGAGCCAGGACAAGACGTCTGAGTGAACGGCACATGTTACTAACGAGTACAACTCGTCAAAAAGGTCGTCCCGCCAATGTCTTGATAACAGCAACAAAGGCCGGGTGGCGCGGGAGGGTGAGCGGCGCGGGCGGGAGCGGTCGCTGACTGGCCGGTTTGTGTTTCACCAGCTCGTGGGCTCGGGCTTGCCTTCGCTGTAGCCGGCCGCGCTCTGCACCCCGACCACCGCACGTTCGTGCAGTTCGTCAAGGGTGGACGCGCCCGCGTAAGCGCATGCGCTGCGCAGGCCTGCGGTGATCTGGTCGATCAGGTCCTCCACGCCGGGCCGCTGCGAGTTCAGGTACATCCGGGCCGTGGAGATGCCCTCCTCGAAGAGTTCCTTGCGTGCCCGGTCGAACGGGGAGTCGCTGGCCGAGCGCAGGCGCACCGCCCGCGCCGAGGCCATCCCGAAGCTCTCCTTGTACAGTCGCCCGTCGGCGTCGCGGAACGTGTCACCGGGCGACTCGTATGTCCCGGCGAACCATGAGCCGATCATGACGTTGGACGCTCCAGCGGCCAGGGCCAGCGCGACGTCGCGGGGGTGGCGGACCCCGCCGTCGGCCCAGATCCTGGCCCCCAGCCGCCGCGCCGCGACGGCACAGTCCGCGACCGCGCTGAACTGGGGGCGTCCCACCCCGGTCATCATCCGGGTGGTGCACATCGCCCCCGGGCCCACCCCTACCTTGATGATGTCGGCGCCCGCGCCCACCAGGTCGGCCACGGCCTCGGCGGTGACCACGTTGCCAGCCACCAGCGGCAAGGGCGGGCCGGCGTCGCGGGCCGCCCTGATCGCGCTGAGCATCTTGTCCTGGTGGCCGTGGGCCGTGTCGATCACCAGGATGTCCACGCCGGCCTCGGTGAGCAGCTTCGCCTTGGCCCGGACATCACCGTTGATCCCGAGTGCGGCCCCGATCCGCAGCCGCCCGGCCTGGTCGGTGGCTGGCTGGTAAAGGGTGGCGCGCAGTGCCCCGGTGCGCGTCACGATGCCGACCAGCGCACCAGTCGCGTCCACCACCGGGGCCATGTGGTGCCTGCCCTCGTGCAGCATGCCGAATGCGTCCTCGGGGTTGACGCCGACCGGCAGGGTGAACACGTCGGTGGTCATCACCTGGCGCAGTTGGGTGAAGCGGTCCACACCCTGGCAGTCGGACTCGGTGACCACTCCCACCGGGCGGTCATCTGCCACGACCACCACGGCGCCGTGGGCGCGCTTGGGCAGCAGGCTGAGCGCATGCCCGGTGGTGTCACCGGGCCCCAGCGTGATGGGGGTGTCGTACAGCAGGTGCCGGCTCTTCACCCACGACACCACCTCGGCGACGACGTCGACCGGGATGTCCTGGGGGAGGATGGCGATCCCGCCTCGGCGTGCCACCGTCTCGGCCATGCGCCGCCCGGACACCGCCGTCATGTTGGCGACCACGACCGGGATGGTGGTCCCGGTGCCGTCGGTGGTCGCCAGGTCCACGTGCAGCCGGGAGGCTACCGAAGATGCCTGGGGGACCAGGAAGACATCGCTGTAGGCCAGTTCTTGCCCGGGCACCTGGCCAGTAAGAAACCGCACTCGATCGATTGTGCCCGACTCGAGGGGTGTCCTGCCGGTCATCGGCGGCGCGGACCGGCCGGACACCCCATAGGCCACTGACCTGGTTCACCCGCCCGCCCCGTATCCTGCGCCGGTGACCAGCGAACCACCCGCGGCCGGTCCGGCCCGGACACTGCGCCTGGGATGCCGGGAATGGCCACCGGGAGTGTTCGGGGTCATGGCGGTGATCAACCGGACGCCGGACTCCTTCTTCGACCACGGGGCCACCTACGCGCTGGGTGCGGCGCTCGCCGCGGCCGACCGTGCCATGTCTCAGGGCGCCGACATCCTCGACGTGGGGGGAGTGAAGGCGGGCCCGGGGGACGAGGTGAGCGTGGCCGAGGAGGCCCGGCGGGTGGTGCCGGTGGTCGCCGCCATCCGGGACCGCCACCCGCAGGCCGTCATCAGCGTGGACACATGGCGTGCCCCGGTGGGAGAGGCGGTGGCGGCGGCAGGCGCCGACCTGCTCAACGACTCCTGGGGCGGCGCCGACCCGCGGCTGGCCGAGGTCGCCGCGCGCCATGGCCTGGGCCTGGTCTGCTCCCACGCCGGCGGGCTCGTGCCGCGCACCCGGCCGCACCGGCCCGCCTACCACGACGTAGTGGGCCAGGTGAGGGAAGCCGTGTGCGCGGAGGCGGCCCGGGCGGTCCGGGCCGGGGTGCGCCCGGACGGGGTGGTCATCGACCCGGCCCACGACTTCGGGAAGAACACCTGGCACTCGCTGGAGCTCACCCGCCGCACCACCGACCTGGTGGCGACCGGGTGGCCGGTGCTGAGCGCGGTGTCCAACAAGGACTTCGTGGGCGAGGCGCTCGGGCTGGACGTCACCGACCGCGCCGAGGGCACGCTGGCGGCCCTGGCCGTGTGCGCCTGGCAGGGGGCCAGGGTGTTCCGTGTCCACGACGTGGCCGCGGCCAAGCAGGCACTCGCCGCGGTCAGCGCGCTCCAGGGCCAGTGGCCCCCGGAGTCGTGACTGTTACTCAGGCCGGAACGCGGCGAACATGATCGCGGCGATGCGGTCGGCCATCTCCTCCTGTGGCAGCCTGACCTCCACGCTCAGCAGGTAGTTCACGCGTTCCAGCATCATGAGGCAGGCGAGTGCGGTGAGTTCGGAGTGGTCAGTCAGGCCGGTCGCGGCCGTCATGCCCTGGGCGATCGCTTCGGAGAGCCGGAACAGCAACTGCAGGCCGTCGCCCCAGACGTCCTCGCTGACCGTCTCCGCCTGGCTGATGGTCCTGATGACCGCCGCGTGTCCCGCGTAGGTGTCACAGAATTTCCGCACCCACTGCTTCAGCGCGGTGCGCCCGCCCTCGTTGCGGGTGACCACGGGGAAGGCGTCGGTGAGGACGCCCATGTCGTGCAGTGCGTCGCGGAGCAGGGCCTTGAACAGGTCCTCTTTGTTGGCGAAGTACAGGTAGAACGTCCCGTGCGAGGTCTGTGCCCGGCGGACGATGTCATCCACCCGCACCGCCTGGAAGCCGCGCTCGTCGAACTCGGCAAGGCCCGCGTCCAGCAGCTTGCGGACGGTCTCACGGCCCTGGGCGCGAAGCTCACGGTCTTGGGCGGGCCTGCCGCCGCCGAGCGACGGCCGGCGGGGCTTGCTGGCAGCCCGCGGCGGCGGAGGTACCCGCCGGGGCCCGGGCCCACTGGCCGCCTCGCCGGGGGTGGTGCCGGGACGAGCTTCCCCACTCATGAGTGGGAGCGTAACGTGCGCGTGCGTGACGCGGCCGGATTAGCCGGTAGGTGGCGTTGTGCGTCCCCCGAGTTGACGGTCACCACTGGAGTCACCCGAGCCCCCTAAGTCCTACCCGGTGAGTGGGTCATGGTCGGATTTCCTGGTGTCTGCAGTGACTAAGCGACGGGGAATCTTTACCCTGATCTGGGGTGACCACTCATTAGCCGTGACAGACGCCAGGTTAGGGTTGTGAGCGCATGAGCCACCGCCGCGGTCACCGAAGGTTCCGTGCTGCTGTCGGTGCCCCCGTCCGGCGGGGCGCGGCGGCCTGGTCCGCTGTGGTCGCCCCACGCGCTGGGGCGCTAGGCGCCTTGGCGGTGGCGGCCACGATGTGCGTGCTCCCCACCCACCCATCAGGGCAGACGCCCGCTCCCGTGGTGCCGGCCCACGCCCTGGCGTCGTTCCACCAGATCGTGCTGCCAGACCTCGTCCTCATCGACCCGAAGGGTGTGCCAGCCACGGGGCTGGCGCGGCTGGGCAAGATCCATGGGCTGCGGGACATGCTCGCGGTGGACGGTGCCCGGATCAGCGTCGGCGCGAGCCCGGTCAACATCATCGGTGTGAACCCCAGCCAGTACCGGTCCTGGACGCCGCTGCGCACCGCGACGGACGACCCCCTGTGGGCCAGCCTGGCCACCGGCGGTTTCGTGGCGTCCCCGGCCGCGCGGCAGGGCCTGCGGCTGCGCAAGGGCTCCACCTACCCGTTGTCCGGCGCCGCCACACTCAACCTGACCTTCGGCGGGGACGCTCCGCTGGGGATCGTCGGGATCGACCTCGTGGTCGGCAGCCAGCAGTCCGCGAAACTCGGCCTGGTCCACAACGTCGCGGTGTTCGTCAGCGCGCCCGGCAAGTCCATGTCAGCCCTGAAGCATGAGGTCCGGGTCGCAGTCGGCCACGTGGGGACACTGGTCAGCCTGCGCCAGCAGCCACTGCCGGTCGACGCCGCTGGCGGCGGGCGGCCCACGACCTACATGCAGCTCTTCCGCGCGTCCGCGGCCCTGTACTGCCCGGGCCTGTCCTGGACGGTGCTGGCGGCCATCGGCCAGATCGAGAGCGCGGATGGGACCAACATGGGCCCGTCCACCGCAGGTGCGCTGGGCCCCATGCAGTTCCTGCCCTCGACATGGGCCGCCTGGGGCATCACGGCCTTCGGGGAATCGGGGCCGCCCAACATCATGGACCCCTACGACGCGGTCCCGTCGGCCGCCCGCTACCTCTGCGCGAACGGCGCTGGCACTCCGGCCGGGCTGCCTGGGGCGATCTTCGCCTACAACCACGCGCAGTGGTACGTCAACGAGGTGCTGGCCCTGGCCCAGCAGTACGCGCGCCTCGACGGCTGACTCACGCACTGCCGCTACGGCGGCTGACCCACACGCCCCCGCTAGGGCGGCTGGTCTGCGCGCCGCCTCGACGGCTGAGCTACGCGCCCAACCTCGGATGGCTGGGCCTACGCACCCGTGTTACGCATGATCGCGGCGAGTCTTACTGCTATGCGCAGTAAAGGCCACCGCGATCATGGTGGACAGGGGAGGGGGTGGACAGGGGAGGGGTGCACGGGGCAGGGGCGACGGGCAGGTGAGAATTTTGTCCTGAAATCTGGCGTTGGCACGCGGGTGGGTCGCGGCTGGTTGGATGGGTGGCATGGCAACCTACGACGCGTTCCTGCTGGTGTCCTTCGGGGGACCGGAGGCGCCTGATGAGGTCATGCCGTTCCTGGAGAACGTCACCCGGGGCCGCGGAGTGCCGCGGGAGCGCCTGCTGAGCGTGGCCCACCACTACGAGGCGCTGGGCGGAGTCAGCCCGATCAACCAGCAGTGCCGTGACCTGCTCACAGCGATCGAGAAGGACTTCGCGTCGGCCGGGGTGAGGCTCCCGCTGTACTGGGGCAACCGCAACTGGCGGCCCATGCTGGCCGACACGGTCGCACAGATGGCGGCCGACGGGGTCCGGCGCGCGGTCGCGTTCGTCACCTCGGCCTATGGCAGCTACTCGAGTTGCCGGCAGTACTTCGACGACATCGAGGCGGCCCGGGCACAGGCCGGCCCGGCAGCCCCGCGGATCGACAAGATCAGGCACTACTTCAACCACCCCGGTTTCATCGAGCCGTTCGCGGAGTCCACCCTGGCCGCGGCCAGTGCCCTCCCGCCGCGCCTGGCGGCTGACGCCCCGCTGGTGTTCACCGCCCACAGCATCCCCGAGGCCATGGCCGCGGCCAGCGGGCCCGCTGGGCACCTCTACCAGACCGAACTCGCGGAGGCGGCACGGCTCGTGGCGGCCGGTGTCGCGCGTGCGGAGGGGGGCACCAGGCGCGCCTGGGAGGTGGTGTACCAGAGCCGCAGCGGGCCACCGGCGGTGCGGTGGCTGGGGCCGGACGTGTGTGACCACCTGGCGGGCCTGGCCCGCGACGGGGCACAGGCCGCGGTGCTGGTCCCGATCGGGTTCGTCTCCGACCACGTCGAGGTCCGTTTCGACCTCGATATCGAGGCCGCACAGGCCGCCACGGAGCTTGGCATGGCGCTCGTGCGCGCCGCCACGCCAGGGACCCATCCGCGTTTTGTCTCCATGGTCACTGAACTGGTACAGGAACGCGAGGAGGGCCTCGCAGGCGCCGCGCTCGGCCACCTGGGCCCGGTCACCGGTACCTGTGGCGAAGGCTGCTGCCGCGCCTGAGCGTGCTGGAGGCCCCCCACGAGCCGAAGGGCGCCGCGCCGCCTGGACTGAGGAGCGAGAAGTGAGCGAAGCGAGCGCAGGAGCGACGAGGGAAGGCGGCGACTTCAGGCGCCCGGAGGCGAGCGGGACCAGCAGAGGTCTGCTGGAGCTGGCGCTGGCGGCCGCTACCGAAGCGGCCGGGCTGCTGGCGGGGCGGCGCGTGGCTGCCTCATCCGGCCGTCCCCAGGTGACGGGGACCAAGTCGAGCCCGACGGACGTGGTCACCGAGATGGACCAGGCGGCCGAGGACCTCATCCGCCGCCGTCTGCTGGCAGACCGGCCAGGCGACGCGGTGCTGGGTGAGGAGGGCGGTGCCACGGGCAGCGGGCGGGTGCGCTGGGTCATCGACCCGCTCGACGGCACCGTCAACTACCTGTACGGGCTGGCGGACTGGGCGGTCAGCATCGCGGCCGAGGTTGACCACACGGTGGTCGCGGGCGTGGTGGCCGTGCCGATGCGGGACGAGGTGTTCACCGCCGTGCTCGGCGGGGGCGCGTGGCTGCGGGCCGGGGAGTCCGCCCCCGTCCCGCTGCGGTGCAACGCCGGGGTCTCGCTGCCGGAGGCCCTGGTCGCCACGGGTTTCGGCTATGAGGCGGCGCGCCGGGCCGTGCAGGGCGAGGTGCTCAGCGCCGTGCTGCCCCGGGTGCGGGACATCCGGCGGGGGGGAGCCTGCGCGGTGGACCTGTGCTCGCTCGCAGCCGGACGGCTCGACGCCTACTTCGAGCGGGGCGTGCAGTACTGGGACTATGCGGCGGCCGGGCTCATCGCCGCTGAGGCGGGTGCACGGGTGGCGGGGCTGGCGGGCAAGCCACCGAACCCGGCCATGACGCTCGCCGCCGAGCCTGTGCTCTTCAGCCACCTCCATGACCTGCTGGCCAGCCTCGACCCGGAACGCGACGCCGTCGAGGACACTGCGAGCGGGACTAGCACCGCTCAGTCCGGGGGCTGACCGCCGAAGGTCGCTAAGCCGCTCTGGTGGGTCAGGTTGCCGACCGGGGTGGTCCCACCCGTCTCAGAGAAGCTGAACTTCACCAGCCCGCCTGGCTGGGTGGTCAGCGTGATCGCGCCGTCAGCGCACCTGTTGCCCTTGGTGATCTTCTGCTTGAGGGTGAGCGTGGTGGCTTGGACCGAGAGCACCGAGACCTGGCCCGAGCAGCCCAGCCCGGGGTAGTTGACGCTGCCGGTCTCCTTGCCCCCGGTCAGGGCCAGCTGGACGGTGGCCGTGAGGTCCGGCTTGGTCTGGTGGATGGTGCCGGTGTAGTCGCCCGCGAAGATCTTCGGGATCCGCTGTGGACCCGAGCCGTGGCCCTGCGATGCAGTGTCCGTGATGGGCGTGGGGGTGCCGTGGTGGCCCGCGGCGATGGCGGTGACCACGGTGACCGCGCCGACCAGGGCCACCAGGCAGGCCGCGGCAGCCGCACCCCACAGCAGGGTCTGTGGCCGCCTGTCCCGTGGGATCGGTGGCCCTTGCTGGTCCTGGTCGGACGGCCGGTTCATCCGCGCCGCGGCGCGGGCGACCCGGCTCCCCTCGGCCAGCATCCCGGCTGCGACGTCGCCGTTGCTCAGCAGTTCGGCCAGGACCCGCCGGGCTGACAGCCGGTCGGACGGCTCAGGTGCCAGGCAGTCGGAGACCACCACCCTGACGTCGTCGGGCAGGACGTCGAGGGCAGCCATGTTCGGCGGCCAGGTAGGGGCCTGGCCAGCCGCGGCCAGGACAGTCTGTGCCCAGGCGAACATGTCCGCGGCGGGGGTCGCGTTGCCATAGGGCGGGGTGATGCTGAACTGGACCACCCGCGGCCCCTGGGCACTGAGCACGACCATCTCGGGGCGCATGTGGCCATGGACGAGCCCGGCCTGGTGGATCGCGGCCAGGCCGGTGGCACAGCCGATGGCCAGTGAGCGGACCGTCTCCCGCGGCAGCGCCCCCATGTCCTGGATGACCTCAGCCAGCGAGGGCCCGGGGATGAACTCGCTGACCAGGTAGGGGCGGTTCCCCTCGAATCCGGAGTCGAGGATCCGGGCGGCACAGAAAGGAGGCACCCGGCGCGCGGCCCGGGCTTCCGCGGTGAACCGGTCCCGGGCAGCCGCATCGGAGGCTCTGTCCTCGCTGAGCAGCGTCACGACGACCATGTCGCCGCTCACGCTGCGGGCGAGGAAGATCTCAGACTCAACCTCTTCGGGCGTGGCTAGCTCGTCCACGCGGCCCGTGAGCCGGTAGCGGCCTACCCGGCGCGGGTTGCCGGGACGCAGTGGCAGGACTTCAGGCATCGGGGCTTTCCGGGGTACTTCGGGGCGTCAAAGTTCCTGTTTGTACGATACGCATCCGGCGCCAGTTAACAATGGTGATCTTGGGAAGTCGACCTGTCACGGGTTCAGGAAAGCTCCATGGGCGGCGGGGAAGGCGGCCACGGCAACGTAACACGAGCCGTTCGCCCCGCCTAAGGTGTGCCCGGTCACTGGACGTGACAGAATTCCCCGGCTGAACCGGGCACAACCATGGGGCGCCGAGCGTTACACGAAGGCGCATAACGATAGAGGGGGTGTAGGACCCAGATGGCACAAGACTACGACAGCCCGCGCAAGACCGACGATGAGCTGACCGAGGACAGCCTGCAGGAACTCCAGGCTCGGCGGCTCGACAAGTCTGCTGCCGCGATCGACTTGGACCCTGACGACGTCGCGGAGTCGCTGGAGCTGCCAGGGGCAGACCTGTCCAACGAGGAGCTGTCCTTCCGGGTGATCCCACGTCAGGCTGATGAGTTCACGTGTTCGAGGTGCTTCCTCGTGCACCACCGCAGTCAGCTTGCCGAGGACCGTGACGGTCACCCGATTTGCCGTGAGTGTGCGGCCTGACCGGCCTGGGCCTGACAAGGCCCGGGCCGGTGCCCTGGGCCAGTTGCGAGAGAGCCTGGCCTGGGTGGCTGACGGCCACCCAGCCGCATCAGGCGCGGATGGGACCGGCCGTGGCCTAGCTAGGCCCAGCCACAGCGGAGGACTGCCCACGCGATGTGTCGGCGGCCCGCTGAGCGGCCGAGGTGGACCGGGCTCTTTTTCCTTACTGAACAGGGCTGACAGGTCCGCTCCCGGCACTGGCCGAGCGGCCCGGATGGTGGCTCAACTACGCAGCGGGCGCGCTGGTGGGGCAGACCTGGACAGGATCGCCCGCCTCAGCGGGGCTCTGAGGGACGTCAGGGAACCCGGGCCGGGGCGGCGCGCAGACGCCAGCGGACCCCTGGGTGCCCAGCGCACGGGCGGCCGGCGCGGCCAGCCCGGCGCTGGATGGTCCGTGACGGCCCTGGTTTAGCGGGCCGGCCCAGACCTGGTCTTAGTGAGGGCCCGGGCGCCCGTTCGGACTGAAGCCGTCCACCACGGCGCCGGGGACCGGGAGCGAGACCTCCGCGGAGACGTCAGCGGCCAGCCGCACGCTGTCTCCGTCGCCCAACCGGACATCGGTGCCGGGCAGTACCCGGTCATCATTGACGAACGTGCCGTTGGTCGAGTGCTCGTCGCGGATCGTGGCTTCGCCCAGGTCGCTGACCGTGATTGTGGCGTGCCGCCGGGACACGTTCTCGTAGGGCGCGAACGCCGCCGCGACGAGCGACTCTCCTGGGTCGCGGCCCAGCACCAGAGACGTCCCGGCGGGCACGTCTACGTTGCCGGTGGGGAACGAGAGCCGCAGCACCACGGCGGAGATGGGCCCAGTCGCTGGTGTCACCCGCCGCCCGCAGCCGGGGCAGGAGATGACTGCGCGGTCGGCGATGACCCGGCCACAGGCCGGGCACGTCGCGGGTGCCTCGGGTGTGGCGGCCCCGCCCCGGCGCAGGTACTCCTGCATCACGGTGGGAGGGGACGCCTCGTCCTCGACCGGGCCCTGCCTGGGCAGGTTCGTACCACACGTGAAGCAGATGAGGTCCTCGCTGCCCACTGCGGCGGCGCAGGTGGGACAGGTCAGGGTAGCCATAGCGATCCTCCGGGACACCTGTTGCGCGTCACGGTCCACCCGAGCGTAACGCGGGGAAGCAGGTACATGGGCACACCCGTGTGGATGGTACGCACGTCCCTGCTGCTGCGCCGACTGCCCTGCCGGCGCCACTGAGTAGCATCGCAGGGAACGCAGTGATCCTGCAAAAGGGGCCGGTGATGATCAGTTTCCAGCTTGGGGAGGAGCACGAGGAACTCCGGGCGACCGTCGCCGAGTTCGCCCGGGAGGTGGTGGCGCCGGTCATCGGCGACTACTACGAACGGGAGGCGTTCCCGTACGAGGTCATCGCCCGGATGGGCAAGCTTGGGCTGTTCGGGTTGCCGTTCCCCGAGGTCTACGGGGGCATGGGGGGCGACCTCTTCGCGCTCTGCCTGGCACTGGAAGAACTCGCCAAAGTGGACTCGTCGGTGGCGATCACGCTCGAGGCGGCCGTGGGCCTGGGGGCCATGCCGATCTATGAGTTCGGCACGGAGGAACAGCGCCAGCGTTGGCTCCCGGACCTGTGCTCGGGGGAGCGGCTCGCTGCCTTCGGCCTGACCGAGCCGGGTGGCGGGTCGGACATCCCCGGTGCCACGCGGACCACTGCCAGGCTGGCGGACGGGGAATGGGTCATCAACGGCTCCAAGTCGTTCATCACCAACTCGGGCACCGACATCACGTCACTGGTGACCGTGCTGGCCATCACCGGCGACGCACAGGCGGGCCCGGGGGAGCGGCGCGAGATCTCGGCCATCATCGTCCCGGCAGGCACGCCAGGGTTCATGGTGGCCAAGCCGTACTCCAAGGTGGGCTGGTGCGCTTCGGACACTCGAGAGCTGGCCTTCGACTCCTGCCGCGTGCCCGCTGGCAACCTGCTGGGTGAACGCGGCCGTGGCTACGCCCAGTTCCTGCGAATCCTCGACGGCGGGAGGGTGGCGCTGGCCGCCCTCGCCACGGGCCTGGCCGCGGGGTGTGTCGAGCAGTGTGTCCGCTACCTCGGTGAGCGGGAGGCGTTCGGCCGCCAGCTCGGGACCTACCAGGCCCTGCAGTTCAAGGTCGCTGACATGGAGGCCCGGGTCCACACCGCCCGGCTCGCCTGGTACGACGCGGCAGCCAGGCTGGTCGCGGGCGAGGGTGTCAAGAAGCGGGCGGCGATCGCCAAGCTCGTCGCCTCGAACGCGGCCATGGATAACGCACGCGACGCGACCCAGGTCTTCGGCGGGTACGGGTTCATGAATGAGTACCCGGTCGGGCGCTTCTACCGCGATGCCAAGGTGCTGGAGATCGGCGAAGGCACCTCAGAGGTCCAGCGGATGCTGATCGCCCGGGAACTCGGCCTCAGCCGCCGGGCAGGCGGCTGAGGCTCAGTGGAAGATCATGCTCGAGACGTTGGGTGGGTTGTTCGTGCCGGGTGGCACAACGCCGAGGATGAACATCTGCTCGGCGACGCGCTGCAGGTTGTCCGCTGAGGTGTTCGTCGGGTAGGTGCCGAGGCTGACCAGGGCCGCGGTCATGGGGTCCATGGCGGTCGTCTGGGACAGGACCGTGTCAATGGAGCCAGCCGATGACGTCGCGTCCGCCTGTGCCTGCTCGAGTGCGGAACGGAAGGCCGTGAGCGCGGTGGCGTGGCTGGCGGCGAAGCTGTGAGTGGTGAAGTAGCCGTCCAGCGGGAGGCCGGAGTTGGCGTCCGAGCCGCCACAGATGTCGAGCACCGGCACGGCACCGAGCTGCTGCTCAGCGGTGTAGATGTCGGGCTCGCTGGCGACGATCGCCTCCACTCCGCCCGGGGCCTGCGGCCCGGTGAGGAGCGCGTTGAGGAGGTCCAGGCCGGGCGGGACGCCAACCCAGTTGACCTTGGACGAGCCGACCCTGTTGTTGGAGAGCACGCCCCAGGCCGCCAGCTCCTCTTCACTGTGGGGGACGTTCGCGGTGCCCTGGCCCGTGATCTCGTCGGCTGATGGGACGCCGATGCTGATCTTGGTCACGCCCTTGGGCAGCAGGCCCTTGGGAGGGTGCGCGAGGTCTGCGGCGGAAGAGATGTTGTACTGCGGGAGGGTGAGGACCTCCAGCATGTTGGGCGCGCAGTCGTACCCGTCCGCGACGATGGTCAGGCCGTCCTTCGCGGGCGACCGCAGGCTGGCCCAGAACAAGTCGGTGTAGTCACCGAACGCGATGTCGGTCTTGCCCTTCCGCAGGTTTGCGACCTCACCCGTCACGGTGGGCTGAGACCTCACCACCAGGTGGATGCCGGCGTTGCGGAACAGCCCGTCGCGCATCCCGATGTACAGGGGTGCGTCGGCGACACCCGCTGGGGCCGACACAGTGATGGTGGCGCCACCGCCGTTGGCGGAGTTCCCGGAGCTGGAGAAGCAGCCCGTGACCAGCAGGAGCCCTGCTGCGCTCGCTGTTGCCGTGCCCACTCGGGCCAGCCGTACCCTGGTCTGGCGGGTGTTCAGCCGACGGTCTCCCCGCCTGGCCTGTCCGCCGACTGGAACAAGCTCCACTGCATCTCCTTGGCGCGGAGTCCACACACTTTTGTACAGGCGAAACACTACGTAGCGCCAGAGAGTACCCTACTGGCAGCGGGTGTCATTGAACGCCCGGATCGTCAGGTTTCCCGGGTGGTGTGAGAATTGCTACCTCGTGGTCGTCCAACGGTTAGTGTTAGCTCCCTAGCCGCGTCGATTGCGAACCCTCCCAGGTCGTCACGGCGGAAGGGGAGCGCCATGTCGGTTGCGCCGCAGACCCGTGGGGGGTCGCAACGGTGCCTAGGTGAGAGGCCGGGACGCCGTGCGCTCAGGTAATAAGAGCACGCGTCAGCTGGCCCGACCCGGTGACGGTGGGTGGACTGGCGCAAGGACAGGGTTTGAGCAAGTGAGTAACGAACGGCCCGCGGCCTTGGGCGCGGGGGGTGATGGCCGCGGCGTCAGTAGGGCGCCCCGGCGCATAGAAAGCATTGAGGCGGCGGGGCGGGGTTTCTGGGCCGGGCGTGCGCTGAAGGACTGGCGGCTCCGCTCGCGGCTGCTGCTGCTGATCGCGATCCCCACCCTGACAGCCCTGATCCTCGGCAGTATCCGTATTGCCCAGTCCGTCCAAAGCGCAGCCGCCTTCCAGCGTTCAGTCCAGCTCGCCACCCTCAGCGAGAACATCACCACCTTGGTGCAGCGCCTGCAGGACGAGAGCGGCCAGACCGTCTACTACATTGCGCTGCCGCAGGGCCGTAACTGTCTGCTCTACTGCACCGCCAATGCGAACCAGGCGGTGCAGGAGCTCAATGTGGTGGTGGCGCAGCAGTCCAGCACCAACCAGGCGCTGCGGGTGGTCGACGGCGAGCTTGCGCAGATCGGCACGTCCTTCCCTGCGCAGGTCCAGCAGGAGGCACTTACCGCGCGTTACGAGCTGAACGTGGTCCTCCCCGAGCTCCGTGACTCCGCTACCGCGACCTCCCTGCCGGCGCTGGTCGCGGAGCAGAAGTACACCAACGTAATAGACGACCTGCTCGTCCTCGAAGACGCCGCTGCCACTGGTGGCAGTGACCCCACCCTCGTGCAGGATGCCCGGGTGCTGGGGCTCGTCTCGCAGATGAAGAACGACGCCGCGCAGGAGCGGGCACTGCTCGTGGCCGGCCTGGTCCAGGGCAGCCTGACCCCGAACGGGCTCATCGCGCTCCGGGCGGCCAACTCCGACCGCCAGGCGAACCTGATCGAGTTCGAGCATGCCGCGACCACCGGCCAGATCCAGTTCCTCAACAGCAGCGGTGGTGTCGTCGCGGACCTGGCGCCACAGGATGAGGGACAGGTTCTGTCTGGGGGGAACGGCGGCAACCTGAGCAGCGTCAGCTTCAGTCCGGACGACTGGTACGGGGCCATGTCGCACATGGTCGTTGACGTGTTCGGCGTCACCGAACAGTCCCTCGGCCGGGCGATCCTCGCACGTGCGACCAGCCTGCGTAATAGTGCGGTCGCCGCGGCGGTCACCACCGGTCTCGCGGTCCTGATCGTGCTCGGTCTGGCGGTCCTGGCCACCATCGTGGTGGCGCGGTCCATGGTCGGCCCGCTGCGGCGGCTGCGGGCACGGGCCCTGGAGATCGCGGGTGTGCAGCTGCCGGAGACCGTCCGCCGGATGAGTGAGGGCGGTGGTGCGGACGGCCCGCTCGAAATCGAACCGATCGACGTCGATTCCAGCGACGAGATCGGTGAAGTCGCCCGGGCCTTCGACCAGGTCCACCGGGAGGCAGTCCGGCTGGCGGCGAACGAGGCGGCACTGCGCGGCAACGTCAACGCCATGTTCGTCAACCTCTCCCGCCGCAGTCAGTCGCTGGTCGAACGCCAGATCCGGCTGATCGACGACCTGGAACAGGGCGAGCAGGACCCGGAGCGGCTGGCCAACCTGTTCCACATGGACCACCTCGCCACCCGCATGCGCCGCAACTCGGAGAACCTGCTGGTCCTCGCGGGCCACGAGCTGTCGAGACGGTGGACGCAGGCGGTGCCCCTGGTGGACGTGCTCCGCGCCGCCGTGTCCGAGATCGAGCAGTACGAGCGCGTCATGCTCAATGTGCAGCCTGGTATCTCCGTCCGTGGCAACGCGGTCAATGACGTGGTGCACCTGCTGGCCGAGCTGGTCGAGAACGCGACCTCGTTCTCTGCCTCCGAAACTCCGGTGAATGTGTCCGGGCACCTGCTCAACAGCGGCGGCGTGCTGATCGACATTTCCGACCAGGGCGTGGGCATGGGTGCCGAGGAAATGGCCCATGCCAACTGGCGGCTGGACAACCCGCCTGTGGTGGACGTGGCGGTGTCCCGCCGCATGGGCCTGTTCGTGGTCGCCCGGCTGGCGGCCCGGCATGGCGTCCGGGTCAGGCTCAGGCACGCACAGGCGGCCGGGCTGACTGCGCTCGTGTGGCTGCCTGATGAGGTGATCAGCCACGATGCCGTTCCCGCGTCACCCAACCTGAGCAGTTTCGAGTTTCCCGCGACCCCAACCCCCGGTGCGCTGACCGGTGGCGGGCCAGGGGGCGCGCTGCCCGCTGGTGGGCCAGGCGGCCGGGGCTGGCCGGGAGAAGACGGGTCCGGCGGTGGCCGCACCGCCGCGTTCGAGGCGGTCGCTGCCGCTCGCACACCGAAGTTCACGCCACTGCGGCCCGAGCTGAATGAGACCGACCAGTTCCCGGCCGTGACCACCCCGCCGTCGGTGGAGCGCCACGACGAGCCTGCGGTGGCCAATGCAGGTGCAGGTCTCCTAGACGACATTGCCCAGCCGCCAGCGGCCGAAGACACGTCGCCCGTCGCGGACACGTTGCTGGACTCCGTTCTCGGGGCGCCCATGACGGCGGCCCCAGCTCGCGGCATCGACATGTCGCCCCTGGACGGCACCCCGGCGACCCCTTCGCACGAGGACGACCTCGCGCTACCGTCGCTCTCCCTTACCGCAGACCTCGGCCAGCGCTCGGTGATCGTGCCGCCGTCCGCGACCACCGGCGAGGAGAACCGGCTCCCGATCTTTGAGTCCGTGGAGTCCGACTGGTTCCGCCGGGGCAGGCATGGTGCCGACCGCTCCTCCAGCGTGACCACTGCGGCGGCGACGGCTAGTGCCACGGCCACGGCTAGTGCCACGGCCACGGCTCCCGTTGCCGATGAAGAAGAAGAGCCAGTCTGGACGTCCCCGTCGGATGAGGGATGGCGGGCCGCGGAGGTGGCCCACGACCCGGTGTCCGGTGGGATGACCGGGGCCGGGCTCCCCAAGCGTGTGCCACAGGCAAACCTCGTACCAGGTGGAGTTGGTGTAAGTGCCCCGGCCAGTACCCCTGTTCCGCAGCGCTCGGCGTCACAGACCAGGGACCGGCTGGCGAGCTTCCAGCGCGGGGTCCGAGAGGCCCGTGCGGCAGCGCGTGGCAGTGAGACAAAAGGGGAAGAAAGTTCCCAATGACAGTTTCCCGATTTGAATGCCCCGCCGTCATCGATGTGGCCATGCTTAGGCCACGAAGAAAGGAGGACTGTTAGTGAGCCCGCTAGCCCGGCCGGTCCAGGACTTGAACTGGCTGATCACGAACTTCGTGGAGCGGGTCCCAGCCGTTGCGCACGCGATCGTCGTTTCGTCCGACGGTCTGCCGCTTGCGTTCTCGAATGGGTTCCCTGCCGATCGGGTCGACCAGTTGGCAGCGGTGACCTCTGGGCTTACCAGCCTGACGCAGGGTGCCGCGCGGGTGTTCGAAGGCGGACCCGTATCTCAGACAGTTGTAGAGATGCAGCGTGGGCTGCTTTTGGTGATGGCTATCAGCGATGGGTCGAGCCTCGCAGTGCTCGCCTCGGTTGACTGCGATATGGGCCTGGTCGCCTACGAGATGACGCTGCTCGTGGAACGGGTGGGGCGTGCCCTCACACCGGAAGTGCGCAGCGCGTATGGGTCAGAGGATGGCGGGAGTGACTGGAGAGGTTAATGGCCGGGCCCGGCCGGGATGACTGGCCCCAAGCTAGTGGGCGGCATGGGTCCTCAAATGGGAAGCACACAGTAGAGGCGGACAGTCCAGGACGTTCGCTGGTCCGGCCCTACGCGGTGACAGGTGGACGTACCAAACCGCGGTATCAGCTTCAGATCGAGGCAATGGTCGCGGCTTCACACTACGAGGCCCGCGACTTGTCTGTGCTCAGTCCTGAGTGTCAGGCTATCCTCGGGTTTTGCCGCGATTGGCGGTCCGTCGCCGAAATTTCTGCCGTGCTCAGGATGCCCCTGGGCGTTGCCAGGGTTCTTGTCGCGGATATGGCAGTTGAGGGGCTGGTGCGAGTGCACCAGCTAGACCACGCACAGGGTCGCCCGGACCTCAACCTGCTCGAAAGGGTACTAAGTGGACTTCGGAAGCTCTAGATCGCTGCGGAACGAGCCCGCAGAAGCGGCGATGACGTCTGTAAAGATCGTCGTCGCCGGCGGGTTCGGTGTGGGCAAAACGACTTTCGTTGGGTCCGTGTCGGAGATCACGCCACTCACGACCGAGGCGGTGATGACCTCAGCGAGCGTGGACGTGGACGACCTCCAGCACACGCCAGACAAGACCACCACCACCGTGGCTATGGACTTCGGCAGGGTGACCCTGGACGCCGGGCTCATCCTCTACCTGTTCGGCACGCCTGGCCAGCACCGGTTCTGGTTCATGTGGGATGACCTGATCCAGGGCGCCATCGGTGCCGTGGTGCTGGTCGACACACGTCGCCTAGCCGACTCGTTCCCGGCCGTGGACTACTTTGAAACGGCTGGCCTGCCGTTCATCGTGGGCATCAACGGGTTCAACGGCAGGTACCCCCACACGGTGGCCGACGTCCATGAAGCGCTCTCGGTAAGCCCCAACGTCCCCGTCGTGGAATGTGATGCTCGCGAACGCTCCTCAACCAAGCGGACTCTGATCACGCTGGTGGAGCACGCGATGGCAATGCAACTCAGCACCCGCTAGCGCAGGGAGTGCTGATAGCACCCGGGGGGTGCGGTACCCTACACGGCGGCGCGCCCGACCGGGCACGGGGTGGTAGCTCAGCCGGTTAGAGCAGCGGACTCATAATCCGCCGGTCCTGGGTTCGAGTCCCAGCCACCCCACCATGAGAATGTCTGTACTCGGCTGATCCTTGACGTATCAGGCTCAGCTGTTGTTTGACGGTGTCCCGGCTGATGGTTGACACCGTCTCGGTTGATCCTTGACAGGTTGTCCCTGCCTGGTCTCGGCTGCTGTGTGGGAGCCGAGGGGGTGGGGCTGGCGCTCAGGGAGCTCAGTGTGACGGGGCAGCGGTATCAGACGGTGCTGGCGGTCATCGAGGATGGCCTTTCGGTCAGCGAGGCGGCGGCGAAGACGGGGGTGAGCAGACAGGCGCTGCATGGCTGGCTGGGCCGGTATGCGGCCGGAGGGCTGGAAGGCCTGGCGGACCGCTCCCACAAGCCGTCGTCGTGCCCGCACCAGGTGGCGGCGGTGGTGGAGGTGCGGCTGGTGGAGTTGCGGGGGCTGCATCCGGGGTGGGGTGAAGGCCGGCTGCGCTGGCGGCTGGAGCGGGAGGGGTTCGACCCGCTGCCGAGCCGGGCGGCTATCGGGCGGGCGCTGGCCCGGCTGGGCCTGGCCAGCTCGGCGCGGGCGCGGCGGAAGCGGCGGGAGTACCGGCGGTGGGAACGCGGGGCGCCGATGGAGCTGTGGCAGGTCGATGTCATGGGCGGGGTGATGCTCGACGGCGGCGGCGGACTGAAAGCCGTTGACCCTGCGTTACGAACGCCACGCCGTCACTCCTCGCCTTCCTGACCCTGGGTGTCGCTATCACCTGCTGCAAGAAGCTCAGAAAGCTCACCACGTGAGGCATGCTCTTAGCAGCCTGGGTTCCAGCTGTTGGAGTTACCGAGGGGGCCGTACCAGTAGTGCCACAGATCGGAGGCGCCGGTCATCGAGCCTCCGCAGGGGAGGTAGAGCTGGTCGGTCCAGGCGCCCGAGTAGAGGGAGCCGTCGGCCGACCCGACCTCCGAATGGGCGTCGTTCGAGCCGTAGTAGTAGCGCTGCACTTGGAGGAGGCAGGCCCAGCAGTTGTTGGCGCCGCTGAGCAGTTGCAGGCGTGACCATACGGTGCCGCATGCGGTGGAGTAGTAGAGCTGGACCTGCCAGTGTTCGCTGCCAAGCCAGGCGTTGCCCGAGGCCTTGAACACCCCGCTGCTGGCGCATCCCGTCTGGTATGGGTCGGTGTGGTCGCATTGGTACCCGCCCAGGCCGGGTGAGCACTGCCACCAGTTGTCACGGGGAGGGCTGCGGTGGCCAGGCGCGGCAGCGGAGGAGGCCAGCGGGTGGTGCGCCAGGCTCATGTGTGAGGTGGTGGCCGCCTGGGCGGCGGCGGGTGCCCACAGCGCGCAGGCCGCGACCGCGGCGAAAGCGGTGAAGACCGCGCCTATCCGGTGCTTGGGCATGGTGGGTGCTCCTTTTCTCTTCTACGGTTGCTGGCGGCCCAGAAGGTGGACGGGTACGGCCTTAGAAAGTGATCTTGGCTGCGATGGCCTGCTCCATGGCCTGGTAGCCGGAGGTGTCCGGGTGGAACCAGTTGTCACTGCACGGGACGGTGTAGCAGTCCCAGGGGGTCGGCGGGAACAGGGCGGCAGGCTTGATCACGTAGGAGTTCTGGGTGCACGCGGCGTGGCCGCTGAACAGCGTGCTGATGTCGATGTATTTGATCCCGGCCTGTTTGGCCGCAGTGATGATGGTGTTCGTGAGTTCGGGCAGCTTGGCGTTCAGCCACTGCCGGTCGCTGTTGTAGATCATGGTGCAGTCGGTGCTCTCAGAGGGCTGGCCCGGGTCGTAGGCGACCGGGGAGGGGTAGGTCACCGCGTAGACGTTGCTCGTGCCCGCGGCTGCCCTCACGTCGGCGAAGGCTTGTTCGAGCAGGGGTGCCAGGCTGGCCAGCCTGGTGTCGATCTGGTCTGGGCCGGCGGGGTTGGCGAACCACTGGCGGCACGGCTCGAAGATGCAGGTTTCGATGATGTCGGCGAAACCCAGGTCGTTGCCGCCGATGGTGAGCGTGACGACCCTGGGGTGCAGTGCCCGCAGCAGGTCGATCTGGGAGGTCGGTTCGCCGAAGTATGCTGAGCCGGCCGCGTCGGGGTTGGACAGGCTGTCGTACCAGCCCGCCTGGTTGCTGGTGGACAGTGACCCGTCGTTGAGGATCTTCGTGGTCTGGCCAAAGGGCCACACCGAGCTGGTTCTCTGGTCGAGCCAGTACTCACCCCCCGGAGCCAGGCCGAGGAGGTCGCCGAGGTTG
>DASYYE010000364.1:0-7814 GCA_035946955.1 Streptosporangiaceae bacterium | reverse complement strand
GTTCAGGGAACGTTCAGGTTGAGTCGGCATGATCTCCAGCATGAGCACTCCGGCGGCCGCCGGCCACAAGCTGCCTGAGGCGCGGCTGCTGGTTGTCGAGGACGAACCGAACATCCTCGAACTGCTGGCCGCCAGCCTCCGCTACGCCGGCTTCGAGGTGATCACGGCCGACGCCGGGACACAGGCTGTGCAACTGGCCCAGCGCCACCGGCCCGACCTCGTGGTCCTGGACATCATGCTGCCGGACATGGACGGGTTCGATGTGGTCCGGCGGCTGCGAGGTGGCGGTGACCACATCCCCGTGGTCTTCCTGACCGCCCGGGACGCGACCGAGGACAAGATCCGCGGCCTCACCCTCGGCGGCGACGACTACGTGACCAAGCCGTTCAGCCTGGAAGAAGTGATCGCCCGCATCCGGGCGGTGCTGCGCCGGACCCGGGGAGACGGCGCCGAGCCCTCACCACGCCTGTCCTTCGCCGACTTGGAACTCGACGAGGACAGCCACGAAGTGTGGCGCGCGGGGCAGCCAGTCTCCCTGTCCCCCACTGAGTTCAAACTGCTGCGGTACTTCATGGGCAATGCCAACCGGGTGCTGTCCAAGGTGCAGATCCTCGACCATGTCTGGGACTACGACTTCCGCGGCGACACCGGGATCGTGGAGTCCTACGTGTCGGTGCTGCGGCGCAAGGTGGACAGCAACGAGCCACGGCTCATCCACACCCTCCGGGGTGTCGGCTACGTGCTGAGGCTCCCCTCCTGACCAGGAGCGCGGTCATGGCTGTCCGGAGTGAGCTCCGCCGGAACTGGGAGGCCACCCAGCAGCGGATGGGCCGCGTCCCCTTGCGGATCAAGCTCATCACGGCGGTGCTGGCCCTGGTCACCATCGCACTGGCGGCCATCAGCGTGGCAGGGGTCTCGTTCCTGCGCACGTACCTGCTGGGCCAGGCCGATGGCAACCTCGTGGTTGTCGGGGATGGATTTGGGCGCTCCCAGGTGATCGGCTGCCTGACCGGGTCGTTGCCGAACTGCCCGTCGGCTGGCCCGTCCGGGTGGGCGCTCGACTGGGTGCCTGGGTCGAGCGGCCACCCAAGGCCGATGTGGCGCACGGTCAGCGGTGTCGGGGCGCAGCGCACCATTCCCGGGCCGGCGATAGTGCCCTCCTTGCGCTGGCTGGCCCAGCACCCCGGCCAGGCCACGACGGTACCTGCCCTGTCAGGGTCGGGTCAGTGGCGCGTCCTCGCCATCCCCATCCGGCTGCAGGTCAGCTCCCCCGAGTCACTCATCGCACCGATCACGGTTTCCGGGCTGGCCGTCACCGGCTATGACTTGACGGGGGTCTACAACACCTTGGGCAGGCTGGTGCGCATCGATGTGATCGTGAGTGCCGTGGTGCTGACCGGGCTGGCCATGGCCGGGATCGCGATCGTGCGCAGCAGCCTGCAACCCCTGGCTGACATCGAGACCACGGCCGGGAAGATCGCCTCCGGCGACCTGACTCAGCGCGTGCCCGAGCGCGACCCCGCGACCGAGGTTGGGCGGCTCGGCCGGTCCCTGAACGCGATGCTCACCCAGATCGAGACCGCCTTCCGGGCCGCCGCACGCTCCGAGGCCGCCGCCAGGGCGTCCGAGGAAAAGATGCGGCGTTTTGTCGCCGATGCCAGCCATGAACTGCGGACACCTGTGACCGTGGTCCGCGGCTATGCCGAGTACTACCGGCAGCGTGGCGGCGAGGCCGGGGGGCTCGCCGGCCCGGAGGTCGACCGGATCATGGAACGGGTGGAGCGGGAGTCGGCCCGCATGGGCGGCCTGGTCGAAGACCTGCTCCTGCTCGCCCGGCTGGACCAGCAACGCCCCCTCGAGCGCCGCCCTGTCGACCTGGTCACGCTCGCCGTCGACGCGGTCCAGGACGCGGGGACCGTCGCGCCCGACCGGGATATCACGCTGAGCGTCGACCCGGGCACCGCACCCATCGTCCTCGGCGACGAACCCCGGCTCCGTCAGGTGGTCGGCAACCTGATGAGCAACGCCCTCACCCATACGCCGCCAGGCACGCCAGTGACCGTGCGCGTGCTCACCAGGCAGCACGACGCCGCCCTCGGATACCACAACGGCAGCGTCCCTGGACCGTCCGCGGTCCTGGAAGTGGCAGACCGGGGACCCGGCCTGAGTGCGGAACAGGCCGAGCGCGTGTTCGAGCGCTTCTACCGCGGCGACCAGGCCCGCAACCGCCGCACCGGCGGCACAGGACTCGGGCTCGCCATTGTCGCGGCGCTGGTCAGCGCCCACGACGGGACGGTCAGCCTGGATACCTCATCGGGGTCGGGCGCCACGTTCCGCATTACCCTCCCGCTCTCCCCCGAAGCCCAGGGCCACGACGAAGACCCGCTCGAAGACATGCCGGAGGAAACGGGCCAGCCCTGACCCTGCCGGTCCCGCTAGCAGGCGAGGACAGCGCGGGCGGCTCCGAGCACGGACTCCCGGTAGGAACTGCCGAACAGACATACGTGCACGAGCAACGGGTGGAGCTGGTGCAACGGCACCCGCTGACGCCAGCCGGCCGCCAGTGGCGCGACATCCTGGTAGGCGCCGATGACCTGGTCGAGGTATGGGGCGCCGAACAGGGCCAGCATCGCCAGGTCGGTCTCGCGGTGCCCGCCGTGCGCAGCCGGGTCGATCAGCCAGCCGCGTCCCCCTGACCACAGCACATTCCCTGACCAGCAGTCGCCGTGGATGCGGCTGGGCAGCTCGGCGGGGCCCGCCAGCGCACCGGCCCGGGCCAGGGCGGACTCCACCAGCACGGCGTCCGCCCCGCTCAGTTCCCCCGAATCCACTGCCATCCGCAGGTAGGGCACGACACGCTGGGCCGCGTACCAGTCCGGCCACGACACGCCCGGGTCATTGGGCAGGGGCAGGCTCGCGATGAAACCCTCCCACGGCGCTCCGAACGCCCGGGCGCCCGTGGTGTGCAGTCTGGCCAGGTCACGCCCAAATGTTTGGGCGGAACCTACGTCCGGGGCGGCTGTCCGCACCCAGGAGACGACGAGCAGCTCATCATCACAGGCCACGACATCGGGGACGGGGACCGCGCGTGCCTCCCCCAGCCACCGCAGGCCGTGGGCTTCCGCGCGCAGCGCGGCGGCCGACGCGCCCGCCGCCTTGACGAACACCTCCCGGCCGTCGGCCAGGGTCACGTGGTAGTGACGCGCGCCGTGGTGGCCGCCGAGTGGGCGGACCGCACCGACGCCAGCGCCGGTCAGCTCCGCCAGCCGGAGACTGACAGTGCCGGTCACGGCTGCGGGGCGGGCACGTCCAGGAACTGGGCCAGGCACTGGGTGAGGCCGTTGACCGCCGCCAGCACCAGGTCGAACGTGAGCTGGTAGGCCGCCGCGTCACCGCCGAACGGGTCAGGCACCTCGGCCTTCCAGAGGTCATCGGGTTGCAGTTCCGGGTCGAAGGAACGCAGCAGCCGGACACGGCTGGCGCTCTCCCGGTCGGGGGCGATGCGGAGCAGGTCAGCGAGGTTGGCCCGGTCCATGGCGAGGATCAGGTCATACCCGGTGAGCCACTCCCGCTGGATCTGGCGGCCACGGTGGCGCGACCCGTCGTAGCCGCGTTTTGCCAGCTCAGCCCATGCGGGCCGGAACATCTGCTCCCCCACATGCCAGTCGCCGGTCCCGGCGCTCTCGATGGCAACGGCCTCCGCGAGCCCAGCGTCCGCCAGGGCACGGCGCATGATGACCTCGGCCATAGGCGAACGGCAGATGTTCCCGAGGCAGACCAGGCAGACCCGGTATTGACCGTCTGACCGCCGGGGCCGTGGCAGGGTTTCGCACGCTAGAGGCTTTTCGGGCATGGGACAAGCATGCCCGAACCGAACGCCTGGGTCAGACATGGCCTGGTCAGGCTGGTGGGTGAGGGCTGGTACGGGTGAGGGGGTGTTGCGCGGTGACGCGTCGAGGTACCTGCTTGGCCAGTTACCGTCTACGCGGCCGGTACTGTTAACATCGCACTCGATTCACCCAGCGCCGCTAGCTCAATTGGCAGAGCAGCGGACTCTTAATCCGCGGGTTCGGGGTTCAAGTCCCTGGCGGCGCACCCGCCCTGACCTGGTGTTTTGTTATTCCTTTGCCTGCCGAGATGGCGGTGTCGGGGCCATGGTTGGTCGACGTTTGCTCGTCAGCCGCGACCTAGTCGTCCGCCCCGGTCCGGTGCGCCCGCTGAGACCCTTCCGATGGTCGTACACAGCGTGACAGCTACCGGAAAAGCGCAGGTGGGAGGCTTGCACTACCGGCGGGCGGTGTCCCGTGGCGGCTCTGGCTGGCGCTGAGGCACTGTCCAGCGGATTCGAGAATCAGCTCGCGCCACCGTCGCCCATGGCCGACCGGTATGTGAGAGGTCCATCGGAGGTATGCGTGAGGTACGTGGCCGCCCCGGCTCTTGGGCGGCGCACGGGTGGGCTCGTGTGGTGTTGTGTCCTGTGCCCATCAGCGGTCCGCCCGTGTCGCCCGTGTCGGGGCGGATACTGCCGGTAGCCTCGGGTTCGGGCAGTGGGATGAGCATCGCTGTGGGCAAAGCCGCGCGGCGCCGCCGCCAACACCAGCCCGGCCCAGGGGCCGGGCGCGCCAGCCGCACCCCGCCTGCGCGAAGAGGTGGCAGCGACCCGCGCAGCGCTGCGGAGACCGCGCTGACGCGGCTGGTGCAGTCGAACCCGCCGGGCAAGGTCAGCCTGGCCGGGGCGTACGCGCTGGGCTATGCCGCGCTGGGCATGGCCCAGCAAGAGGGGGACGGGCCGGACTGGTACCACGAGCTGGACCCGATCGACACGCTGTTTCTGGGTACGGTGTGGCCGCAGGAGTTCCGCGACGGCTACGAGTTCGCCAACGCCCGCTCGGCGTGGCTGCGGCTGCTCCGCGGCACCGTCCAGTGGACCGGCATCGAGCGGTTCATCCGGGAAGTGCTGGCCGCCAGCGACGACCATGACCTGCCCGTCGATGAGGGCGACCTGATGCTGCTGGTCGCCGGGCGGCTCGAAGCAGCCGGACTGGACCAGCGCAAGCTGCCCCGCGGCCTGCTGCCCGCCACCGCGCTGGCCGGTTCCCGGGTTGCCCTCGGCGGCCCCACGGCAGACGCTGTGCTGCCCCCCGCGCCCCGGGATGCCGCCGGGTGGGTGGCCCGGCTGTGGGCAGCCCCCCAGGTCGGCCTGCCCCATGACGGCACGGCGTGCGACGCGCTGCGGGAAGGGCTGCACCTGCTCGCCGCCTCCGGGCTGGACGTCCACGCGGAGCCGATGGTGCTGCTGCCCGCCTTGTACCTCGGGCTGGCAGCCAATGACGACGAGGAACTGGACGAGGCCGCGGACCGGGCGGTGGCGTGGGCGCTGGGCCTGGCCGAGGACTCCCCACTGGTCCCCATCACCGACATCCTGCTGACCGCACCCGGCCGCGGCCTTGACCCCGACACCGTGCTGGGTCACCTGTTCGCCATCGCGGCGTTCACCGAGCCGGTGCCGGCGGCCGACCGGCGCTGGCACAGCTGGCCGGGCACCGCGCTGGTCGACCTGGCGTTCGAACTCGGCTACGACCAGGTCAACACCCGCGACAGCAAAGTGCTCCGGCTCGACCAGGATCAGAAGGCGATGCTGGAGGCCCAGTTCCGCCGGTTCGAGGAGAAGTTCGGCCGGCCACCCGGCCTCAGCGACCCGGTGTTCTTCGACCCCAACGCCGACCAGCCACAGCCGATGTCCCTGCCCGCTGTGGAGACCGCCACCGTAGGAATGCTGGAATCGGCCGGGGTCTGCCCAGCATGGGTCTACGCCTACCAGCACACCGACGGCCTGCTCCCCCGCCCCGACGGCACCTTCGCCACCCAAGCCGACCAGGCCGAATGGGACGAGACCGTCGCCCGCTACCTCAGCCTCCACCAGCCCGGCACCACCATCGACCACCAGGCCGAGACCCGCAAACTGCAACAAGCCCTGACCGGCATCACCCTGACCATGGCCGACGACGACCCCGGTTACGGCGCCTCACTGGCCGCCGCTTTGGCCTCAGGCCAGCCGGCTGCGGGCAGCGACGCCGCCCTGCTGAGCGAGTTCCTGCACACGGCCGCTGACTACCTGGGCACTCACCTGCGCACCGACCCAGCCGTCAGTTCGCTCGCCTGCGAGTACGCGAGAGCCTGGGCCGGTGCCAACCTCGCCGACCGCGTCCACGACGCCGCCCACGCCCACGACACTGGGCACCTCGACGACGGTGTCCTGCTCGCCACCGCCGTCGCCGTCATCCACAAGGAGCAGTCCTAGCTGCGGACCGCAGATTTAGATCTCTTCTCCTTGACCGCCCACGAGCCGCCCGTGGCGGCTGGCAGGCCCCTATCCAGCTGAGTCGCCTGCCGGACCGTGGCCGTGCACGCCTAGCTGCCACGGCGGTCATAGCCCTGCCCGGGCAATAACAGTCTCCAACCGCCGTTCGAAGTGGTTGCGGGCTTGGTCGGTTCCGCTGTCAGTTATGGCGCTCATCGTTACGGCTGCGGTGATGATGACGTCGGCGAGTTCATCCAAGAGGTCATCGCGGGTGCGCCATACGCCCTTGCGGGACTGCCCACGCATCCCGATCAGGGCCTGGGCGGCTTCCCCGACCTCCTCGGTGAGCTTGAGGATGCGTATCTCCGCAGGCATGTCACCGTGGAACTCGTGCAAGCGCTTAACGTCGTCCCACATGGTTCCTCCGATACCGGGGGTGCTTCCTTGCCGCCGTGTGCCTGTTCCTGGCAGGCTCCCCAGCTGGCGGAACTGCGGAAGGGCGCTTGCGCTGGCCCTGGACCGGGCCAGCTAGGCATTCTTCCAGTGCGGTGGTCGAACGGGGCAGTGATGGCGGTTCCCGTTGGCCGTTGTGCGTGAGGCTAGGGCTGCTGGTTGCGCGCTGGTTGTTGGGCTACCGCGTTGCTGGTGTGAAGGTGAGGCGGGGGACGTTGTAAAGGCCGGGGTCGGAGGGCCGCGTCATGTTAGGCCCGGTGACCTCGACGAGGATCATCTCGACGAGGAACTGGGTGCGGGCGGCGAGCAGGTGGCTGGTGTAGCCGGTGGCGGCGCGCTCTTTGAGGCCGAGTGTGGTGTGGATATGGGGGAGGAACTCGCCGGTGTCCTGGTCGCTGGCGATGGTGCCGCAGCCCAGGGCCTCGGCGTTGGTGAGGTGGACTTTCGACCAGACCGGTGCCGCGGCGTCTTCCAGCTTGTCGCACGTGCCGACGATGTCGGCTTCGGCGAACGCCGCCAGGAACATCGGTATATAGCCGCAGCGGATGCCGTGGTCGCGGCAGAAGGCTTCCAGGGTGGGGAAGAAGCTTTCGCCGGGGTCGAGCCTGAGTCCGAAGGTGCGGCTGGTCGTCAGTTCATGCGCATGCAACGAGTATGGGTTCCCTTCTGGCGGACGTGACGGGATCAGCGCGGGCCGCCTTAGTGGTCGGTGAACGCGCCGAACGTGGCGGTGATCTGCTCGCGGTCCGCTCCCCTGGCGAGTAGGAGGTGCAGCAGTAGCCGGGCTTTGAGTGGATCCAGGAAGCCGGCGCTGATGAGGCCGCGGCTGAGCAGGTCGGTTTCGGACCCGGGGAACCCGTAGGTTGCGGCGAGCACCGGCCCGGCACCGGTGCGGGAGGCCAAGACGACAGGGATCTGTTTCGCGAGTGTGCCGAGGAGGGGGGCGACGCTGGCGGGTACGTGCCCGGCGCCCATCGCCGCGATGACCAGCCCGCCGAACCGGCCCGCTGCGGTGCGGAGCAGCTCGCCGTCATCACCGAGCGTCATAGTGATCACCGAG
>DASYYE010000363.1:0-20846 GCA_035946955.1 Streptosporangiaceae bacterium | reverse complement strand
CCGGGAATGGGAGCGCAACTGGCCCGCGATCACCTTCCTGGCGACGGCGAACAGCCAGGGCACCGGCTCATCAGGCACGTCAGACAGCCGCCGCCAGGCGATGAGGAAGGTCTCCGCGGTGGCGTCCTTCGCGCTCTCGGGATCTACGCGAGCCAGCGTGTAACGAAGGACCGCGTGGCGGTGCTGGCGGTAGAGCAACTCGAAACGCTCAGCCGCATCGTCCGTCATATCCGGCCTCTCTGCTGTTCTGCTGTGTGTCCCTCTGCACAGGAGCCTTGGCCGGCGACCCGCCGGAGATAACAGGCCGACCGGAAATCATCCTTGTCGGCGCAGGTCGCTCACCCGGAACGGCCGACCCGCCCGCAACGCCCGGCGCGACGCGCTCGTCTCTGGCGCGGCGCTAGTTCGCCTGGGGAGCTGAGCGCGGAACGCTAAGAGCGCAGAAAACCAGAGCCTGCGGGTTTCAAGATTTCTCAAGATGGCTAGCTGGTCACGTACTGCATGACGCTGGCGACCGTGAGGGGGGAGTTCTTGACCCAAGAGTGGATCCACAGGTCCCCGGGCAGCCCGAACAGGAACGAGTTGCCGTCGGGGCACGCTCCGCCGCACGCGACCTCCACCTTATCCACACCGACGAACAGGCAAGCCGGTGAAAAGAGGCCCTGGGACGCCCAGCCGATGTTGGTGCCCTGGGTGGAGAAGTCGCAGCCACCCGGTACCGGCCCGGCGCCGGAGTCTGTGAAGTCGAAGAGGGGGTCGCCGATCGTGATGATGGGGGTGTAGAGGTGGTCGACGAGGTCCTGCCCTGCGGCGGGGCCCGGGCGGCCGCTGTCGTGGCTGCCGATGCCGCCTTCTGCCATCTGCTGGCCGACCAGACTGGACAGGTGGCCGAGGTGCCGTCCTACCAGCCTGGCCAGTTCTACCTGCGCGAACTGCCGCCACTGCACTCGGGTCATGGACGGCATGGACGGCATGGACGGCATGAGGCTGCTAATCGTCGACGGCTATGCCGACCTGGACCCTGGCGGCCGTCCCGGCCTGGGCGCGCATGTCCATGCAGAGTTTGGGGTGCCGGTCATCGGCGTAGCCAAGTCAGGCTTCCGCACGGCGACCCACGCCGTACTGGTAGTGCGCAGGGAAGTTCCACCCGGCCGCTGTATGTCACGACTGCCGGGATGCCCCGCCACAAGGCCGCAGACCTAGTCCGCCGCATGGCAGGCCGCTACCGACTGCCCGACGCCCTCCGCCGCGACAACTCTCTCGCCCGCGGCTACCGGCCCCGATCATGACTCCTGCCACCAACGCGGTCATCGCGGCTATGAGAGTGCGCGGAGCCACCATCAACTGGGTGCCGAACCTTGGCTGTGGTGTAGGTAAGCCCCCAGCGTTCTCCGGCTGCTGCCGGGAAGGCCGAGCTTGGCTACGGCTGCACGAGAATCTGCTGGCCGAGCTGCACGCGGCGGGCGCGCTGGGCTGGTCGCGGACGGTGATCGACGGCTCACACCTGCGGGCCATGGAGGGCGGCCCAAAACCGGGCCGAGCCCGGTCGACCGTGCCCGAACTGGCTCGAAACATCACCTGATCACCGAAGCGCACGGCATTCCGTTGCAGGCGTCGCTGACCGGCGGCAGCCGAGCTCGGCGGAATGCTGCAATTCCTCAGCGGCTGGCTAGCTCGCGACCCCGGCCGTCTGGCGCTTCCCTCAACAGTTCGTCGGCCGTCCCGCATACGGCATCGAGCAGCTGCATCAAGGCCTGGAGCGCTTTGCCTTCCTGCTTTGGCGGCAGCGACGCCGAGCCCCTGTTCGGCCACCCGCCGCCCTGAACTTGCCAAGCCCCCCGCCAGCCGACGATACGCCAGGCCACAGTGTCCGGCTCTGGCTGGTGGACGCGGCTGCGGGTGCTGCTCGCTTACTCCGCCGCGCGGTCGTGGCAGGAGGGCTCAGGTGCCGCCGGACTGCACGGTTTGACGGTGGGCGATGCGGGTTAGGGGTGTGCGAAGTGGGACGCCGCCGGACCGTGGCGGCGCGCGCAGAGGAGGTGGAACGGTGGATGGTTCCTTGTATGAGCGCCTGGGCGGAACCGATGCCATCACGGCAGTCGTCCGCGCCATTGTAGATCGCCAGATGAAGGACGACCGCATCGACCGGAAGTTCGCCCGGACCAACGTAGACCGGGTGATCAAAGAGTTCGTTGACCTGTTCTGTCAGGCGACCGGTGGGCCGTGCGTTTACACCGGGCGCGACATGACGGAGGCGCATCACGACATGAGCGTGACGAACGGCGAGTTCCAGGCCTTCGTGGAAGACGTCGTCGCGGTTCTGGACGACTTCAAGGTCGGGAAGGCTGAGCAGGAGGAGCTGCTGAACATCCTGGCGCCCCTGCAGGGAGAGATCGTCGAAGTGGATTCGGGCCAGGTCGGAACCCCGCTGCCGTCCGCGTTCATACCGGCACCGCCCCTGTTAGCTACAATGCGTCATCGTGTGCGCGCATATCTTCCAGTTCGGGTGGCAAGGTCCGCGTGCCTCCCAAAGCCGAGGGTTCCGTTCGGCTTGGCTCTGCGTGGCCGCGTTCCGAGAGGGCCCCCGGGATGGCACAGCATAAGACCACGAAAAGCCCGGCGGGTGGGGTTTGACGGTCTCCGGTTAACGCACGCAAGTCAGCGCACTGCCGTCGGCCTGCTCCGGGACAACTAGCGGTAGATACTTCACGCTTGCTCAGGTCCGCGCTCCGCCTGCTTGGTCCAGTGGGCGAGGTTTTCGCGAGCGGCCAGAGTGCCCGGGTGGTCGGGCCCAGACACCCGCTCGCGGATGGGCAGCAGCGCGGCGTACTGGTCGCGGGCCCCGGCTGCGTCCCCCGCCGCTCCGGTGTAGCTGGCGAGGTTGGCGCGGGTGATTAGGGTTTCTGGGTGCTCGGCGCCCAGGATCTGCTCCTGGACGGGCAGCAGGGCGGCGTACTGGTCGCGGGCCCAGGCCGGGTCCCCGCCCTCGCCGGTCCAGCGGGCGAGGCCGCCGCGGGCGGTCAGTGTGTCCGGGTGGTCGGGGGCGTATGTGCGCTGGCGCGCCTCAAGCACTCTTGCCATGCTTTCCCGGGCTACGGGGTAGTTCCCGAGATACTCGGCGATCGCGGCGGCTGCTGCGCTGTCGGCAGGGGCGGCCACCTGGACGTGTGGCAGCAGCATGGCATAGACCGGCCACGTTCCCACGATCCATGGTTCTGCGGGAAGGGCGGCCTCGATGAGCGCCGCGGTGGCCAGCCGCCATTGGCTGACCAGGTTCGCGGGCATCTGATCGACGGTGACGGCCTGCACCAGCCGGTGCACCGATACCGATCCGTCGGCGGCGGGGGTGACCAGCGAATACCGGCGCAAAGCCGCGATCGCGTCACCGGCCACCAGCGGGTCCTCCAGCAGCGGCGTCAGCACCGGCGCCCCCCCCCACCGAGCCGCCCGGCCAGCCCCCGCCGGGGCTGCAGCAGCAGGCCCTGCGGGATCGCCTCGGGCGCGCAGAACGCCAGCAGCCGCAGCAGCCCTACCGCGCCGGGCGCGGCTTGCCGCACGTTCTCAAACGCCAGCCTCCAGGTGGTGGCCACCGTCTCGCGGTACCCGATCGGCTCGCCACGGCCCAGCACGTCCGCGCGACGTTGCCGGAACAATGTCAGGTAACCGGCCAGGCTGCCCCCGCTGGCCTGGACGTACGCGGCCGCCTGCGCCAGCGCCAGCGGCAGCCCTCCAAACTCAAGCGCTAGTTCCTCAGCGGCTTGCCGATCCGGGTCACCAGTACGGGTGACCAGGAACCCCGCCGCGACATCGATGTCCAGCACCGGCACTTCCAGCACCTGGCCGGGCCAGTTCGGGTTCTGGCTGGTGATCAGTACCTGCCCGGGCCCGGCAGGGGGCAGGAACGCCGCAAGCGACGCAGGGTCCGGCGCGTTGTCGAAGATCAGCAGCCACCCCGCCGCCAACCTGGCCAGCACCGCGTGCACCGACGCCACCGGGCCCCGGGTATCCCCCAGATCCCGGGCGCCAAGCTGGGCGGCCAGCTCACCGAACTCAGCCACCAGTACAGTGGGATCCTGGGTGGGGAACTGCCATACCACCCCCGCCTCCGCCAGGTGCCGGTAGGCATACTCCACCGCTACGCTGGTCTTCCCAGCACCGCCCAGCCCGCACAAGGCCGCCACCTGCGGACCTGAACCAGCACCTCCGGCCAGCCGGGCATCCAGTTCTTTTAGCAGCCCCTCCCGGCCGACCAGGGCCGGCGGCCGGGGTGCCAGCCGCACCGGCTGCCCCGCCGTGGCCCGCTGATGCGGCAGCCGCACCTGGCCTGCGGCCACCCCGCCCTGGACGGCGACAACCGCCCCGGCCTCAACAACCCCGAACGCGGGCCCGGCTAGCCGCCCGCCGGGCCCGGCCGCATAGGGCCCGGCGGCGCCACATCCCCGTGAATGACCGCCGCTGCGAGGCCGCCCTCCGAAGCCGAGATATTCACATCACGCCCGGCCGCAACTGAATGATCAGCCGCGGATACCACCCCGGCCGGCAACTGGGCCCGGACCTCCTCCACCAGCGACCGCAGTTCCGCCTCCACGCCAGGATTCTCCTCCAACAGATCGGCCAGGCGTGTCGTCCACTGCGTCTCGGCTACGGCGCGGGCCCGCTCCAGATCCACGCCCTCCGCCGTGGTGAGCTGCTTGTGGGTCTCCGCCAGCCGCTGCTCCACCAGCTCGGCCTTCTTGGCGTCGCCGCGGCCCAGCAGCCGGGCGAACCCGCATCGGTAAGCCTCCCAGGCATCCGTGGTCGCCGCCGCGACGACCGTGTTGCCGGCCAGCGCCGCCAGCGCCATCAGCGCCTCCAGCATCCCCTGATCCCCTTCTTTCACCCGTCGTGCCCTGACCATCGCACGCCACAGCCGACCCCACCAGCCGGAAGCGAGGAGCGAATATACGGAGGCTTGCTTTCCCCACACAGCGACGAGCCGGTCAGCCGGTCCGCGTGACAGCGCCCCGATCACCTTGAGACCCTGTTCCGGGAATGGTGCCTAGACCTTGCGCCGGGCCTATTGTCAGTTCTGGCTGCTTTGCGTCTGTATGACTACTTTCCCGCGGGCGTGCTTTGCCTGCTGGTAGCGCATGGCTTCGGAAACCTCGTCCAGGCCGTAACACCGGTCTATGACAGGTGTCACCTTCCCGGCTGCCATGAGGTCGCGGATGGTGGCCAGGTCTTCGGGCGAGGGGCTCGCCACGAACGTGACCAGCTTCTGCCTGACAAAGGGTGACAAGACCATGATGGCGATGGGGCGGGCCAGCAGGCCCGCCACCCACCGGCTGGATGGCCCGCCCACCGCCACATACGTGCCGCGCGCGGCGAGGACGCGCCTGCATGCTGACAGTGGGTGGTTGCCTATGCAGTCGATGATGACGTCGTAGTGGTGTTTGCTGCTGGTGAAGTCCGACAGCGTGTAGTCAATGACATGGTCGGCTCCGATGGAGCGGACCATGTCCACGTTTGCGGTGCTGCACACGGCGGTCACCTGCGCGCCGAGCCACTTGGCAATCTGCACGGCGAATGTCCCCACACCCCCGGCCGCGCCGTTGACCAGCACCGTCTGCCCCTGCTGAACCCCTCCCCTGTCGCGCAGGCCCTGCAGTGCAGTGACTGCCGCCACGGGCGCCGCGGCTGCCTGTGCCGGTGTGACGTTGTCAGGCTTGGCTGTCACCATCGCCGCGGGGACGCAGGCGTACTCGGCGAAGGCGCCCCGGCTGTGGACCCAGACAGCGGCGCCGGAGACGTCATCGACACACCAGCCGAACACACGCTCGCCCGGCCCTACGCCCGTTACCTCTGCCCCTGCCGCCTCCACCAGGCCGGCCACGTCAACCCCCAGCCGCGTGACCTTGGGCCTGCGCAGCCCGGTCATGATGCGCAAGGTCCAGGGGCGGCCTTCTGTCACCGCATCGAGGGGGTTGACAGCAGCCGCCTCAACCGCGATCACCACCTCGTTCTCACCGGGCACCGGCTTCTCGGCATCGCGGACCTCCACCACTGCTTCGGGTGGGCCGTACCTGGTGTAGACGGCGGCTCTCACCGCGGACCTCCATACGCTG
The DNA here is from genome assembly GCA_035946955.1 of Streptosporangiaceae bacterium. Classification (GTDB taxonomy): domain Bacteria; phylum Actinomycetota; class Actinomycetes; order Streptosporangiales; family Streptosporangiaceae; genus DASYYE01. The sequence goes on along the minus strand of DASYYE010000363.1, from coordinate 14,742 downwards.
CCGACGGCCAGGGCGGGTCGCAAGATGCCCGGAACGGCCCGGTCCCTCAGCCCGCCGGGCTTGCAGGCGGGCTGCCCTGCTCCCGGGGCCGATCCGAGACTACGCGGCTCCCGGCCGACGGACGGCACCTCGTGCCTGACTGGGCACCGCATGGACGGAGTGGCAGATCTGGGATTGGAGGTCGTTATGCCGACCGGAATCGGGCGCGGCGTCTGTCGCCGGGGAGGCTGGGGTGGGGACGGTGATGCGGTTCGGTGTGTCCACGGTGCGGCCCAGCGAGGATGCCGCCGCGCTGGCGCACCGGATGAGCCATGCTGAGGTGACCCGGGTGGTGGTGACCCGGCCCGGCGGCACCCTGGTCGGGCTGTTCTTCGCAGCGGACCTGCCCTCCTAGCGGCTGGACCGCCGGGCCGCCCGTGCTGTGCGACGGTAACCGGCCCGCACTGTGGGCGCCGTGTGCCGGGCTGGGGCTTCGGCGCGGCAGGCCCTCGAGGCGCCAACCGACCGTGCTCCCGGCAGCACAAGGTAACTCTTCGGGTGAGGCATGCGTGGCCATTCCGCGACCACCTCGCCCCATATTGATGCCGAATCTGGCCGTCTGTCAGCCAGTGCGGTGGTCAGGCAGTTCTGAACATCTTCACTGAATTGCAGTTTCGAGTGGCGAGGTGGCCTGTCCGTGGATGCTCGAAATGCTCATGACCGCTGAACAGTGCGCCGTCTGGTTGTGAGCGTTCACAGGCGACGGGACCACCAGGCTGCAGCTCCCGTGGTTCCAGATTCCTGGAACGGCAGAGAGACTCGGGGGGTGCCGGGCTGCTGAGGGGGAGGGCTGGGCGTCCCGGGCGGTCTCCCCGCCCGGGACGCCTCTTCCCTCGTCTTTAGCCGTGCCTGGTGTGGCTCGGCTAGCAGAAGTGCTCGATCAGCGTGTTGGTGGCCCCGGCCGTGGTTGTCGAGCTGCCCACCGCCCAAGCCTCGGTACTACGGGTGGCGACCGAGCGCAGCAGGTTCTCATCGGGCGAGGGGTCGGGGCTGGTGACCACGCTCCAGCTGGTCCCGTCCCAGCGCTCGACGAGCGTCTGGAAGGGGCCCGGGTTTGCGGAGCCTTCCTCCCCCACAGCCCACACCTGGGTCGTGCCTGGAATCGGTGCCACTGCGAACAGGACGTTTCCGACGGCGCTGGGGTTCGGGCTGGGGATCACGCTCCAACTGGTCCCGTCCCAGTGCTCGGTGAGAGTCAGCACCGGGTTGCCCCCTGACCCGGTGGACCCAACCGCCCATACATTGCTGGCCGCGACCGCCCGGGTTCCGTAGAGGAAGTCGCCGCCCGTCGAGCCGGGCGCGTTGGGGCTGGGCACCACGCTCCAGCTGGTGCCGTCGAAGTGCTCGGTCAGCGTGGCGTTGCCGGTGCCGCCGCTGGCCCACAGTTGGCTGGTGCTCCGCACCGCCGTGAGTCCGGCCAGGTTCACGTTGCCGGTGAGCGTGGGGCTGGAAACCACGCTCCACGTGGTTCCGTCCCAGTGCTCGATCAGCGCCTGGCTGCTGCTCGGGGTTTCGCTGCTGGCCCCCACCGCCCACGCGTCAGTTGCGGACAGGGCCACCACCGCCCCGAGGCTGTTGCTGCCGGTGCCCACATTGGGGCTGGGCACCACGTCCCAGTCGGTTCCGTCCCACCGCTCGGCCAGGGTCTGCAGCGGCCCGCCGCCACTGATGAAGTACCCGACCGCCCACAGTTGATTGGTGTGCGGGATCACTGCCACCGCCTGGAGCAGGTTCTGCGCCGACCCGGCGTTGGGGCTGGGCACGATGCGCCACCGGGTGCCGTTCCAGTGCTCGGTCAGGGTACTGGCGACCGAGGTGACCGTGTTGGTCGACGACCCGACCGCCCAGGCGTTCTTGGCCGAAACGGTGGCCACGCCATTGAGCGTGTTGTCAGCGGAGCCGACATTCGGGCTGGCCACGATGCTCCAGGCGCCGCACGTCAACGCGGCAGGGCCAGTAGCAGCGGCAACGGAGCTGGCTGCCGGGACAAGCCCCCCGGTCCCGGCGAGCACGGCGGCCAGCACCCCGGCCAGCAGGACACACTTGCGGTTAGACATGGGATACCTCGCTTTCGATGGAACTGAACATTGATGCTGCCAATGCGATTCTTTGCCTGGCGCGCCCGGTGACGCGTTTCCAGATGGTCTCGATAAGGCGACCCGCGATCCCGGCAGTAATTTACTGAACGTCCCCTCCCGCTCCTGGGCGGTCGTATATCAAGGCATGCACGGCTTGCTCGAGCGTCAGGTTCTCAGCGTGTTCTCTGCGTTCCAGGCAGCCGAAAATAATGGCGAGAGCCGCTTTCCCCAGCAAGGAAGTGCCCTGCTCATGGTCGATGACACCGGCTCCGGGGTCACACACGGCACGGGTCATCAGCCCATCGGAGAGCGCTACCAGAATGTTCGCGAGATCATCCTGGGTGACACCTGGCCGCAGTTTCAGGCCCCGAGCGTTCACGACGGCGCCATAGAGCTGCTTATAGAGATCGAGCGGGCTACTGTAGATCCTCGGCAGGGCAGCCCTGATGGTGCTGTCACCCTCTGCCTCGGCCATCGCCACCCACTTAAACCGGAGCGCGGGCATCCGCAGGACCGTGCTCATCTCGAAATAAGCCAGCCCATGAACGGCATCGGTGAAATCAGGACCATCGAGGAGCCTCTCCGCCCAGTCGGCAACAGCACCGTAATATTCGGCGGGAAGGTGCCCGGGCCACAACGCGAAGGCCAGCACATCAGCTATGAAGTCTGACTGTGACCGCCAAGTCGACCGCAGCGCCGCCACACTGCCCCGGCGCGGGAACGGGTCCGGATTGCCGGCCACCGCCGCGACGACCTCACGCTGAGACAGGAACCGCAGCAACGGGCGGTCGACCGAGTTGGCGTCATCGGGATCGGCCAGCTCACGCGTTGCCCCCGGCCCAATATGCCGCTGGACCAAGCGCAAGGCGGCAGCCAGGTACCCCGCCGTCGCCGGGTCATTGGCAAGCTTCGCGCGGCTGAACGGGGTACGCCTGTTCAGATGCCGCAAGACACCCGACAGATCCTGGTTATACGGATACGGGAGTTGCTGCTTCCAGTTGTGGTCCTGGTCCATGCCCCGATGATGCATCCACCGCCCTGCCCTCGATAGGCGCGCAGCTGCGCGGTACCACCTGCGCGCCCCAGCCTGCATGGCACAAACACCGCCAGACCAGGAGGGATCGCCACCCCCGGCGAGCTCTCACCAGCTGACCGGCACCGGGTGCGCCAAGAGGAGCTCGCCAGCCCTGCCCTGACATGCCGGCCAGCGCAGATCACCCAACTTGGCGCAGCGTCAGCAGCCCTATGGTCAGACAAGATCGCCGTCCAGATCGGCGGCTCGCGAGCGTTTTGATGTCACGGTAGGTGGTGTCGGCGTCAGCGGATACGTTCGCCTGGCACGGCCAGGCCTGCTCCGGTGCCGCGCAGCCAGTCATACGCCCGCTGGGTGAGGTCGCGCGGCGGGCGTGGGCCCGCCCGAAATGTGCGCTGCGCGCGGCAGGGCTCCTGCGGCTCGGCGCCCTACGGCTTTCGGGCGAGCCCGCAGAGCCCTGGCAGCTGGGGAAGCTCGCCGATGTCGATGGTTTCGGGACGCCATTCCATGAACATCACTACGCCGGGGTCCAGCAACTCCAGGCCGTCGAAGAAGCATGCGATCTCTGCCCGGGTACGGGTGCGCATCTTCGGCTCGCCGTACTTGTTCCAGTGGTCCACGGTGGGCAGGTACCGCTCGGCGTCGATTTCACTGGTGGGGTGGGTGACCGCGAGATAGCTCCCCGACGGGAGCGCATCCATCAGCCGTCTCACGATCGTGTACCCCTCATCGTCGCCGAGGACGAAGTTCAAGACGCCCAGCAACATCAGTGCCACCGGCTGGGTGAGGTCCAGTGTCTGCCCGGCCCCGCGCAAGATCGTCTCAGGATCGTGCACATCGGCCTCGATGTAGTCGGTCTTGCCCTGAGCTGAGCTGGTCAGCAGGGCTCTGGCATGGACCAGCACCAGCGGGTCGTTGTCGACATAGACGACCTTCGACTCCGGCGCCACACGCTGGGCGACCTGATGGGTGTTGTCCGCGGTCGGCAACCCCGTCCCAATGTCGAGGAACTGCCGGACGCCCGCCTCACCGGCCAGGTAGTGGACAGCCCTTCCCAAAAACGCTCTGTCGGCGCGGGCCAGCGGGAAGATGCCCGGGTACATCCCAGCGATCTGGTCGCCGACCTGGCGGTCCACCGGGTAGAAGTCCTTGCCACCCAGCCAGTAGTTCCATATCCGCGCCGAGTGGGGCACGCTCGTGTTGATCACGGGCGAGGGCGGCTGCCCGGAAGAGGGCTGTTCACTAGTCACGGGGAAGGCACTCCTAGCGGCAGAAGACACCACATGTCACCACACACCGTAGTCCCCCCGCATCCATCCGGACCAACTACCACCTCCCCGCCAATGGCGGCTGCCACGCCGCAACCGCACGGCGAAAGCACCGGTGCTCCCGCGACGCGAGTTTCCCGTCGTCGGACCAGCCCAGGGTTTCTTTGCCACCTGTGCCGTCTTGGGTGGCGGTGTTGCCGGCGGCGTCGTAGGTCCAGGTGGTGACGTTGGTCTTAACACGTTTGGCACCGGTGACATCTGCCACCTTCTGGTGGCATCCTCTGCCGACCGGTGACGGTGCAACTCGATGACAGGCTGATGACAAATGATCAAGGCCTAGCCACCGCGAGTGGTGGCCGGGCCTGTGATCTGCTACTTCTTCAGTAGCCTCGACCGGTTTTGAACCGGCCCTACCGCATTGAGAGAGCACCGCCGGATGCCCTGCGGTCGTACTGCGCCGACTCGTGGGCCGACCCTCTATGGTGACGATCTATGCCACTTCTTCACACAGGCTGCCGGATCTCGAGGTCTGGTCCAGCCAACGAACCGCCAACAACGATCAAGAAGGCCTGACCACCGTCTGGTGATCAGGCCTCTGACCGGCACTTACCTGGTAGCGGGGGCAGGATTTGAACCTGCGACCTCTGGGTTATGAGCCGTGCGACTGCCGTCTCCGGCGTCCCGCGTCGTCTCCTATTAGGACGCTGATCTCGGTCGACGAAATTCGCTGAACCTGCTGCGTCTACGGCATCTCAAACCGTCTGGCCGCGTCTCGTGCACAGATCGGTGCACAATACCGGCCGGCGACCTGCGGGTTTCCGGGAAACTGGACACACCTTCTCGTGCACTGCTTCTTCCCCATCCCCTCGATAACTGCCGATCACCGGGCCGACGTGTCAAGGCTCGCGAAGCGGGCCGCGTAGCGGCCTAGCTTGACTCGGCCGACCGTGGCCACTGTGCTCGGTTGGGCCATGCACCCGTTGGCTAAACGCACAAGCCGATGGTTATACATCCCTGAAGGAGCGGGTCGGTGTCAACCGGCGGGTGTGTCCGTTTTTCTGCTGTTTCCGGGCCGGGTTTTGGGCATGCCGGTGGAGGGCCGGGGTCAAGGTGGAGGCGCCCGGCTGGACGAACGACCTTGACGCTGGCCCTCCACCGGCGCACGCTTGGTGGCCCCGGGAACGGCTACGGGGGATGTGGCGCGCCCCGTTCGCAGCTGGTGTCGCTGAGGCAGGCTCGCGGCTGCGTTCATCCCTTCGGGGGTGCCCGCGGCTGGCTGCCGCGGGGGCATGGGGCGGGTTCGCGTGCGGGCAGCGGGATCAATCAGACCGGCGGCCGCCCGCACCACGGCGGGGGCCAGTAAAACCAGCGGTCACGCGCTGCCCGCGTCCGGGCCTGCTCACGCGGCCTGCCTCGCGGCGGCGGCCAGGTCGCGGACCTCGCCGTCACGCATCGCGTAGTAGACCCAGGTGAGCAGCTGGCGGGCCGTAGCGACCTTGGCGATGTTGCGCGCCTGGGCGCCGCGGCGGGCGATGATGTCTTCTTTCCGCTGCCGCAGCGGGTGGCCAGCGGGGACGTGCTGGATGGCCTCGACCAGCGCCCAGCGCACCAGCGGTGACCCCTGCTTGGTGATGTGGCCGCGGCTGACCTTGGTGTCAGACTCCCGGTGGCGCGGTGTCAGCCCGGCCCACGAGCACAGCCGCGCCGGGGTGGGGAAGCGGCGGATGTCGCCGATCTCGGCCACGAGCACCGCCGCCAGCACGGGGCCGATGCCCGGCAGCGCCTGGACGGCGTGGTAGCCGTCGTGGTGGCCCAGCAGCTCGGCGATGGCCGCGTCCAGCATCGTGACCTCGGCGCTCAGCTCAGCGGCGAGCGTGCGCAGCGAGGCCACCTTCCCCGCATACGGCTGTGGGAGCACCAGGCCGTCCAGCCAGGTGGTCCCCCACACGCCGAAGATGTCGGTGCAGGTGACCGCGACACCGAGCTTGGCCAGCACCGCGTGGACCTGGTCCTTGCAGGACGTGCGCAGCCGCACGACCTTGATCCGGTAACGGGTCAGTTCCCGCAGCTCACGGATCTCATCCGGGGCGGCCCACGCTTCTGGCAGCCGCCCCATCCGCAGCAGGTCGGCCAGGTCAGCGGCGTCTTTCTCATCGTTCTTGACCCGCCGGTAGCTGAACCCCTTCACTCCCAGCGGGTGCGCCAGGTGCACCTCCGCACCGGCCGCGGCCAGAGTGTCCGCCGCCCAGTACCACCCATACGTCGCCTCGAGCACCACCCTGGGGTGCCCGCCAGCCCGGGCGATCACCCGGCGCAGCTCCGCCGGGCTGTTGGTGATCCGCGTGGTCTCCAGCTTCTTGCCATCTGGCGTCATCCGCACCAGCACGCTACGGCACCGGTGCAGGTCCATCCCGACGACCTCCCGGCCGTCATAGGCTTCGGACATAAGGGCCTCCCAACCTGGTGGAGACGGATGCTTCGCACCTTCCAGCATCCGCCAGGAGCGGAGGCCCGCTCCTTCATCGCATCAGACCCGCTCGGCCCGGCAGTCGGCAGACTCCTCGTGGAACGCACGCCTACGACGTCAATCGGCCCTGCTGAGCAGCCTTCCCGCTCCCTCGGCTGCCGGGCTGGCTGAGCCGGCTGGCCCGCTGTAGACGCGGTTCCCGCGCAGCCATGTGGCGTGGACGACGCCAGTCAGGTCCCGGCCCAGGTACGGAGTCACGGGGTGGCGGTGCCTGAGACGATCAGGCGTCACCACGAAACGCTCTTCGTCCGCGAAGGATACGAGGTCGGCATCGAATCCTTCGGCGATGCGCCCTTTGCCGGGCAATCCCGCGAGCGCGGCCGGCCCGGCGGCCATCCAGCTCACCACATCCACCAGCCGGTGCCCACGTGCCCGGGCGGCTGTCCACACCGCAGGCAAGCTGAGCTGGAGCGAGGAGATCCCCCCCCACGCAGTCGCGAAGTCCCCCTGTTTGAGCTCCGGGGCGCACGGGGAATGGTCGGACACCACACAACTGATGACCCCGTCCGCCAGGCCCTTCCAGAGCGCCTCACGGTGCGGAGCCTCTCGAATCGGTGGACAGCACTTGAACCATGTGGCCGGCGCGACCGGCGGGCGAGCCGCATCGCCGACACCGGCCTCGCGAATATCGGTGTCGGCGAAGGTCAGGTAGTGCGGGCATGTCTCGGCGGTGACCATTGGCCGGTGCGGTGGTGCCGGGTGCTGGGCGGCCAGGATCGGCAGGCAGCCAGCCGCGGACAGATGCACGATATGGGCGCGCACCCCGGTCTTTGCCGCCTCCGTGACCACTCGCTGGACCGCCTGAGTCTCGGCGCTGATCGGGCGTGAGGCGAGGAACGCCACGTATCCACCGCCTTGCGGCTCGGACAGTGCGGCCTCGTCCTCGGCATGGACCAGGACCAAGCCGCCGAATGACGCGACCTCGGCGAAGGCGGAACGCAACTGGGACGATGACAAGGACGGAAACTCGGGTGCACCTGAGCAGCAGGTGAAGCACTTGAACCCGAATACGCCAGCGTCGTGCAGTTCCCTGAGCCGGCCCAGATTGGACGGCACGATGCCAGCCCAGAATCCCACATCCACGTGGCAGGCACCGGCCGCGGCCAGCCGTTTCTCCGCTAGCGCCGCCGTCGTCAGCGTGGGCGGCCGGCTGTTCAGCGGCATGTCGATAATCGCCGTGACGCCGCCCGCCGTCGCGGCGGCCGTCGCGGCGGGAAAACCTTCCCAGTCAGTGCGGCCGGGCTCGTTGACATGGACGTGCGAGTCCACGAGCCCGGGCAGCAGCGCCCGTTCGCCGATGTCCTCGTCCACATGGGCCGGGAGCCGCTCGTCGTAGCCAGCGATCCTGACGATCTTGCCGCTGCGCACGGCCACGGCAGCGGGCCGCTCCACTGTCCCGGTGACGACTCGCAGTGACCGGATCACGAGGTCATAGGTCACGGCTGCGGGCCGGCTGGCAGGACGATGTCGTCGGGCCGCACGGGCACCCTCGTCAGCGCCGCGCCAGTGGCGTTCCTGACGGCAGCGACGACGGCGGGCGTGGCTGAGAGAGTCGGTGGTTCGCCCGCTCCCCGGAGCCCATACGGAGCCCGCGGGTCCGGGTACTCCAGAATGTGGAGGCACATGGGCGGAACGTCCACGGCAGTGGGGATGAGGTAGTCGGTGAACGAGGGGTTGCGGACGGTCCCGTCCACGACCACCATCTCCTCCATGAGGGCCAGGCCCAGGCCTTGCGCACTCGCGCCGTGAATCTGCCCTTCCAGGGCCTGCCTGTTCATGATCCTCCCGACGTCCTGCAACGCGGTTAGTTCCACCACCTTGACCAGGCCCAGCTCGGTATCGACATCGACCACGGCACGGTGAACGCAAACCGCGAGCTGGACATGCGTGTCCCCCTGCCCGGTGACGGGGTCCATGGGTGCGGTGGGACGGTGATGGAAAACGTGCGTCCGCTCGATAACCTCGTCGCCAAGAAGATCTGCCAGGTTCGCGATCAGCCCGGCGGAGGCGGACACCAGTGCGCCGCTGGCCAGCGTGGCATCCACTGGCACCTGCGCGGCAAACCGCTCGCGGACCATGGCCACGACCGCGTCCCTGACGGCCTCACACGCGAGCTTGACGGCGCCGCCCGTCATGTAGGACTGACGAGACGCGGAACTGGACCCCGCGTCGCCAGCCGCCGTATCGGCCACGTGGATGGATACCGCCTCCACCCCGAGTTCGGTCCGCACGATCTGTTGCTGCAGCGTGACCAGGCCCTGGCCCACCTCGGCGGCAGCGGTATGGACGCTGGCCACCGGTTCCCCATTGATCACCCGCAGGCTCACACGCGCGGTTGAATAGTCGTCGAACCCCTCGGAGAAGCAGATGTTCTTGATCCCGACCCCGTACCCGACGCCGCGCACGACTCCCTCGCCCCTGGTCGCCTGGAACAGGCCACCCGGGAGATCCCGCCGCTCCGAGGGGTCACGTGGGGAGGGCTGGGGCAGCTCTCGCAGCCGCGTGAGCATGTCCGCCAGGGGGGCCTGAGAGTCAATGATCTGCCCGGTGGCCAGCTTCGCCCCCCGGCCGGCCGCGTTGACCAGCCGCACCTCGACCGGGCCAAGGCCGCACGCTGATGCGAGCTTGTCCATCATTGACTCGTAAGCGAAGCACGTCTGTACCGCGCCGAAGCCGCGCATTGCGCCACAAGGCGGGTTGTTGGTGAAAGCGCCGTAGGCGTCAATCTCGATATTGGGGACCTCATAGGGCCCCAGTGCCAGGGAAGCGGCGTTGGCGACCACGTTCGGAGTGGACGAGGTATAGGCACCACCGTCGAAGACGATGCTGGCCGAGGCGAAAACGAGCTTCCCGTCCCGCCGCGCCCCGAGTTCGTATCTCATCCAGGCCGGATGCCGGTGGGCGTGCCCGAAGAAGGACTCGTCACGCTCATACACGATCTTCACCGGCCGGCTCGTTCGCAGCGCGAGCATGGCCGCATGGATCTGCATCGACAGGTCTTCCCGCCCACCGAACGCGCCACCCACACCGGCGAGGGTCATTCTCACCTTGTCCTCCGCCAGCCCGAGACATGGTGCGACCTGAGCCAGGTCGCCGTGGAGCCACTGTGTCGCCACGTAGAGCTCGACGCCGCCGTCGTCAGCCGGGACGGCAAGACCGGACTCGGGCCCGAGGAAAGCCTGGTCCTGCATGCCGACTTCATATGTGCCCGTCACGACGACCTCCGCGCGCGCACGGGCGGCGCTGACGTCACCGGCCCGGACCGGCTGGTGACGCACCAGGTTTCCTGACTGATGCACGGCGGGACAGGCAGAGCCGAAGATCGCACTCCGTGCATCGAGTGTGGGTTCGAGCACCTCGAAGTCAACGCGGATGCGCTCGGCGGCCAGCCGCGCGGTCCGGGGATGGTCGGCGGCCACGAGGGCGATGGGTTCCCCCTGGTACCGGACCTCGTCTATCGCGAGGACCGGCTGGTCGCGACGGACAATCCCGTAATGCTTCACGCCCGGGACGTCCGCGCTGGTGAGTACCGCGTGCACCCCAGGCGTATCCAGGGCGGCCGAGACATCGAGGGACGTGATGCGAGCCCGGCAGTGCGCGCTGCGCCGGGTCGCGCCCCAGAGCATCCCGGGCACCGACAAGTCCGAGGCGTATGCGAACTCGCCCCGGACTTTTGGCAGGGCATCCGGCCGGATCGGGCTGCCTCCCACACCACCCTGCGTGCAGGCGTCATGCAAGGCGTCTGAGGACAGGACACCTCTCATGTCACCGCCTCCAGCAGCCGCCGGTGGGCGTCCCGGCCCGCGCGGGCCGCGGCATCCTCACCGATGGTGCGGAGTTCATCGTTGGCTACCACGACCGAGCCGCCGACCAGCAGCAGCGCAAGCGGCGGAGGCGGGCCGCACACCAGCGCGTAGACCGGGTCTTCGATCGCTGCCCGGAAGCCGTCCAGCCGCCACAGGGCGATATCGGCCAGCTTGCCCGGCTCAAGGGTCCCGATTTCAGCCTCCCGGCCCAGGCACCGTGCCCCGCCGAGCGTGCCGATCTCGAGAGCCTGCCGGGCGGTCAACGCGCCGGGGCCGTGTACCACTCGCTGCAACAGCATCGCTGCGCGCAGTTCGCCGACCAGCGGTGTCAGCTCGCTGGATGCCGCCCCATCCACACCGATTCCCACCGGGCAGCCCAGCTGGGTCAGTTCGCTGACCCGGGCGATACCGACGCCAAGCCGCCCGTTGGAGGTCGGGCAGTGAGCCACCGCTGTGCCGGCGCACGCGATCCGCCGTAGGTCGGCATCACTCAGGTGGACGCAGTGAGCGAGCCAGACGTCATCGGCCAGCCAGCCAAGCTCGCTCAAGTACTCGACCGGCGTGCGGCCGTAGCGCCGCCGGCACAGGAGTTCCTCATCAACGGTCTCGGCGGCATGGGTGTGCAGCCGGACCCCGTGACGCCGCGCCAGCGCCGCGGACTCGGCCATGAGTTCGCGCGAAGCCGAGAAGGGCGAACATGGCCCGACCGCGACCCGCAGCATCGATGACTCGGCGGGGTCGTGGTAGCGGTCGATGACCTCCTCTGTGGCCGCGATGATCTCGTCCCGGCCTTCAGTCACGTCATCGGGGGGAAGGCCTCCCGATGACGCGCCGCAGTCCATTGATCCCCGGGAGAAGTGGAACCGCAGGCCGACACGCGTGGCGGCGCGAACCCCCGCTTCTACCATGTCCCCTCGGCCGACGGGAAACAGGTAATGGTGGTCGGCAGTGGTGGTACAGCCGGACTTGGCGAGCCATGCCAGGCTGGCGGTCGCCGCACCGTGGACTATTCCAGCATCCATTCCCGCCCAAATCGGGTACAGGCCGGTCAGCCACTCGAAGAGGGTGGCGTCTTGGTGCAGGCCCTGGGTCGCCCACTGGTACAGGTGATGATGGGTGTTAATCAGCCCGGGGGTTGCCAGGCATCCAGAGCCATCGATGCGCTCCAGGTATGCCGCTTCCGGCGCCGGGCCCTCGCCGACCAGGCGAATGCGGTCCCCCTCCAGCACGATGTGACCCGATCCGATCTCGGGGCCCGCAACTGGTGCGATCGCGGCGCCTTCGATCACCCGCAACCCGCCGCTGGTCACTGTGGGCCGGCCTTCCCGGCAGCGAGCCGGACTGCGTCGATGATCTTCTCGTAGCCCGTGCAGCGGCAGAGGTTGCCCGCCAGCGCCTCGCGGATGTCCGCCTCACTGAGCGGCCCGGGCCGGGAGACAAGGTCGTGCGCGGCGACCAGCATTCCCGGAGTGCAGAATCCACATTGGACCGCGCCAGCCGCCATGAATGCCCGCTGAACCGGGGCGAGTTCGTCACCCTCCGCCAGGCCTTCAACCGTGCGGATCTCCCGCCCCGTCGCCTGGGCCGCTGCCACAAGGCAGGCGCAGACGATCAGCCCATCGAGGCTTACCGTGCAGGACCCGCATCTGCCCTCTTCACAGGTGTTCTTTGAGCCCGGCATGCCGAGCCTCTCGCGAAGCACGTAGAGCAGGCTCTCGCCGCCGTCGATCCCCTCGGCTGTCATAGCCCGGCCGTTGACACGCAGAGTCAGGCGCACGAGACGGCCACCCTCCGATGGTCATCCCAGGCCCACGTGAGCGCCCGGCGCGAGATCACGGCCAAGGCGTGCCGCCGGTACCGTGCGGTTGCCCGCGCATCGTCACTCAGGTGGATGGATGCTGCGGCAAGCTCACCAAAGGTTCTGGCAACCCGCGGGTGGAGCGGGGCCTGCCAATCCAGTTCCGCCGCGAGGTACTGCTCAGCGTCTGACGCACGCACTGGAGTGGGGCCGGCCGCGCCCACGCCGGTGCCGACACTGCGGCGGGCCGGCCAGAGGGCGACGGCGAACGAGCACACCGCGACCGCCATCGCATTACGCCTGCCCACCTTCGCGAAGTACTGAGGGCCCGTTGCCGCCGGCAATCGGATCGCTCTGATGAGCTCGTCGGGCTTGACCGGGTCGCCCGCCGGTTCCGCATAGAAGTCTCCCGCGTCGATCAGCCGGGTCCCCCGCGCGGCAGACGCCACTTCTATGACCGCGCCCAGCGCCAGCAACGGCGCGTGGCTGTCGCCGGAGGGAGACGCTGTCCCGAGGCTGCCGCCCAGCGTCCCTCTGTTGCGTATCTGCGGCGAACCCACGGCACGGGCGGCCTGTGCAAGAGCCGGCGCATGCGCGGCGAGCTCGTCGATGACGCGCTGGTAGGTCATGGCTGCGCCGACTCTGATCACCGCCCCGCAGCCGCCATCGGTGCTGTCAGGCACCGGGGATGGCTCGATAAAGTCCCACCGCTGGAGGTCAGGCAGCCCGCTCAGGTCCAGCATGGCCCGCGGGCGAAGGCGCCCCGTATTGAGTTCCACCATGACGTCGGTGCCGCCCATGATGGGCTTGGCCTCCGGCCGCTCCGCCTTCAGCCTGAGCGCCTCCTGCCATTCTGCTGGTTGCAGGAATTCCACAGTTCAGCCTTCACCCATCGGGTCATCCCCAGTAACGAACTTGTTATCGCCCACACGCCCGACGCAGGCCTCGATGAGCCCGTAAGGCTGGTCCGAGACAGCGAAGAGCTCGTTGTCGTTGGCGATCCCGAAAGGTGTGAGGTCGACAACCACATGATGCAGGTTGGGCAGTGACAGCCACACCGAGCCTACGTCCACGCAGCAATCAAGCACCCGCTTCCCCATCGCATAGAGGGTATGCTGCAGCGAGAAGCTGTGAGTGTCAGTGAATGCGTTCAGCAAATGACCGCGCACCTCAGCATAGGAGCCGTCCCAGTCCACGGCCCAGTCCACGGCATTGTCGCCCGGTGACGGCCTCCTCTCGTGCCGCCACCGGCCGTTCACCAGCGTCGCCAGGATCCGGTCACTCGTCTCAGCGAGGGTCGTGTACTCGTCCTTCGCGAACCCACGGAATTCCGAGCCAGCGGCGTTCAGCACCGCCAGTCCCGCCACACCAGAATCAACGACGGCCGCCCCGCCCTGGTCACACCGGACAACAGCGATGCGCGTCTCCGCGCCTTCGCGGACGAACGAGTGTGACGCTGAGGCCGCCACTGCAGGCATTCGGATCCAACGATATTCCTCGATCCGTACAGTGGCGCTATGAATAGCGGGCTGCGATGTGGTGAAATGCTGCCCGAGAAGTAGTCCGAAAGCTTCAGGGGAAGTTATTCCATAGCGAGCGGCAAACGCGTGTACGGTATTCTTTTGCGTATCCGTGGGGATAACCGATGCGTTGTCCCCGGTCACGTACGCGCCATGCATATCGCCCGCGAGCATGACACTTACCTTGAACTCTCTGATGCTGGCCCGGTCCGCCTCCCTGACCACGCGAAGAAACCGGATCCCGGCCTTCCCATAGTGGTTGGGCCCCAATATGACTGCCATATCAGCTCCCCTTATACGTCGAGAAGGCAAACGGGCTGACGAGCAAGGGGACGTGATAAGGCTCGTTGTCCTCAGCCAGCATCAGCTGGATAGTCACTTCGGGATAGAAAGTTGACAGCGAAGATGTTATGAAGCTCAGACGGTGCAAACCGGTGGCTGCCACTGGCAGGGAAAGTCGGCCGTCCTCATCTGTATGACCGTTTCCTGCCAGGCTCCACGTACCGTCGTCGCAGGCGCGCTCCAGCCGAACCGGGATATGCTGGGCAGGCCGTCCTGTGACCACGTTCAGCACATGAGTGGAAAGACTCACGGCCGCTCATTTCTCCGTCGTCAGCAGGCGCTGCAACCGCAAGCAGGTGATCTTGGCGAGTTGCTCCCTGACCATGCCGCG
>DASYYE010000362.1:0-3184 GCA_035946955.1 Streptosporangiaceae bacterium | reverse complement strand
AACTGCTTGTCGATACTGCTCTTGGTCAGCTTGCCCATGAGGGCGCCCATCCCGGCGCCCATGGCCATGCCGACGACCGGGATGAAGAACAACAAGCCGAACAGCATCCCCCAGAACATGCCCCACATGGCTCCGGCGCCGACCGCGTGGTGGTTGGTGTGCACGTGGTAGCTGCCATCTGTGCTCCGGGAGATCACCGCGATCGCGTCGGGCTGGATGATCAGGTCGCGCGACAGCCGCTGGGCCTCCTCCGCGGCAGCCTCCGCGGTGACCTCATCTGGGTATCCGATGGCGATCAGCTCAGCCATGGCGTTCACCTCTCTCATCCGTACGCTCCGGAACCGCAGGCATTGTCCGGGCCAAGCATGTCCACCTGATCCGTGGCTGTCTTCACCCGTGCCGGGTGACCTGGCGCCCGCCAACGGGCTGCCCGCACGGCGTCCGTCACAAGCTCGTGGGATCACCCCTGATTGGTGACGACTCCACCCGTCGGCCCGGAGAGGCTGAGGAGTGTCGGAATCCGACCTTGGAGGGCATCATGAGCACAGGAACGCCATCAGCCAAGACGGATATTGGCGAGGCCAGGAGATACACCGAACCCCGCGGCTTTGGCATGATCGTCTTCGCGTCAGTGCTGCTGCTGATCGTCGGCTTCTTCAACCTGCTCGACGGCATCACCGCGATCACCCGCTCGCACGTGTTCATCGGCAGCGCCCACTACGTGGTCGGTGACCTGCGCGCCTGGGGATGGACCGTCACCATCCTCGGTGGCCTGCTGCTACTGGCCGGGGGCGGAGTGCTGGTAGGTAACCAGCTCGCCCGGTGGTTCGGGGTAGCCGTCCTGGGACTGAACGCCATCGCGCAGATGTTCTTCATCCCCGCCTACCCCTTCTGGTCACTCACGATCATTGCGGTAGACGTGGTCGCTATCTGGGCGCTGAGCGCCTACGGCAGCCGCCGGAACCTGACCGCGGAGTAGGCCGGGTTACCTTGGCCTGCATGCAGGACACGTCGGCTCGAGCTGGCCGCGGCGGTGACCGCCGCGGCCAGCAGCCGCCGTGAGACCCAGGTATCAGCGGCTGACCGGGCTGGATGAGGCACTGGGCCGGGTGCGGGAGCTGTCCGCCCGGACGGTCCTGTTCGACGTGGAGCCCGTGGTCGCACATTGGGACAGCGGCCAGGAAGCCCTGGACGAGGGGGTTGCGCAGGTCCTCACCAGGGCTGCCGCGATACCTGGGGTCCAGGTGGTGTGCTTCACCAGCAACTCGCAGCGCCGCCCGTCGGCCCAGCCCGCCACCGCGGGTGTGCGTGTGCTCTATCTCGCATCAGCGGCCAAGCCATTCCGGACCTCGTTCTACCGGGGGTTCCCGCGGCCGGGAGCGATGGTCGGTGACCAGGTCGCCACGGACGGGATCCTTGCGCGGCGGCTGGGCTACGCGTTCGTGCAATGCTGTCCCGTGGCCGGCCGGGTCCCTCCCGGGCCGCGGCTGCTGAGCCTGCTCGGGTCACTGGTGCGGCCGCTGTTGTTCACGAGGCCAGGCTGACCAGCGGGGGCGCGCGAGACGCCACAGCCTGGCCCAGTTCACCGCAGGCTTGGGCCGGGGGACGCCCGGCCGCTCCCGTGGCACCCAGACACGCAGTGCACAGGGACGGATCACGCATTCCACTGGTGTCGCAAGCGAGACCGCCTCGCCGTCGATGCCCACCGGGATCTCGGCCGCGTCGGCAGTGACCTCGATCTTCTTCGCCGTCACCGCGGACAGCCCCGCGGAATGTGCGCCGCGGAGCAGGTCCACCGCCTGGCGGGCGCTGCCGACGTTGACGCCGATCACGCCGAGTGTGCCGTGGTCCAGCCTGGCGCGGCGGCCAAGGCCGGCGATATCCCCGGTGCCGTAGGGGTTGTTGGCCACGAGGAGTGCCTGCGGCGCTTCGATCTCGCGGCCTGCCGCGTGTGCCGTCAGCCGCGCTCCGCGATGACCTTGCAGTAGGTCCGGCAACAGGTCGAGCGTCGTGCCCAGCTTGTCGTTCCGGTAGGCAGGGGTCTGGACGACCTCCGCGTAGGCGCCGAACGACGCGTTGTTGACGAATGTCCGGTCGGCGATCAACCCGAGGTCGACGTGCAGTTCGACGCCGTCTGCCAAGGCTGCAAGGCACGCCGCTGGGTCATTGCGGTCCAGCCCGAGGTCGAGGGCGAAGTGGTTGCGGGTGCCCGCGCTGACCACCATGAACGGGATCCCATAGTGGGCGGCAACACCAGCGGCCAGGGCCTGCGTACCATCACCTCCGGCGACGCCGAGCAGGTCTGCGCCATGGGCAACGGCATCCCGCGCCAGCTGGGCTACATCGACCGGTTCGGAGCCGTCGATCAGGAAGACCTCGGCGCCCAGTTCCTCGGCCTTGCGCTTCAGATCGAACTTCGCCACCTTTCCGCCACCTGACTTGGCGTTCATGATCAAGTACGGATGCCTGGCAGGTGGCTCCGCCGGGCGCTCAGGCATCCGCCAGTCTTCGTGGTCCCGGGCCAGCGCCAGTCGGGCCGATGCGCCTGCCAGCCCCCACGCCCCGGCCGACACCACCGCCACCCACAGCAGCCCGGCGAGCGCGTAGACGACAAGCACCGCGACCGGCGTGGCGATGAAGACCAGGAGCGACAACCAGCGGATCACACCCCGCCGCGACAGGAACAAGAACGCGGTGGCCACGCTCAGCACCGCGGCCACCAGGGCGACGACCAGCATCGGAATGCTTTTCAGTCCGGCGAACGCCGCCAGGACCACCACGGCCGCGAGAGCGAACAGCAGGCTCAGGCGTGCCAGCCACTGCTGCGGGATCTTGTCCATGGCCGACATCGTCACGTGCTGGCGGCGAAGGCACGTCACCCTCGGGCGGGCGGTGATATCCCCGTGCGCGAGAGACCACCCCCCGCGAGGGGTGATGCTTTCAGCCAGCGTCAGCGATTGGGTGCTGGTATCCAGCGGGCAAGCCGCAGGGTCCGATCCGAGCAGAGGAGGATCCATGACTGCCGGAACACCCGTTCTCGACACGTTGACCGATCTCACGGCAACGTCCATCGAACACAATTCGCTGCCACCGCGGGAGTTGATGCTCGTGAGGCTGGCCGCCCTGATCGCCACGGACGCACCGCCCGCCTCCTACCTGCTCAATGCCGGCGCCGCCGATGAGA
>DASYYE010000361.1:0-8301 GCA_035946955.1 Streptosporangiaceae bacterium | reverse complement strand
AGTGATAGCGGCCGTCGATGGGCTGGAAGTGGCCCCGCAGCCGCACCCGCACGTCGAACCGCGAGCCGCCCACCTCCAGTACCGCGGTTCCCTCGTACCCGTCCGAGTCGCCGAGCCCGGCCATCTGGCCTACCTCCTTGCTGGTTCTGCCGCCTGCCATCGTCTTCGCCCCGGGCCACCCGCCCGGGCCACCCCGCCCGGCCGCGCCGGCCCGGCCCGGGGTCACCCCGGGGCCAACCGGGCGTCCTTTCCGGCCACGGCGTGCAACGGCGGGCGCGTCTCGGGGAACGGCTGGTCCGGGTCCACGGCGATGCCCGCGTCGCGCAGCATCCCCGAGATCGCCGCCCAGATGATCTTGGTGACGTAGTCGGCCACGGTGGTGCGGCTCATGGACCGCCGCTGGAGCCACCATTCGCCGGTGCTCTGCACCAGGCCGGTGATCCCGTAGGCCCACGGCTCGGCCGCCCCGGAGTCCATGCCGACCGCCCGCAGGTAGTCACCGATCACCGAGGTGAGCGCGGTGGCGATGAGGTCGCGGTTGTGCTGGACCGTCTCGATGGCGTCGCTGTTGGCGGCGTGGCCGTGGCGGGCGAGCAGCCAGTACAGGTTCGGGTGCTCGTCGATCACTGCGAAGTACGCGCTGACTCCGTCGTTGACGCTGGCCAGTGACGGCAGGTCCGCGCTGATCGCCGGGAGCAGCCGGTCACGCAGCATCTGCGAGCCACGTTCGGCGAGCGCTTGCACGAGGGCCGCCTTGTCGTCGAAGTACCGGTACAGCACCGGCTTGGTCACGCCCGCCTCGGCCGCGACCGCGTCCACAGGCAGGTCAGGGCCGTGGCTCTCCAGCACACGCAGGGCGGCGTCGACGAACTCGCGGCGGCGCTGCTCGCGGTGCACGCTCCAGCGTTCCCGGCGGCGGTCAGCCGGCCTGCCCTGCGCCGCCCCCACTGCCGCACCCCTCCCCGCGGCATCTGCCGCACTCGGCGCTGGACCACCCACAGCATCCCGTGCCGTGTCATCCGCTGTGATACCTACCACAGCCTGGGCCGTGCTGCCCAGCACAGCCTGCACTGGGTCACTCGCCGCGTGGCGACCCGCCCGGCGCCGCCCACCCCCCGCCTTGACACAGCCCAGCCATGATGTGCATGCTACCATAAGTAGCTGTTACCTTAAGTAACAGATGACTGTAAGGAGGAAGCTATGAGCGCAGCCTCCCGGACCCCCGCCAGGAGCACTGACACCAGGCAGCCTGTTTCGCCGGCCAAGGGCCTACGCTGCCAGTCACCCGGTCGCGGCCATGGGCAGGCTGGTCCCCAGGAGCGCGAGTGGCTCCTGCCCGAGCGGCACTGCACGCTCTTTGGGACTGCCGTTTGGGACAGGCTGAGCCCGCAACAGCGCCTGGACCTGCGTGGCTACGAAACCGCCCACGTCGTGGCGACCCGGGCCTGGATGGCGGGCCGACTGGCTCAGATGACGGGCCGGCCATGGCGCGTGTGCGACCGCCCGGGCCCGGCTGGACTGGACACATTCGCCGGGGAGCAGAGGCCGTCGGGTTCCCTGTGGCGGGCCGTTGCGACAGCCGGGACACCGGACCATCGACGGGCACGCCGGCTGGGCGGGCTGGGCACCGTCGCCATCGAGGGTCCGGCCGCCTGGGGCGCGGTCCTGCTGGGGTATGAGCTCACCAGCAACTACCTCAACAGCCAGGTAGCCCGTTCGTCCGTCCCAGCGGGCGCGGCGGCCCCGGCTGTGACCGCTCCCGCCCAGCCAGGACAGGCCGAATTGTGCGGCATCGCACGGGCCGAGCTCGTCCGGGCCGTGGCGAAGGTGTCGCCTGGGGAGATGTACCGCCAGCGCATGGTGCTCGCGCACGCCGCTTTCATGTTGTCCGGGAGCCTGGTCACAGGCGAGGCGTACCGCGGTGCCGGTGTCGATGTCGGCCAGGCCGTGTGTGCCGCAGTGGCCAACCCGTACCACCAGGAGGCCGTCTGCCTGGCAGGAGAGCGGACCATGGCCTTCCTGCACGAGGCGGGCATGACCGGAGCCCCGGGCACTCACTGGTGGCGACGTTCATTCCTGTTGCGGTAGACACAGCCAGGTGACCGCCCGTACGGCCGGGACCGCCAGGACCACGGCGCTGCCCAGGACGGACCACACCGCCCCGAACGCAAGGACGAGCCGTGGCCCGGCCGCCGCCGCGGCCGGGCCGGCGGCGGCGAACGCGACCGGCCCGAACGCGAACGCGATCACGATCTCGAAAGCGCTGATGCGGGCCAGCGCGGCTGGTCTGATCCGCTGCTGGACAGCGGTGGCGCTGAAAGCTGCCGTGAGCGCGGACCCCAGCCCGGCCAGGGTGGCACCGGCGGCCACGACCTGGACCGGTGCGTGCGCCGCGAGCAGTGCACCCGGGATGGCATATCCGAACGTCGCGACCGTGGCTGCGACGAGGGGGCGGTACGGCCGCCGGCCAATCGCGAGCAGCCCACCCAGCACCGACCCGGCACCGTAACAGGCCATCACCGCGCCCCAGGCGCCCGCGCCACCCAGGTAGCCGACCGCCATGACCGGGCCAAGCAGCAGGAATGGTCCCCAGACGAGCAGGTTGAACAATGTGAACTGCACGGTCGTGACCACCAGCCACCGGTGTGAGCGGAACTCGGCCCAGCCCTCCCGCAGGTCGTGCCACGGGTGCGCCTTGTGGTGCGGGGCCGGTGTCCGCAACCGCAGTACCGCGAGCAGCAGCAGGCTCACGGCGTAGGTGCCCGCGTCGGACGCGACAACCGGAGCGGGCCCGATCCAGGCCACCAAGGTTCCGGCGAGGGCGGGACCGGCCACCCCTGCCGCCGACCGGGCAGTGCCGAGCAGCGCATTGGCGTTGCCGAGTTCGCCGGGGGGAGTGATTTCCACGGTCAGCCCGGTCAGGGC
Organism: Streptosporangiaceae bacterium; assembly: GCA_035946955.1. GTDB lineage: Bacteria > Actinomycetota > Actinomycetes > Streptosporangiales > Streptosporangiaceae > DASYYE01. The sequence continues at coordinate 5,376 of DASYYE010000361.1, read as the reverse complement.
CGGGGTGAAGAGGGCGTCCCCTGACCCGACGGCGGTGGCGAGCAGGACGAAGACCCAGATGGCCGGGTGCCCTGCGATGAGCGCCACGGCCAGGGCCGCCTGGGCACAGCAGCGTGTGGCGTCAGCAGTGACCATGACCGGCCGGCGGCCCAGCCGGTCGGCGAGGACGCCACCCCCGAGCATGAACAGCACCTGCGGGACTATCACTGCCGCGAACACAAAACCCAGGTCGGTGGCGGTCCCACCGCCGTCAAGCACCGCGAAGGCAATCGCCATCGAAGACATCGACGTCCCCAGCAGCGACGTCATGTAGCCGATGAAGAAGCAGCGGAAGTTGCGGTCCGTCAGCACGGCCGTCCTGCCAGGACCGAGGTGGAGGAGACGCCATGTCCTCCCGGTCATGTTATTTACTGCGGATTTTTCAGGCAGGCTGATGGGCAATTTACTGCCGTCGCTAATAGCTGGCGATGTCTTGTTCCCCATGCCATCCACCATGCCACTGTCCTGCTGCAACTTGCTATATGACAATCACAAACCAGCTTCTGCGGAGCTTGCGGCCATTGACGCAGTAAACGTTGCTAGGATGAATAAAAGACAAGTTTGATGGCAAAATTTACTGCGGTAGGTATTCCGGCGGGAGGCCCGATGAGGTCACTGACAACCGGCTGCCCGGCTCCTGGGGGCGCGGCCTGCGCCCCGGTTGAGTTCGTGGCGGCGGCCGAGCGCTTTCTGGCGCAGTCAACACTGGGAGAGGCTTCCCGCCGGGTGTACCGGATCTCGCTCAGCGGCTGGACATGGCCGCTGGTGGGGATGCCAACCCCGGTGGACAGGCAACGACGCAGGGCCACGCCGCCGATAGTGCCGCTGGCGGTCCTGGACGACCCCCGCACTAGCGCCCGGCTGGCCGCCGCACTGGCCGACCGGGCAGCGGTCGCCGACGCGCGGACGATCAACCGGGAACTCTCCGCACTGCGCAGCGCGGTCGCCTGGTGGCTCAGCCAGCGGTGGATCGAGACTGACCCGACCGCCGGGTTGCGGCCCACTGGCGAGGTGCCCGCTATGTCCTCCCCGCTCACCCGTGATCAGGTCACCAGGCTGGTGCGGGCCACCGCCAGCCTGCGTGAGCACGCGTTCTGGCAACTCCTCTACGAGAGCGGCGCACCAGCCAGGGAAGTCCTGAGCCTGAACATCGGCCAGCTCGACCTGACCCGTCACCAGACCCGTGCGCGGGCCGGAAGTAGTCAGGCCCGCCCGATCCGGTGGCGCCCGGGCACCAGCCAACTGCTGCGCTGGCTGCTCGCTGGCCGGATGGACGGCCCGGTCTTCCTGACCGACCGCCGGGCACCTTCCGGAACCCCCGCAGCGGACCTCTGCCCCGTGACCGGCCGCACCCGGCTCTCCTACCGGCGGGCGGCCGAGATCTTCACGGCAGCCACCCGGCCACTAGACCCCACCGGCCACGGCTGGACCCTCCACCAGCTCAGCCACACGCGGTCACGGACTACCGCCAGCGACACTGTTGCGGGTTGAGTGTGTCACCCAGTCAAGTGATCAGCTTTCGCCGATATCTTCGTTCCAGATATCTGGAAAACGCGCCTGGAACTCTCGCATGAGCCCGATGCACCGTTCGTCGTTGAGCAGGACGACCTCAACGCCCCGCTCAGTCAAGAACCCCAGGTTCCCAGTGAACGTCACTGCCTCGCCTACTACTACTCGCGGGATTTTGAAGAGGAGAACGGCCCCCGAGCACATCTGACAGGGCGATAGCGTGGTGTAGAGCGTGGTCGACCGGTACGAGGACTGTCGGCCGGCATTGCGGAGGCAGGCAATCTCGCCATGAGCTATTGGGTCGCCGGCTTGCACTCTTTCGTTATGTCCAATGCCAAGGACCTCCGAGCCGTCCGCGATGGATGCGCCTACAGGTATCCCTTTGACATCGAGGCTCTTCTGGGCCTCTGCTATTGCGAGTTCGAAGGCTTTCCTGTCGAGTAGGCTCAGCTTCTCTGTCATTCCTGGAGGTTACCAGGTCAGCCCTGTACAGCCACGGCTGGAACTTGACATGCCGGGCGCTTGCGGGTGGCGCAGCCTAGGAGGTGGCCCGCTCCAGGATCAGGCCAATGATGAAAAGGAACATCCCAGCCTGAGACATACTCCACGCCAGGCGGTAGGCCATCGTTCTCCGATTCCGAACGTCCAGCAGCCTGATGAAGGATGCCTGCGGGTCCTCGAATTCGCGTGTCTCAGTCCAGAATATCCATACCACACTCAGGCACAGAGCCGACGCAGCGGCCGTCAAGAGCAGCCCCAGGGAGATCACGATCGGGCCAGGGGCAAGGATCCTGTGCGAGATTGACAGGACCAGAGAAGTGGCTGCCAATATGATGGCGTCATAGGTCAGCAGGCCGATCGCCTTGCTATCTAGAATGTTTAGGCACTCGTACAGGTGGTCGTGTTCGAAAGCTTCTTCGGCATGAGGATGGAAACTCCGGATCGCCATGAGGTGCCGTCGTCCCTCCTCCCCGCGGTACACACCTTGGACTAGCGGCTGATAAAAGATCCTGCGCAGGGATGAACGGAGTCCCAGTGATTTCGTGTAACGCATCTGGCTATTAGCCCCTCCGACACGGTCTTACCGCGCAGTTACCGCCCAGTACAGTAGTGGCTGGGAAGATATTGGGATGCACTGGGATCCCGCGCCCTGGCAATCTGAGCCTCAGGAGGCTGAGCCACAGTGACCAGCGGGGCAGAAGTGCATACGGCCATCGTGACCGGAGCCAACCACGGTATTGGGGCAGCGACCGCAGCCCTGCTCGCTGAACGAGGCTGCGCGGTGCTGTGCACGTTCCTGCGGCTGAATGATTCCGTGGATCCTGCTACACCGCAGGCGTACCGCGACAACCGTGCGCAAGACGCTGGGCCGGTCGTGGCTCAGGGATGAGCGGCCAGCTCGCACCAGACGACTTTGCCGCTTGGTGCCTCGCGGAACCCCCACCTCAAGCACAGTGCGGCCACCACCTGAAGGCCCCGGCCACCCTCGTCTTCGGGGAGAGACTGCCGGGTCTGGGGCAGTGCGCCGGCGCACTGGTCGCAGACCTCCACGAGGAGCGTCTCGCCGTCGCAGTGAAGGTTCAGGACGACATCATGCGACGAAGCAGCGGATTCTGCGCCGTTTGAGGCCACGGTGGCGGCAATCGCGTTGGTCACCAACTCGGAGACGACAAGGGTGGCCGAGTCCACGACCTCGGTCAGGCCCCAGCTCTCCAGCAGGTGCGCGGTCCACCGGCGAGAACGGCGGACCTCGGCGGAGTGCGGGGTGAGCCTGAGGCCCGTACCGGATGACAGGAAAGGCGGCGGCCAGCCAAGGGGCGCATCCAATTGCGGGCCCGCCCGCCAGCTATAGCAGTCCGTGGCCGGGCCGTCCCGAAGAGACGCGGCGGGCGGCCCTGCTAGGGCATGGGGCACGACATCGCACTCAGACATACCGTCACTGTCCACTTCCCCACCCTGGTCCCGCGTTGTCTCGCTCCTCGCGTCTAGTGCTGGCGCAAGGTGACCCTGATGGCTGCGGGGTATGCCTCGCCAGGGTCGTCAGCGACCTGATATGCCCGCGCCCCATCCAGGAAGAGCACCGAGCCCTGCGGCAGCCCCTCCAGTTCGGAGACGTCCAAGGCGGTGCCGTAGATCGCGAAGACCACCGAGGTCGACATCGGCAACTCGTCCTCGTGGGCGGTCGCGATCGGCACTCCCGACAGCGAAACCACCTCCAACGGCCGCAGGGCCGCGGCCATTGCGGGGGTGACTGGCTCGCCGACGAACATCCAGCCTCGGTAGATCCTCGCTCCTGTCAGCGGCGCGGTGAGGGGCTGGCTGGGAGGCACTCCATGGGCAGCGGGACGCCCGTGTCCCGCGCTGTGCCCGCCAGCGCGGTCCGGGGGGTGACGGCGTGCGTCACCGTGGCCGTCGTCTGACGGCGCAGGCATGTCCCATCCGGACGCCATAGCCGCTGTCCTCCCATCTCACAGCCTTGATAGGAGGCTATGGACACCGGAGGCTGGTGGGAACAGGCCTGACCCTTGCATGTCCGCCAGGAATCAAGGGTCCAATGAGGGAACACCCTTGCTTTACGGCCAAGTACGCCATCACCGGGCGCTGCACCGTGTATTGGACTAGCTGAGGTAAGGCGCCGGCACTGCCGGAGTCAGGACGTGCTGCTGTGGGTTCTGACCAGCTCGATCCGTGAGTGCACCCCTGTCTTGCGGTAGATCCGGGACAGCGTGCCTTCTACGGTTTTGACACTGATCGACAGGGCCGCGGCAATCTCGCGGTTGGTCGCGCCATCAATGACCAGCGTGATCACCCGCTCCTCCACTGGGGTGAGCGTTTCCTCCTTGCCCCCCCGGGGGAACACCTCGACCCTGGCCAGCTCAGCGTCGACCACCTCTAGCCAAGGTGCCGCCCCGGCCCGGACGCAGATCCGCCGCGCCTCGGTCAGCAGGGCCTGCGCCGCGCCGCGCCGTCGGCGGCGCCGCTCGACCCCGGCGAGCGCCACGAGCGGACGCACCTCCTCCACGGGTGTGCGACCGTGCTGGTGCTCGGCCAACTGCCCGAGTTGGGCGGCTGCTTCGTCCAGCCGTCCCTCGGCAGCCATCACCAGCGCCTCAACCCTCGCCAACTCGGCAAGCATCCCAGTGTCTGACCGGGCCTCAGCCGCGGCCCGGCCTTCCCCGATCGCTGCGCGCGCGGCCGCGACGTCCCCTGAGGCCAGAAGTGCCTCGGCCAGGTCCGGCGGCCACGGATACCAGGCCCCGCACGGCACGTTGGCGGAGAGCGTCAGCTCACGTGCCTGGCGCAGCGCTTCGATCGCGCCTGTGAACTCACCAAGCAACATCAATGCCGAGCCGAGCAGTTGGCTGTTCGCGATGCTGGCATTCAGGTCTGAGGCCTGCTGCGCGAGGCGAAGGCCGCGGGCCGCGAGGTCGCGTGCACGTTCGGCGCTGCCGCCGACCAGTTCGGCGATCCCGATCACGTACAACCGGGAGCCGAGGTTCACCTCAATGTCCTCCTCGGCCAGTTCTGCGAGTCGATGGGCGAATTCGAGCGCCACTGCGTAGTCCCCGGCCGTGATCTCTACCTGGAGCGCACCGTCCAGCGCGGCACAGATCTCGGTCAGTCCCGCCTCTACCTCCGCCAGCCGCACCGCCTCCCGGCTGGCCGCACGGGCCTCGGCGAAGCGCTGCTCTCCCGCCAGGTACCGGGCGTGGATGAGGTGGATCTGCCACCCGGTGGGACCAAGCAGTTCCAGCGTGCGTGTCAGCGTCGCGTGGTACTCCCCGTCGCCGAGCACACGCTGTGCCGCCAGGAGCAGCTCCAACGACC
>DASYYE010000360.1:0-19758 GCA_035946955.1 Streptosporangiaceae bacterium | reverse complement strand
AAGAGCACCCTCGGCTGGCCGACGAGGCTGGCCGCCAGGTCGAGACGGCGCTGCATACCGCCGGAGTAGGTCTTGGCGGGCCGGTCGGCCGCATCGGTCAGGTCGAACTGCTCAAGCAGTTCGACGGCCCGGCTGCGGGCGCGCGGCTTGCCCAGGTGGTACAGACGCCCGATGAGCTCCAGGTTCTCCCGGCCGGTGAGTTCCTCCTGGATGGCCGCGGACTGGCCGGCCAGGCCGATCGAACGCCGGACGGCAGCTGGCTCCCGCACGACGTCGTGGCCGTTCACCTGTGCCCGGCCCCCGTCCGGGAGCAGCAACGTGGTGAGGATGCGAACGGCGGTGGTCTTCCCCGCGCCGTTCGGGCCGAGCACCCCGAGGACGGTGCCCCGTGGCACCGACAGGTTGATGCCACGCAGCGCGTGCACATCACCGAATGACTTTGTTAGCCCTTCCACCACAATGGCGGGTTGCTCACTGCTGTCTGCCACTACTGCACCCTTCCTGACCAGGGCCTGCCCCTGCGCACTGCGCCTGCGAACCTACCTGCTGGGCTGTGGGCCAGGCCAATGGATTTAGCCTTGGCTCGACCAGACCCACCGCAGTGCTGGAGGTGTTCGTCCTGCTAGGGACACTGCTCCCGGACACCGCGAGCGTGGCAGAAGCATTCGGGGACCAGGCACCCGAGGACCCGGCGCCCGGGGACGGCCTGTTCCCGGAGGAAGAGGCCATGGTCGCCCGGGCGGTCCAGCGTCGCCGCCAGGAGTTCGCCACCGGGCGGCGCTGCGCCCGCCAGGCCCTGGCCGCGCTCGGCTTTCCGGCCCGGCCCCTGCTCACCGGGCCGAACCGCGAGCCACTGTGGCCTGCTGGGGTCGTGGGCAGCATCACCCATTGCGACGGGTACCGGGCGGCCGCGGTGGCCCACGTCCGCGACCTGGCCAGCGTGGGCATTGACGCGGAGCCCAACAAACCGCTCCCGGACGGGGTGCTCGGCGTGGTCGCGCTGCCCGGTGAAGTGGACCAGCTGGCCGCCCTGACCGACGCCGACCCCACGGTGTGCTGGGACCGGCTGTTGTTCAGCGCCAAGGAGTCCATCTACAAGACCTGGTTCCCGCTGGCCCGCCGCTGGCTCGGGTTCACTGACGCAAAGGTCGAGGTAGACAGGGTGGAAGCCGCTTTCACCGCGACCCTGCTGGTGCCCGGGCCACCCTATGGTGAAGGCATTCTGCGCACTCTGCGTGGCCGTTTCGTGGCGGAAAACGGACTAATCGTCACCGCGATCGCACTCCCGGTGACTTCAGCTGTGACTTCGTGACCGCGTTGGGCGGTTACGTTATGAATGGGGTGTTGGGGCCACACTGACGGTGAACGTACTCCGTTCGGTGCGTTCGGACGGTGCCGATGTGGCGTTCCTGCTATGCTCTCGGCCACCGCAGCCGAAACTTTTCAGTAGTAGAACGCGATATTGTCCCAACTCACGTTCACTCTGTCCGTCTCCCTTTCGAGGCCATGGCCATGACTTGGCGCACCCGGTCCGCCCGCGGCCCCCGGCCCGTCCGAGGTTCGCGTTCTGTCCGCAGGAGAATCCTGCTTCTCGTCCTAGTCCCAGTTCTGTCGCTGTCCGCGCTGTACGGGCTCGTCGTGGCGTACACCGCGCGCGAGGCGATCAACCAGGCCCGGGCCCGGACGATCAAAGATGTCACTGCCCAGCCGCTGGGCAACTTCCTCACCGGACTCAGTACCGAGCAAACGATCGCGGCCGTGTACATCGCCGCACCCAACCCGAGGTCACTCGGCGAACTGATGGCGGTGAGCGCGCGGACCAACCTCGCGACCGGCAACCTGCGCCAGATCCTGACGTCGTCCACTACTACGAACAACGCCTCGCCGGCCGAGGAACAGGCGATCGGGATCCTGCTGAAGGACATCAGTGGCCTCCCTGCCCTGCGCGCGCGGGTGGAGGGCCACGCCCTCACCCGTGACCAGGCAGTGGCTGACTACACCACCCTGATCGACGACGGCTACACAGCACTGAATGACGTCGTCCTCCAGGAGAACGACGCGCCGATCGTGGCTCAAGCGCTGGACCTGTCGAGGATGGGTCACGCCCAGGAGTACATGGCACAGGAAAACATCATCGTCAGCGCCGACACGGTCTCAGGTAAGTTCACCCGCGCCGACCAGCGCGAATTCACCGAACTGGTGGGCGCACGGCGCAACCTGGAAGCCCAGATCCTGGGAGACATGGACCCCCAGTTCCGGGCGATCTACCAGCGCGACCTCAGCCCGCAGGCCACGGCCACGCTCACGGCACTCGAAAACAAGGTGATCGCCGCCAAGCCCGGCAACATTCCCCCGGTGTCAATGACCGCATTCCAGCAGGTCGTGGGCGCTGAGGGACTGGGCTTGAACAAAGCTGGCAACGAGGCGGGCGACGTCCTGGCGGCGGAGGCCGCCCATAGCGCCAACGGCACTTACCTGCTGCTGGGCCTGAGCAGCGGTCTCGGCCTCCTCGCCGTGATCGTGTCGATCTTCGTGTCGGGCCTGATCGGCCGCCGCCTGGTCAGGGAACTCCGTTCGCTGCGGCGTTCGGCCCTGGAGCTGGCCGATGAGCGGCTGCCCGACGTGGTGGACCAGCTGGCCCTGGGCATGGACGTCGAGGTTCCGCCCGCGATCCCGGAGATCCCCTCCAGCTCCGACGAGATCGGCCAGGTCAGGGACGCGTTCGCGCGAGTGCAGCACACCGCCGTCCAAGCCGCTGTCGGCCAGGCGAGGCTGCGGGAAGGCATCAACGAGGTCTTCCGGAACCTCGCCCGGCGCAGCCAGTCCCTGCTGCACCGCCAGCTCGCGCTGCTGGACGCCATGGAGCGCCAGGCCAGTGCCCCGCAGGAGCTGGAGAACCTGTTCCGCATCGACCACCTGACCACCCGCATGAGGCGGCACGCCGAGAGCCTGATCGTCCTCTCCGGCCGGAGCCCTGCCCGTGGCTGGCGCAACCCGGTGCCGTTCGTGGACGTACTGCGGGCCGCTGTCGCCGAGGTCGAGGACTACACCCGGATCAAGGTGGTCTCTGTCGCGGACGCGGCACTGGCCGGGCCCGCGGTGGGTGACGTCATCCACCTGATCGCCGAGCTCGCGGAGAACGCGACCGTCTTCTCCCCGCCGAACACCCCCGTCGTGATGACCGGTGACCTGGTGGGCCAGGGGTTCGCGGTGGAAATCGAAGACCGCGGGCTGGGGCTGAGCGAAGACAAGCTGGAAGAGATCAACGACCGGCTGGCAAACCCGCCGCCATTCGACCCCGCTGGCACCGACCAGCTCGGTCTCTTCGTGGCTGGCCAGCTCGCCAAGAGGCACGACATCAAGGTGGCACTGCGCCCGTCCCCCTTCGGGGGTGTCACGGCCATCGTGCTGGTCCCGCACGGCCTGGTGGTGTCCGCGGGCGGCATCGCGGAGCTTCCCCCGGCCCCGGAGCGCGAAGAAGTCACCGCCGGCCACGAGCACCAGGCGATCCTCGCCAGGAGTGGACCCGCCGAGCACGACCAGGCGGCGACCGTCATGGAGAGCACGCCCACCAGGCGCGACCGCGCTCCCGAGCCGGCCGGTCAGGGTGGCCCGCCTGGTCCCAGTGTCCCGCCCTGGGAGGACCCGAACAGTCCCTGGGCTGAGCCGCCTCCTGTTCCCCCGCCCTGGGCCGAGCAGCCGAGCCCCGTCATCCGTGACGTCGGCCATGGCCGCAGGGAGCCGGCAACCGCCGCCCCAGGCATGTTCGCGGGTGGTCCGGCAGGCACCGGCGCAGGGTCTGACGGCAACTCCGGCGCGCGCCACAAAGGGCCTGGCAGCCGCAGCCCATTCGGTGAAGAGCCAGGCGGCGGCCTGTACACGGGCCGGCCGAACCGGAACCCGTTCGGCAGTGAACCAGCTCACACCCCCTTTGGCAGGCCCACATCCAACCCGTTCCAGGGCGACCCGTTCACGCCTGGGACGTACGGCGGCGCACCACAAACACCGGCGCGCGCAGCCGACGCGGCCCGCCCGGCAGCGCCAGCGCATGCGAGGTCGAACGGGCCGGGCCCGGCCGACACTCTGCTGCCCGCAGCGGGTACGGTGCCGTCGAACGGTCACGTCGTTGACAACGGAGACGGTGTTGAAGAGCTGCCGCGGCGGGTCCGCCAGGCCAGCCTGGCACCGCAGCTCCGCCGCGAGACTCCTCTCATGCCCGCGCCGCCAAGCCCTCCAGGCTCCGCCCCTCCCAGGTCACCGGAACAGGCCAGGGCCGCGATGTCGGCGATCCAGCAAGGGTGGGAACGAGGCAGGTCTGTTTTTGAACCAACCAACCCACGTATGACAAGAGAGACGGGATCCGGGTTCGCCCCGCAGGGCGGCCCCTCCGTCTCGGCCGGCGGCGCAGTGCCGGCCAGCAACGAGAACACCAACGACGACACTGGCGTGTGACCGGGTCTCGGCGACGGGCTAACCCCGCTCACCCTGCCGCCGAGAGCTGGCTCGCGACAGTGCCACCAGCGCCTGGCAGGGCTGCTCCGGGGCCACCGGAGCAGTAGCCAGGCCTCAATGAGGGGTGTTGACTGGCTCCAGGAAGCCCGCCAGCATCCAGGGGAGCAAGCAACAACGATGGTAGGGAGTCGAGTGAGCGGAGTTGAGGGACGCCATGATCTGCCCAGGCGCTCTGGGGGGGATCTGAGCTGGCTCCTCGACGATCTGGTCGAGCGAGTCGCCCAGGTGGACAAGGCCGTGATCCTGTCACGCGATGGCCTTGTCATCGGGGCATCCAAGGGACTCACCCGCGAAGACGCCGAACACCTCTCCGCAATGGCGGCTGGCTTCCAGAGCCTCGCCCGCGGTGCAGGACGGCACTTCGGCGGCGGCAGCGCCCGGCAGACCATCGTCGAGATGGACAACGCCTTCCTCTTCGTCACAGCGGCCGGTGAAGGCAGCTGCCTGGCGGTGCTCAGCCCCGCCAGCGCAGACCTTGGCCTGATCGCCTATGAGATGGCGGCCCTGGTTAAACGCGTGGGCTCGCACCTGTCGGTGAACGCCCGGCCGATCCCGGCCGGTGACCCGGCGAGATGAGCCATGCGCGGACACGAAGACCGCTATCTTGACGCGGAGGCTGGCCCGGTAGTCCGGCCATACGCGCTCACGCACGGCCGCACCCGGCACTCCGGTCCACGGCTGGACCTGATCACGCTCGTGACTGCGGCCACCCGGACGCGGCCCGAGGGCACTGACCTCTCGCCGGAACACCTGGAGCTACTGCGGCGCTGCGTTTTCCCGGCCAGCATCGCCGACCTCTCGGCCGACTTGGACCTGCCGTTGGGGGTCGTCCAGATCCTCCTGGCTGACCTGCGAGAACGCTCCCTCATCAATGTCCACCACCCAATACCGCCCGCCCGGCTACCCGACCAGCAGGTCCTCAAGGAGGTTGCCGATGCCCTACGAAGGCTCTGAACCGTACGCCGATGAGACGGCCCCGCCGATCGCCATTAAGATCCTGATCGCGGGAGGCTTCGGTGCGGGGAAGACCACGCTCGTGGGCTCGGTCAGTGAGATCCGGCCGTTGCGCACCGAGGAACCCCTCACCGAGCCCGGCAAGCACGTGGACCTCCTCGCAGGGGTGGAACGCAAGGACACCACCACCGTGGCCCTCGACTTCGGGCGGATAACCATCCGCAACGACCTCGTCGTCTACCTGTTCGGCACGCCAGGCCAGCAACGGTTCTGGTTCATGTGGGACGAACTGGCCACGGGTGCCCTCGGGGCGGTCGTCCTGGCAGACACCCGGCGGCTCACCGACAGTTTCCCGAGCGTGGACTTTTTCGAGAAACGCGGCATCCCCTTTGTGGTCGCGGTCAACTGCTTCGATGGCGCGCGGCGCTACCGTCCGGAGAACATCGCGTCCGCCCTGGACCTCGACCTCGAAGTCCCGGTGGTGCTGTGTGACGCCCGGCAGCGGTCGTCCACGCGGGATGTCCTCGTGGCACTGGTCGAGCACGCGCTGTCCATGATGCGGCGCTACCCCGACCACGCCGCCCAGGTCGCGTACTAACGGCGTGTCCCCGGGCCTGCCCGCAAGGAAGTTACTGAAGAGTTAACTTCCCGGACCTACTCGATGACAAGACGGCCACTTATGGTCGTCTTGTCATCGTTTGGGCGGTGTGCAGGTATGCCCGAGACGCGCTGGAGGAACGTTGAGCGATCGGCCTGGTCAAGACTCCCCTGTTGGCCACGAAGGGCAGCAGGGAACCCCTGAGCCCTCCCGCCGCGCCGTGGTGTTCGGCAGCGCGGCCATCGGCGCGGCAGCCCTTGGCACCCGTGCCGGGCGGCCGACCGCCGCGCAGGAGCGCCTGGTGGAGCGGGCGGCCACGCTCGACGCCCCGCGTGCGGCGTCGCTGAAAGACATCCAGCACGTGGTCATCCTGATGCAGGAGAACCGCTCCTTCGACCACTATTTCGGCACGATGTCCGCTGTCCGTGGCTTCTCCGACCCGAAGGTGCTGCACCAGACCGTAGGCGGCCAGAGCTACCCGATCTTCGACCAGTTCGGCTACCAGCCGGGGAGCGGGCCCAGTGCCACCGGGTACCTGCAGCCCTTCCACCTGCTGAGCGATCCGCCACTGGAAGACGGACAAACCACCAACGACATAGAACATACATGGCAAATCCAGCATGAGAGCTGGAACAACGGTGCCATGGACTCGTTTGTCAGCTCACACGTCGCGCTCGACGGCGCCCAGAACGGGCCGGTCACCATGGGGTACTTCACTCACGCGGACCTGGCCTTCTACTACGCGCTCGCGAACGCGTTCACCGTGTGTGACGGATACTTCTGCTCGGTGCTCGGGCCGACCGACCCCAACCGGCTCATGCTCATGTCCGCCTCCATCGACCCGGCGGGCGTCGCGGGCGGGCCCGTGGTGGAGACCTTCTCCAACCGCCTGGCCGAGTACGGCAAGCTCACCTGGGAGACTATGCCGGAGCGCCTGCTGGCCGCCGGGGTGAGCTGGAAGGTGTACAACGACCCGCTGTCTGCGGTGGCGCTGAGCCCACTGCCCTACTTCGCCTCATTCACCAACCCCCTCTCCGTCACCGGCGCTGAGCTGATCGCCCGCGGGCTGACCCCCAGCTACCCCGGGGACTTCGCCCTGGACGTGGCCACAGGCACCCTGCCATCGGTGTCGTGGATCATGCCGCCACTGGCTGAGTGCGAGCACCCGGCCGCGCCGCCCGAGTACGGGGAGTACCTGGTCCAGCAGGTGCTGAACACGCTGGTGTCGAACCCCGAGGTGTGGGCGCACACGGTGTTCCTGGTGGTCTATGACGAGAACGGCGGGTTCTTCGACCATGTGCCGCCGCCCACCGCGCCGGCCGGAACCGACGGTGAGTACCTCACCGGGACGCTGCCCGCCGCTGCCGCGGGTATCACCGGACCGGTGGGCCTGGGCTTCCGCACCCCGTGCCTGGTCGTGTCACCGTTCAGCCGCGGCGGGTTCCTGTACTCGGGCGTGCTCGACCACACCTCGGTGCTGCGCCTCATCGAGACCCGGTTCGGCGTGGAAGTACCCAACCTGACGGCGTGGCGGCGCAGCGTCACCGGTGACCTGACCGGCGCGCTCGCGCTCTCCCGGGCACCCAACCCCCACGTGCCGCCGCTGCCCACCACCTCACTCGGCGACATCACCGTGGCCGAGCAGGCCGTGCTCAACGCGCTGACCGGCACGCTCGACGTGGGTATCCCCTACCCGATCCCCACCAGCAACTCCATGCCGTCGCAGGCCACCACGCCACGCCGCCCGCCTGTCCCCTAAGCGCCCGCATGGCACCAGCCCTTCAGGAACGCGGCGTCTTGGCCGGCAACGTCCAGGAGGCATTCAGCCAACGGTCAGGATCGCCGGGTCCAATAGTGGAGACCGGGCGGCTTGCCCGGCACGACGGAGCGGACGCGGCGACCAAGGATTGGTGCTTGATCATGGAGGAGGAACTGCCTCACGGCCCGGCTGGCCCAGCCGATGCGGCGCACAGTGCCGGCCCAGGCGACTCAGGGCCGATCGCCGACTCAGGCGCGTGGGTACCCAACTCTGACCCTGGCGGGCCTGTAGCGGATGCCGAGCCCGGAAGCGGGTGGGCGCCCAGTGCTGGGGCCGGCTATGGCCCAGCCGGCTCGGCGCCCCAACCGGACGCAGGTGGGTGGGTGCCCAGCAGCGGCTCAGGCGCGTGGACGCCGCCCAGTACTGACCCGGGCGGGTCCGTGGCCGGTGAACGGCGGTACAGCTACCCAGAACCTCAACCCAGCTTCGGCCCTCCCGGCTCTGGCGCAGGGACTACCGGCCCAGGCATGGGAGCCGTCCCACCGGGCTCCGGCCAGCCTGGTCCTGGCGCCGGGGGCGTGCCTCCCGGCTACGGCCAGCCTGGTCTCGGCGCGGGGGCCGTGCCTCCGGGCTATGGCCAGCCTTCCCATGGCCACTACATCCCCGGCCAGACCATCCCAGGTCAGACAGTCCCGGGCCTGGTCATCGGCGGCCAGGCCTTCCCAGGCCAGGAAGGCCCAACGGGGCGCAAGCGCCGCTCACGCGGCCTGCTCAGCCACGCCCTGACCGCGGCGGTGGCGGCCGCGGTGGCAGTGGGGCTGACCCTGACGTTCTACCAGTCAGGCACCAGCAGCAACGCGGCCCTGCAGTTGCCGGGCAGTGACGCCGTACCCGCCCCGGGGCACAACTCTCGACCGTCCACCACCTCGACAGCCAACAGCCAGGCCACGGTCACCAAGGTCGAGCGCGGGCTGGTGATCATCAATACCCGGCTCACCTACTCCGCTGAGGCTGCCGCTGGCACCGGCATGGTCATCAACCGGGACGGTCTCATCCTCACCAACAACCACGTGATCAGGGGAGCGACCCAGATCAGCGCTACCGTGGCCGTGACGGGCAAGACCTACCCGGCTCGGGTCATCGGCTACGACAAGACCCAGGACGTGGCACTGATCCAGTTGCAGAAGGCGCCCGCGCTGAACACGGTGCCCATCGGCAACTCCACGACCGTCCAGACCCATGACCCGGTGCTGGCACTGGGCAATGCGCAGGGCCAGGGCGGCATCACGTTCGCTGGCGGGCGCATCACCGGCCTGAACAAGACCGTCACCGCAAGCGACGCGGGCGCCGGGGTCAGCGAGACCCTGCACGGGATGCTGATGACGAACGCGCACATCCAGCCGGGCGACTCGGGCGGCCCACTGGTGGGCGCCGGTGGCGGGGTCATCGGCATGGACACCGCTGGCAACTCGGTGAGCCTCGGCTCTACGGCACCTGAGCAAGGCTTCGCGATCCCGATCAACTACGCGCTGTCCCTCGCCCGGCAGATCGCAGGCGGCCACGCCAGCCCCACCATCACGGTTGGCTACCCGCCGTTCGTGGGGGTGTTCATCGCCTCCGGCCAGAGCAGCAACCCACGGTCGCAGGCGGGCGGGCAGCAGAGCGGCGGCCAGGGCAACCCGTTCCCAGGCTTCCCCGGGTTCCCCGGCTTCGGCGGGTCCGGCAACACCGGGACCGGCACACCGAGCACGCCACAGTGCTCCGCCAGCCAGGCGACCCTGAACATGCCGTCGAAGATCGCTCCGGTGAACCGCGGGACCCTGGTCGAGGGGACGATCTGCGGCAGCCCGGCTGACAAGGCCGGCCTGACCGGTGGCTCGGTGATCACCGCGGTGAACGGCCAGCCGGTCGGCGCCCCACGCACCCTGGGTGCGGCCCTGGCGAAGTTCCACCCCGGTGACAGCGTCGCGCTCACCTGGGTGAGCCCATCAGGCAAGCAGGACACCAGCACGGTCCGCCTGGAGGCCGGCCCGCCCCAGTAACCCCAGCCACTAAACGCCAACGGCTCCCAGGTGCGCAGGATGCGCCTGGGAGCCTCGTCAACTCTCGCGACAGCACATAACATGTGGCCCGGTGCTCGTGGTATCCACAAATTGAAGAACATTCTTCTGAATGTGGAAAGACAGCCAGCGCCTTCGCTCTTGCCCATCCTGCGGTCCCAGCAGTCCAAAAAGAAGGGTCTATTTGGTGTAGCGATGACTCAGGCACCCTATTTTGTCGTATCCCAGCGATATGGTCGGAGTGTAAACAAGATAAGGGCCCGTGAGTGCCGGTAACACTGCGGGGGTGTGGACCAAGGAGATGAGGCTCTGTGGTCACTCCGACCGTCTCACTCGCACGGGACGCCGCACAGGTCGGCGCTCTCCTGGACAGCCCCCGAGGTCAAGGGGCTTATCACTGATCTTGAAGAGACCCGATGGACCGGCCGCCCCGGCTACCCGTGCGGGCCATGGTCGGGCTCACACTGGTGCGCCTGGTCGGCGCCTGTGCCATCGCCGCACTCGGCGTGGGGGGCAATCGCATACTTGCTACTGCTTTTCTCTTATAAGAGCGTCATCGCTGCTCAGATGACCCAGATGCGCCGAGGCATGCAACATGATCCGCTCGCAAGACCTCGAAGGTCAAAACGGACCAACCCGGTTCTATTTCGCCCGTAGTACGCAACAGCCTGGCCACTGACCAGTGAGCGAGACTCGCCAGACACGCGCCGAGTACCTACGGGGTTACAACAAGGCTCAGAGGCGCCAGCGGCGCGCCCAGCTCGTCGAGATGCTTGGAGGTTGCTGTGTGCGCTGCGGAGCCACTGAAGACCTAGAGTTCGATCACATCGACCCGGCAACCAAGCGCTTCGCAGTCGGTTCATCCATGTCGAGAGCTTGGGCAGATCTGGTCGAGGAAGCCTTGAAGTGCCAGCTCTTGTGCCGCCCTTGTCATCGCGAGAAGGCCATCGGAGACCGACCCGAACCCGCTCACAGTTACTACCGCTACTGGTACTACGGCTGTCGGTGTGCTGTGTGTCGGGCGGCCAATGCAGCTAAGAGCGCCCGCCTACGAGCCCAGCGGTTAGCAGCAAATGGTGACTTCGCGGTGACCTCAAGATCAACCCGTGTTGACAACACGGCTGATGACCTGGACTTTCAGCTCCCGCGCCAGGACTCGAACCTGGAACCTGCCGGTTAACAGCCGGACGCTCTGCCGATTGAGCTACGCGGGATTGCCCAGTACCGCACCCTGGGGTTGCCTTGCTGTGCGGTGTGTCGCGGGGTCAAGGGTAGCGCACTCGGCGACCTTGTCAGATCATCAGGGGCTGGATCGCCAGGGAGGGCGAACTAACCCGGTTTTCATGATCAGGTGACCGCGATGAAGCAGGTATACGCGGTGCCATAGGACTAGGAGCGGCCGTCGCGGGAAGGTGACCGTCGGGGGCCCCTGCGGGCCAGTGGCCGGCGCGAGGAACGCCGAAGACACTGGCCGGGGGACGGATCGGGGACGGAATTGGAGAGAGGTGCCAGATGCGAAACCGCCTAGCGTTCATCGCCGGCCTGGCGATCGGCTTCGTCCTGGGGGCGAGGGCGGGCCGAGAGCGTTACGAGCAGCTACAGAAGCTTGCCCGCCGGGCAGCGGAGCACCCCGCTGTCCGGAACACGGCCGATGCCGTCCAGGCCCACGCCACCGAATACGCGAAAGTAGCCCGGGACAAGCTGATGGACCGCGCCGACATGGCCCGGAGCAAGGTCAACGGCTTCCGTTCGAGCGACGCCAACGGCCACGTGTACACCGACGGCGACGTCGACTACGACCGCCCCGCAGGGACACCCAGCGAGCAGCAGGAGCCCTGACCCACCAGGAGCCCACCCACAACCCCACCCTCAGCCTGACCTCGACAGGCCACGCTCGCGGGCGAGCGACGGGTCGCTGGCCCTAGGCCGAGGCGTGTTCGAGGGCAAGCAGGCGGTCAATGACCTTGGTGTACTCCTGCTCCGCCACCAGGGCTGGCAGAGACGTCGCGGAGGCAGAGTCGCGCAACTCGGGGAGGACCACACTCAGCTCGAACCGGGCACTCTCCGCCTCCTGCCGGATCCGCGTGGGGAACGAAGGGCCGATGTGTGCGAGCTCGCCATCGACCACCCGCGAGGTCCGGTTGGTGCTCGCCTGCTGAGCCACCACCACGCCGAGTTCTCGCACCGCCTGATCCGCGTGGGCAACACAGTAGAGAAGGCAGTTGCGGCCATGCACGATGAAGTAGACGGTCTGGCCGCTCTCGTCCCGCAGGCGCTGGACCAGCGTGGTGACGTTGGAGCTAAGGGTGGCGAGCTGGACGGAACGGGAACGCTGGAGCGCGTTCGCACTCTGGACGGACTGGACGATCCGGATACCGCCCAGGATCAGGGCGGTGGCGGTGAGGGCGGAGATCCCGATCAGCAGCAGCTTCCTCTTAGCCGAACGCACGGCGCCCCCACCTCCCACATGCACGCCGTAGCGACCTCCCAGGGGCCTGCCGCGAAACCGACATGGCGCTCCCCTTCCCGCTGTGACGATCTGGGGACTTCACAATCGACGCGGCTAGGACGCTAACACCAACCGTCGCCGGACCACAAGGCAGCGGCCAGGGACTCCGGGGTGGTGACTGACTCGATGTCAGGGACCGGCCTGCCCACGTCACCGACATGGGCAGGCCGACCAGGACTACCTATTAGGATGAACCGGCAGTGCCTGCGCACCCAGTGGAGCTGAGCGGCGTGCTGAGCGTACTAAGTGTTCCGACGGAACCAGCGGTATTCGCACCGGCGGTTTCGCCGAGGCTTTCGATCGTCAAATCCTCAATGTCGTTGACCATTTCCCGTTTTCCCTTTCGCTGGGCGGCGGTACAGTAAGCTACCCCCGCATCAGGAGGGTGCAGGTACCGCCTGCCGTGACAGGTAAAAAAAACAGCCGAGACCGTAACCGGCCCTCCGGCTACCAGCAGAAGAAACGCACGATAGACAGGCCGGGAGCTACCGGACGCCACCCCCCTTTCCTCACCGAGCCATTCGATGACAAGATCCCCAGTGACTAGATCCTTGACTATCCTGTCTGTCTCCCTTCGCCGGTTATGGCGGTCAGCCCTTCTTGGCTAGAAGTCAAGCGCGGCGCCGGGCATGGGGTCAGTTAACAGTCTCGTCACATGGAACACATCCACAGGGAAACCGTGCCGGGTCAGCCGCGGCGATCGGCCTCGCGGGCGATACCGCTGCGCGAGTGGACCTGAGCTGGGCCAGATTAGCTATACACCCGCGTTATTTGGGTTAACTGTGTTGTGCGTCGGCCATCACGGGCGTTTGTGCAGGTCAACGCCATAAAACCACGTTGCGCTAGCCCAAATAACCGCGCAGTACCTGGGCCCGGCTGGGATGCCGCAGCTTGGCAAGTGTCTTGGACTCGATCTGGCGGATCCGCTCACGGGTCACGCCGAACTCCCGGCCTACTTCTTCCAGTGTCCGGGGGTGGCCGTCAGTCAGCCCAAAACGCAACTGGATGATCTTCTGCTCCCGCACAGAGAGACTGTCCAGCACCTGCCCGAGCTGGTCCTGCAGCATGATGAATGCGGCCGCCTCCAGTGGCACGACCGCGTCCGTGTCCTCGATGAAGTCACCCAGGTCGGAGTCTTCCTCGCCGATCGGTGACTGGAGCGACACCGGCTCCTGTGCGATCCGCTGCATCTCCGCGACCCGCTCGACCGGGAGCTCCATCTCAGCGGCGATCTCGGCGGCAGTCGCCTCCCTGCCGAGCGTCTGGTGGAGCTGACGCTGGACCCGCGACAGCTTGTTGATGGTCTCCACCATGTGCACCGGGATCCGGATGGTGCGCGCCTGGTCCGCGATGGCGCGGGTGATCGCCTGCCGGATCCACCATGTGGCATAGGTGGAGAACTTGTAGCCCTTGGTGTAGTCGAACTTCTCCACGGCCCGGATGAGGCCGAGGTTCCCTTCCTGGATCAGGTCGAGGAAACCCAGCCCGCGGCCGATGTAGCGTTTGGCGATCGAGACCACCAGCCGGAGGTTGGCCTCGATGAGACGCTGCTTGGCACGCAGGCCCTCACGGACCAACTGGGCGAGGTCGTCGGGGCCCGCGCCGCCCCAGGCATACGAGCCCTGGAGCTTCTCCTCGGCGAACAGGCCCACTTCGATCGCCTTGGCCAGGTCGACCTCATCTTCGGCGGTGAGCAGCGGCACGCGGCCGATCTCGCGCAGGTAGATGCGCACGAGGTCGCCCGCGACCGACCTGCCGGCGTCTACGGTGTGACTGCTCTGAGTCTGGGGGTCCGCGTCTTCGTGCGCGGCGTCGACAACGTCGACTCCCTCATCGGAGAGCAGTTGCACCAGACTGTCGATTGCATTTGCCGGAAGGTCGCTGGCATCAAGTGCAACGGCGATGTCCCCCAGCGCAACCGCCCCTTGCTCCCTTGCCCGGCCGATCAGGTCCGCAACCTGGTCTCCCACCTGCTGACCAGCGGACAGTAGCGTGAAGGTCACGGGATCCAGTGTGCGTCACGGACCCCCGGTCGCGGGGGGGCTAATTTTGTCACCTTCTGGTGCGTAACGTTGCAGGTCCGAAAACAGATATCTAATGGTGTGGTCGGCGTGGCAATTGCGTGGCAAGTGCCGTCACAGCTCGCCGGAACCCCGCTCCAGCAGCGCCTTGCGGCGCTGTTCCAGGGCCACCAGGTCACCGAAGATCCGGTTGTACTCCGACTGTGCGTCCACCGGGCTCAACCGTTGCAGACGCGATTTCACCTCAGCGATCCGCCGGCTCACAGCGAGTTCTTCCATCCGGGCCAACTGCGAGTCGACGTAGCGCGCGTCCGGCTCCCCGTCGGCCCGCGGCACCCGCAGCGGCTCCACTGCCAGCCGTGTCACGAACGCCCGGACCTGGTCGTCGGGAGCAGTGTCGCGCAGACGGGCCGCCCACTCCCGTGCGCTGGCCGCGCCTGACGTCCCGCCGCACGCGCTGATCAGCTCGCGCACCGCGCGGTGCATCGTCTTGGTGAAGGCGTCCGTGCCCAGTGCGTCAAAGGCCGGCCCGCACAGGGCGGGCCGCTGGATGGCGAGCTTCAGTGCCTCCCGCTCCACCTGGACGACCGGGTCACCCAGGTCGTACCGCTCGGCCTCTGCACCGACGGCCTGCGCCTCCGCGCCCTGGCCCCTGCCCACCGGCCTGCCCGGCGCGCTCGCGCCACGGGAACCACCCGGCCGGGCTGGCGCGCGACTGCCGGGCGTACCCTGCCCGGCGGGCCCCGCAGGCCCCTGGGACGGCACCACGCCCCGTTCAGGTGCGGCCGAGGCATGTGCCCGCACGCGGGCCAGGACGAACTCCTCGTTGAGCATGCCGAGCCAGCGGTCCAGGCTCACCGCGTACCGGTCACGCAGCCCACGGTCCTTGATCCGGACGATCACGCGGGCCGCGGCGTCCAGTGCTGCCAGCCGCCCCTCGTTCGTGTCGAGATTGTGTTTGGCCAGTTCGGAACGGATGGCGAACTCGAACACCGGCACCCGGCGGGCCACGAGGTCACGCACTGCGCCGTCGCCATGCTTGGAACGCAGGTCGCACGGGTCGAGCCCGTCCGACTGCACAGCCACGTACGTCTGGGTGACGAAACGCTCCTCCAGGTCGAAGGCCCGCAACACGGCCCGCTGCCCGGCCGCGTCACCGTCGAAGGTGAAGATGACCTCGCCCAGGAACTGGTCGGCGTCCATCAGCAGCCGGCGCAGCACCTTCACATGGCCCTCGCCGAACGACGTGCCAGAGGTCGCCACGGCTGTGGGCACACCGGCCAGGTGACAGGCCATGACATCGGTGTAGCCCTCGACCACCACGGCCTGACGCCGCGCCGCGATCTCGCGCTTGGCCAGGTCCGCCCCGTACAGCACCGAGCTCTTGTGGAACAGCGGCGACTCCGGGGTGTTGAGGTACTTCGGCCCCTCGTCGGCCTCCATCAGCTTCCGCGCGCCGAAGGCGAGCACGTCCCCGCTCAGGTCACGGATGGGCCAGATGAGCCGACCACGGAACCTGTCCACCGCCCCGCGCCTGCCCTGACTGGCGAGCCCGCCGGTGAGCAGCTCGGCATCGGTGAAGCCGCGCCCGCGCAGGTGCCTGGTGAGCGCCTCCCACTCCGCGGGCGCGTATCCGACACCGAAACGCTCGGCGTCTGCCAGTTCAAAGCCGCGCCCGGACAGGAAGTCCCGGCCTGGCACGGCGGCCGGGGAGCGCAGGTGTTCGGCATAAAACTCGGCAGCGGCCTTGTGCGCGGCGAGCAACCGGCGGCGCTGGCTCTGCTCCTGGCCGGGGACCGCGCCGCCCTGCTCATAGGTCAGCTCGATGCCCGCGCGAGCGGCCAGCCGCTCGACCGCCTCACGGAACGACAGGCTGTCGATCCGCTCCACGAACTTGATGACGTCCCCGCCATCCGCGCAGGAGAAGCAGTACCACAGCCCGCGTGCCGGGGTGACGTTGAACGAGGGGGTCTTCTCCTCGTGGAACGGGCACAGCCCCTTCAGCGACCCCCCGCCGGCGTTGCGGAGCTGGAGGTACTCGCCGACCACCTCGTCGATCGGGGACCGCTCACGGACGGCCGCGATGTCCTCGTCGCGGATCCGCCCTGCCACAGAAACCCTCCGCCTGGCTAGCCCATCCCGGCGAGTCTAGTCCCCACCACCGACGTCCACGTCCCGCCAGCCCACGCCACGCTGCGCTCCCTACTGAGTTGGCTAGCGGGTCGCTGTCACGGTCATTCGGGGAGAGTCAGCCGTCAGGGGGTTCCCGTCCACCCCATAGCCGTTCACATCTGTGAACCCGGCGGCTTCCAGCCAGTCTCGCAACTCAGTGAAGCTGAACAGCCGGGTGAAGAAGTCGGACCTGCGTACCTGGCCGTCCCGGACGATGGTCCGGGTGGCGTTGCTGCGCCCGGTCAGCGGATCGAACGCATTCTGGTCGATCATGAGGTCGCCGTCGCGTTCCACGACCACGTAGGGCAGGTAGCGGCGCAGGAGTTCATCCCGGTGGTTCAGCTCTATGACAAACCGGCCGCCGGGGCGCAGCGCCTTGTGAGCCGCTGCGAGGACCCTGCGGTTGTCCTGGTCGTCGAAGTACCCGAACGAAGTGAACCAGGAAACGACGAGGTCGAACTCTTCCTCCCAGGGCAGAACCCCTTATCCATGCCCGGGATCGTAAAACAACCGGCCCGGACCTCTCCATGATCATGAAGACTTCTCAGTCACTATGACTGAAATTCCTACAGGATCATGGAAATCCGTCGCTGTAGCCGCGAGAGCACCAGCCAGGGCGACGCCCCTCCCTGCTATGACGTCGGCTCACCGCCGCCAGCAGGTCACAGCTCCGACAGAGGGACGTCGGGGTCGGCGAGGCGGTCGGCGTCAGGCTCGCGGCGGGCGCGGACCATCGACTGGATGTCCTCGTTCACGTCCCACCAGTTGACGTTCATGCCGGCCACCAGGACCCCGCCCTTGAGCCAGAACGCGATGAACTCGCGCCGGTCACGGTCTCCCCGGTAGACCACCCGGTCGTAGGAACCTGGCTCCGGCAGGCCCGCCGTCTCCATGCCGAGGTCGTACTGGTCGCTGAAGAAGTAGGGGACGCCGTCGTGCGCCACGCGCTGGCCGAGCATGGACTTGGCCGCCACCGGGCCGCCGGTGAGTGCGTTGGCCCAGTGCTCCACGCGGATCTGCTGGTCATACAGCGGGTGGTAGTAGCGGGCGATGTCCCCGGCCACGAACACGTCCGGGTCGGTGGTACGCAGCGCCGCGTCGGCGACCACCCCGTCGCGCACCTCCAGCCCGGCCTCCTCGGCCAGCGCCGTGTTGGGCACCGCTCCGATTCCGACGACCACCACGTCGGCGGGCAGCCGCGCCCCCGAGGAGGTCACAGCCTGGGTGACCCGCCCCCCGGAACCGAGCAGCTCGGTGACGGTCTCGCCGAACCTGAACGTAACCCCGTGGTCGATGTGCAGGGCCGTGAACACCGCGCCGAGTTCCGGCCCAAGCTGACGGTGCAGGGCGGTCGGTTCGGGTTCCACCACGGTCACGTCGCAGCCGGCCTCCCGGGCGGCGGCGGTCACCTCCAGGCCGATCCAGCCCGCGCCCACGACCACGACCTGGGCGCCATCGGACAGCGCCGACCTCAGCCGTTCGCTGTCCTCCACCTGCCGCAGGTAGAGCACGCCGTCGAGGTCGCCGCCCGGGCACCGCAAGCGGCGCGGGGACGACCCGGTAGCCAGCAGCAGCTTGCGGTAGGCCACGGTGGCGCCGCCGTCCGTGCGGACCTCGTGTTGCGCCGCGTCGACGCCGGTCACGGTCACCCCGGTCCGCAGGTCTACCGCGTTCTCCTGGTACCAGGCGGCGTCATGAACGTAGATGGAGGACTTCTCGTCCTTGCCGAGCAGCAGCCCCTTGGACAGCGGCGGCCGCTCGTAGGGCAGTTCGGTCTCCTGCCCCAGCAAGACGATGTCGCCGCCGAAACCCTCCGCACGCAGTGTCTCGGCGGCCTTGGCCCCCGCGAGACTCGCACCGACGATCACGAAAGCAGGCTCAGCGGCCATCTCGGCTCCCTCTCCTTTTACTAAACATCCTCACTGGGCTGGCCTCATCGCCAGCCAGGACTGTCAGCGGGGTGAGTCACCGGCGCCTGATCGTCCATGGACCCCGCCGCCCCTGGACGCGCGCGGCACAACTGGTGGTGCCAGGCGATAGCGGAAGTATCTGTGAGCGAGGAAACCTGGTCCAGCACCACACGCAGGCGTGCCGCGTCCGACTCCGCGGCATGGTAGGCCGGCCGCAGCACCGGGTCGAGCGTCATGGGCGCGCCAGCCGCGACCGCCTCAGCGAGCTCGGTGATCATCTCTTTCTGCCGCTCGCGGAGCCTCGTCGCGCCGTCGCTGCTCATGACGAACCATGCGGTCACGCCCTTGAGCAGGGCGCACTCCAGCCGCTGCTGGCGTGGCACGGCCAGGTCGGCGGCATAGCGGGTCAGTGGCCGCTGGGGGGAAGCGGCGAGCGTGGCGTCCTGGGCGGCCCGGCAGAAGCGGCCGATCAGCTCGCTGGTCAGGTTCTTCAGTGCTGCCTGCGACCCGGGCCCGCCGTCGAATGCCCGGGGCCACCACGGCAGCGCCATCAGGGCCGTGAACGTCTCGGTCAGTTCCGCTGTGCTGACCGAACCCGGAGCGCAGTACCAGGCGGCGGTGAGTTCCGCCACGGCGGCACGCTCGGCCGCGTCGTAGAGGGCGGCCAGGGTGATCTGGCCCGCGTGCAGGCCGTCTTCGAGGTCGTGCACGGAGTAGGCGACGTCGTCCGCCCAGTCCATCACCTGGGCTTCCAGACAGCGGCCAAGGTCAGGCGCGCCGTCGCGAACCCAACGGAACACCTCCGCGTCCTGCTCGTAGTACCCGAACTTGCCGCCCTGCGGTCCAGCGCCCCACGGGTACTTGAGGGTGGCGTCGAGGGTGGCGCGGGTCAGGTTCAGGCCCGCCCCGGGCACCTTGGCTTCCAGCCTGGTGAGCAGGCGCAGGCTCTGCGCGTTCCCCTCGAACCCGCCGCAGCCGGTGGCCAGCGCCGCGAGCGCGGACTCCCCGGTGTGGCCGAACGGTGGATGGCCCAGGTCGTGGGCCAGGCAGGCCGCGTCGGTGAGGTCGGGGTCGCAGCCCAGTGCCGCGCCCATCTCACGGCCGACCTGTGCGCACTCCAGCGAGTGGGTGAGCCGGGTCCGCGGGAAGTCGCTCGAGCCGACCTCGACCACCTGGGTCTTGGCGGCCAGCCGCCGCAGCGCCGAGGAATGCAGTACCCGCGCGCGGTCCCGGACGAACGGGCCGCGCTGGCCCTGCGCGGGT
>DASYYE010000359.1:0-50351 GCA_035946955.1 Streptosporangiaceae bacterium | reverse complement strand
GCCAGGAGCGCGATCGCCGATGCCACCGCGGCGAGCACCGGCCGCCGCTGCACCATCGCCGCCCACCGCTGTGCGGCCGGGACCGAGGCGGTGCGCTGCCCGTGCCCGCGCCGGGTGAGCAGCCGCGGCACCCGGACCCTGGACGGCTTGGCCAGCCGGGTGCCGGTGAAGCCGAGCAGGGCGGGCAGCAGCGTCAGCGACGCGAGCACGGTCATAGCCACCGTGGCGGCTGCCGCCACCGCGACCCCGTTGAGCAGGCCCTGCCGAAGCACCAGCAGTCCGAGCATGCCGATGGCGACGGTGGTGCCCGCGGTGAGGACTGACCGGCCAGCGGTGGCCATTGCGGTCACGGCCGCGTCCTCGGGCGCTTCGCCCGAGCGCAGCGCCTCACGGAAGCGGGTGAGGATGAACAGTGCGTAGTCCACGCCCACGCCAAGTCCGATCATCGACGCGACGATCGGCGAGAAGGTGGGCGCGGGCACCAGGTGGCCGATCAGCGCGATCAGCGACAGGCCACAGCCGATCCCGAACAGGGCGGTCACCACCGGCAAGCCCATCGCCAGGAACGAGCCGAACGCGATCAGCAGTACGACCGCGGCAGCGCCGACACCGACGCCCTCGGTGGGACCGCCGTAGGGGGTCTCCGCCAGGTCCACCACGTCGCCACCGAGGCTGAACTCCACGCCGTGCCCGGAAGCGGCGGACGCGTCGTGCATGAGGGCCACGGCCTCGGAGTTGGGGATCGCGGAGCCCGGTTCGTCGAACTGGATGGTTGCGAAGCCGATGTGCCCGCTGGCGGAGGCGTGGCCCGGTGCGTACGGCCCGGCCACCGATGTGACCCCGGCGGCGCTGCGCATAGGTGCCAGCGCGTCGGTGACCCGGGTCCGCACCGCGGCTGAGGTCAGCGGGGCGGTGGACTGGATGGCCAGCGTGAGCTGGTCACCCGATCGTTCGTGGAAGTGCGCGTTCAGCACAGCCTGGCCGGGGTCGCTGCCGCCGTAGCTGTTGCTGTAGCCGGCGCCGAACGTGACCCACGCCATGACGAAGCCGGCCAGGCCGGCGAGCCAGACGGTGAGAGTGAGCCAACGGTGCCGGTAACAGGCCCGGCCGATCCGCCCCAGGATGGGGGTGTGGGTGTCCATGGTGTCTTCTCCTGCGAGCCACGGGAGTTTCTTTCGCTCCTCATGGTCGTGAACTCAGACGGTGAAAACGTCGTCCCACAGGAGGCACTCACGGCGGCGGCTACTCGGCTTGAAGTACTCCCAGCGGAGTACGCCGGCGGTCTCAGCCCTGGCGTGGGGGAGCCAGGCCGTTCTCGTACGCGATCACGACAAGCTGTGCCCGGTCACGCGCACCCAGCTTGGTCATGGCCCGGCTGACGTGCGTCTTCGCGGTCAGCGGGCTGACCACGAGCCGGGTGGCGATCTCTTCGTTGGACAGCCCCGCCGCCACGAGCGAGACCACCTCCCGCTCGCGTTCGGTGAGTGAGGCGACCGGGGCGGTGCGCCCGGCTGGCTGGCGTGGTGCCGCGCTGGCCGGTGCCGCGGTGAACGCGCCGATGAGCGCCCGGGTGACACTCGGCGCCAGCAGCGCGTCTCCCCGCGACACCACCCGGACCGCCTGCAGCAGCTCGTCCGGCTCCAGGTCCTTGACCAGGAAGCCGCTGGCACCTGCGCGCAGTGCGGAGAACACGCTCTGGTCGTCGTCGAACGTGGTCAGCACCACCACCCGGACCCCGGCGAGTTGCGGGTCGGAGGTGATCTTCCGGGTCGCGGTCAGCCCGTCCACCTCGGGCATCCGCAGGTCCATCAGGACCACGTCGGGGAGTAGTTCGCGGGCGAGCGCCACCGCTGTCCCGCCGTTGGCGGCCTCGCCCACGACCTCGATGTCGGCCGCGGAGTCCAGCAGCATCCGAAACCCGGCTCGCAGCAGGGCCTGGTCATCAGCCAGCAGCACGCGGATCATCGAGGGTCTCCCGCGCTGCTCATGTCGGGTCTCCCACTGACTGGCAGCCGGGCGAGCACCTCGAAGCCGCCACTGGGGCACGGCCCTGCCGACAGTTCGCCACCCACTGCACTGGCCCGCTCGCGCATGCCGGTCAGTCCATGGCTGTTGCTGTGTTCTGGCATACCCAGGCGGTCGTCGGGGTGCTGGGCTCCTACCCCGTTGTCAGTCACCTGGATGGTCAGGCCGGCTGGCGTGTAACGCAGCACGACCGCGGCGCTCGCCCTCGGCCCGGCATGGCGCAGCACGTTGGTGAGTGACTCCTGCAGGATCCGGTACGCGGCATGGTCGACATCCTGGGACAGCGGCACCGCCTCGCCTTCGACCTGCACAGACACGGCTGCGCCAGCGGAGCGGACCGCCTCGGTCAGCGCGTCCAGCCGGCTGAGGCCCGCCGTTCTGGTCGCGGCGTCGTCCACCGGGCTGCCGTCAGCCCGGAGCGTGCCAAGTGTCACCCGCATGTCCGCGAGCGCGGCCTTGCTCGTGTCCCGGATAGCAGCCAGTGCGTCGCGCACGGGCTCGCTCCCGGCTGCCTGGGAATCCAGGCGGTGCAGTGCGGATGCGGCCTGCACAGTGATGGTGGCCATGCTGTGGGCCACGGTGTCGTGGAGTTCGCGGGCGATCCACAGCCGCTCCTCGGCCACCCGTCGGCCCGCCTCGGCTTCCCGTTCCTCCTCCGCCAGTCGCAGCCGGTCCGCGGTCTCGGTGGCCAGGGCACGCCTGCTGCGTACCACCTCACCCAGCATGATCGCCAGGAACAGGACCACTGCCGACGGCAGGAAGTCGGACACGAGCTTGAGCAGGCTCTCGTGTGTGGACGCGCCGACTATGAACAGGCCAGCGGTCATGTACACGGCCGGTATCACGATCGCCGCGGCCAGCGCCCCAGCCACCGCGGCGTCATACAGCGGCAGGCAGAGCAGGGGAGCGGGCGAGATGTCACGCCGGTCAAAGGTGTAGTAGATGAGCAGCAGCACCGAGCACGCGACCAGTACCCGTACCGGCCACTTGTGCCGCAGCAGCACCGGGACCGCCAGCACCGCTCCAGCTACGTACGCCTGCGTATTCAGCGGCCCGGCCCCGGGCCCGCCGCCGGTGGCGACATTGATCTCGACCGCGGAGACCACCAGGACCGTCGCGAGCACATCAATCAGCCGGATGCCCAGCCTGTCGCGGAGCCAACCCACGCCGCCACCGTACGCGACCCGTGACCCGAGGACCGGGATCGGGAAGGATCAGAGTGTGGAGTCACTGGCTGAACTGCGGGAGCGGCGGGCGTTCGAGTGCCGGCTGGATCCCGGGCGTGGGCTGGAGTCGCTCGCGGAGGCTGAGGAGTTCCTGCTCGACCGGGGGTTGCTCACCCGCACGGCTGACTGCGCTCTGCCGAGCCTGTACGAGGCATGCCACGAAGACCCCTACCAGCTTGGTGGCCGGGGTTTCGCATCGTGGCCGGCGACGAAGTGGCCGTGGTTCGGGGAACTCGGTGAACGTGGCTACCTGGTCGTCGCGGTCCACCGCGGCAAGAACCTGCTGGTGAGCGGTGAGGTCGCGGGACTGCTCGACCCGATCTGCCGGGCCGAGACGCAGCGGATGCGTGCCGCCGACCGGCAGTGGGCCAGGCTGCTGGACCACCTTGCGGCAGCAGGCCCGGCCAACATCGACGACCTGCACATCGAACTGGGCATGAAACGCCAGGAGTTGCGCAAAGTACGGTCCCCGCTGGAACGATGCGGTGCGGTGGTCTCACGGTCGCTGCAGGTCACCGCCGGTGAAGGGCACCTGCATTCCAGTGAACTGGCCCGGTGGGACCAGGTATACCCGGGCTCCGGCGACGCGGACACTGACCCTGCCCAGGCACTCAGCGAGCTCATCGCGCGCGGCGTGCGCGCGGCGGTCGTGGCACCCGAAGCCGAGTTGCGGCGCTGGTTCTCCTGGCAGTGGTACTGGACCGACACGCTGGTCGATGGCCTCGTGGCCGAGGGCGTCCTGCGCCGCACAGACGGGTACGTGACGGCCGGTTCCTAGGAGAGCGGGGGAGTCGCTGGCGGCACCATCTCGGCCAGGGCGGCCAGGGTGGTGATCTCCCGGACCTGGTCATCGGGTGCGTCAATGCCGCGGCGGTTGAGCCAGATCGCGGTCATCCCGGCGGCTTGCGCGGCCAGGGCGTCGGTGTCGCGGCGGTCCCCGACGTACAGGCACCGCGCAGGCGGCAGCCCTAGCCGCTGCGCACAGTGGTGGAAGATCCGGGGGTCTGGTTTGGCGATGCCGATGTCCCCGGACGCCACCACCACCTCAAAGGCCAACCCGAGGCCGAGCGTGTCGAGCTTTGCCCGCTGCATCACGCTGTCGCCGTTCGTGACGATCCCGAGCCGCATGCCCTGCAGGGCACTCAGGCATCCGGCCACGTCCGCGAATGCCGCCCAGCCCGCTTCGTAGCCAGCCTGGTAGTCGCCGAACCACGACGCTTCTGTGCCCGGTGCCACGGTGACGGGCACCAGGGCGGCCCAGGAACGGATCCTCGCGAGCTGGCACTCCTGTTGTGTCAGCTCGCCAGCGAGGTAGCGCGGGTAGTGCTCGCGGAACGCGGCCTCCCAGGCACTCAGCGCCGCTGCCCTCCCCACCTCGGGGCACCGCAGCAGCACCTGGTCTATGCCAGCACGCCACGCCGCGTCCCCGTCGAGGAGGGTGTCATCGAGGTCGAACAGGACAGCGTCGATGGCGTCGGTCATGGCCCCATTCTGCCTGTTCGCCCTGTTCTGCCCGGCCACGCCCACCGGCGGTGGCGGGCGCTCCGCGCCCGCCACCGCGTACCCAGTTGCTCAGTACCAGTCGTATGCCTCCTCGTGGTACCAGGCCAACTGGGGGCTGCCGTAGCGGGCCCGGATGTAGCGCAGGCCCCAGAGGATCTGGGCCATGGCGTTCCAGTGCCAGCCCGCACCCATGCGGTTGCCCGGCAGCGCCTGTGGGATCCCGTATGCGCCCGAGTACGGGTTACAGGCGTAGCGGTTCCAGCCGCTCTCCCGGTCCCACAGCGCGTCGAGGTAGTTGAACTGGTATTGCGCCCAATTGAAACGGGGCAGCAGCATCCAGGCGATCTGGCGCGGGCCATAGTGGCTCGTGAGGATGTGGTGCCTGACGGTGTGGTGCCTGACGGTGTGGTGCCTGTGGTCAGCCCGGGTGGCACGCGACGCGTCTGTGCTGCTGAGCACAGCGTCCAGGCTCATTGAGTGAGCCGTTCGCGTCTGGGATACCGGGCGCACCGCTGCCGGTGCCGAATAGGGCACGGGCGTGGCCTTTGTGATGCCAGCTGTCGCGGCGACGGACACAGCGAACGGCAGGCTGGCGAAAAGAATTGTGGTCTTCCATGGAATGCGCTGGGCAGACCTTGTCGAAGACATGAGGAAACCTTCGGTGGGACGCGCAGGTGCGCGTTAGGATTTCCGCCCATGACGCCTGCTGGTCACGCCGGCCCGTGGCAATGAGAGAGCCGGCAAAATGGGTGTGGCTATACCAGCAGTGGCGCGCTAATGTGACGCGGGGTCACGGCGTCAGCGTCGCCTCAGGCGACCATCGTGCGCGCAGGGCGCTGAGATGCGCTTGGGCCCGGTATCAGGGCCGATCGCAGGACGTGGGGCGCGACCGTGATGCTGCGCGGCAGAGTCAGGCCCCCAAGGCCAGCTACTTAGCTGCCATTCCTTTCCTTCCGGTCGCGCTATGCGGTTCCGTGGAGATAAGTAACCGACTATGGCGCGAGCCAAACACAGAACCCCGGGCGAAACGTTAAACCGCCACTCGTGGGCAGGCCTGATAACCGCACAAGCGGCGATATTTCCCTTGCCCGGGCCGGCCAGGGTCCGGCCGCGGTGCCAGGCCGGTGGGTGAGGTAAAGCCGCACAAGCGGCGATATTTCCCTTGCTTAGGCGACCAGGGTTTTGACTGCGGCAGTCAGGTCCGTGAGCGCCGTCTTGGCATCGGCAAAGAACATGCTGGTTTTTGGGTTTACATACAGCTCGTTGTCTATGCCGGCATAGCCGTGCCCCATAGACCGTTTGACGACGATGATGCTCTTTGCCTGGTCCACGTCGAGAATGGGCATCCCCGAGATCGGGGTGCCCGCCCGCCGCGCCGCGGGGTTGGTGACGTCGTTCGCCCCGACCACCAGCGCGACGTCGGCGCGGGCGAACTCGGGGTTGATCTCGTCCATCTCCTTGAGCTGCGGGTAAGGCACGTTGGCCTCGGCGAGCAGCACGTTCATGTGGCCTGGCATCCGCCCGGCGACCGGGTGGATCGCGTAGCTCACCTCGACCCCCCGGGACTCGAGCACGCTGGCCAGCTCCGCCGCCTGGTGCTGTGCCTGGGCTGCCGCGAGTCCGTAGCCGGGGACGATGATGACCTTCTGGGCGTAGGCGAGCTGGATCGCCGCGTCGTCGGCAGTGGTGGACTTGATGTCACCGCCGGGGCCAGCCGCTGCTGCCCCGGTGCTGTCCCCGGTACCGAACCCGCCGATCATGATGTTGGCCAGGGACCGGTTCATCGCGTCGGCCATGAGCTTGGTGAGGATCGAACCGGATGCCCCGACCAGTGCGCCCGCGACGATCAGGGCCCAGTTGCCGATGACGAAGCCGGCCATCGCGACCGCCGTGCCGGTGAATGCGTTCAGCAGCGAGATGACCACCGGCATGTCCGCGCCGCCGATCGGCAGCACCATCGTCACACCAAAGACCAGGGCGGCGACGATGAGCACGACCAGCACCCAGACACTTGGCGTGGCGACCAGGTAGGCGCCCGCACCAACGCCCGCGAGCGCCGCGGCCATGTTCACCACCCGCGACCCTGGGAACGTCAGCGGCGCCCCGCTGATGACGCCCTGCAGCTTGCCCGCGGCAATGATCGACCCGGAGAACGTCACCGCCCCGATAAGCACGTCGAGCACGGTGGTGACGGTGGTGACCTCGCCCACCCCGATGCCACTGGTGGCGAGCCGCACGTAGTCGTCGATCGCGACCATGGCGGCGGCGCCGCCACCCACCGCGTTGAAGATGCTCACGAGCTGCGGCATGGCGGTCATCGCCACGGTGCGCGCCCAGTAGAGGCCTATCCCGGAGCCAATGAGGCCACCGGTGATCATCACGATCCAGCCGGTTGTGCTGATGAGCCCAGCGTGGATGATGATGGCCAGGGTCGTGGCCACGGCGATGACCATGCCGCCGGTTGACAGCTGGTTGCCACGCCGCGCGCTCGCCGGGGTGTTCATCAGGTGCAGGCCCAGCACGAAGCAGGTGGCAGCAAGGACGTAGATGAGCTGGGTGACCCAGAGGAAGCTGTTCATGACGAGGCCCCCCGGCCGTTGGCCGCCGCGCCAGTGGCGGCCGCCTGGCCGTCCTGGCTCGCCCCAGCAGGCATGCTCGGCCTGCGGCGGAACATCTTGAGCATCCGCCCTGTGACCATGTACCCGCCGACCACGTTCATGCCTGCGAACACCGCGGCCACGAACGCCAGCGTGTAGCCGAGCGCGTTGTCCGCTGTCACGGCAATGAGCATGGCGCCGACCAGGATGATGCCGTGGATCGAGTTGGCTGCCGACATCAGCGGCGTGTGCAGCGTGGCGGGCACCTTGCTGATGACTTCGAACCCGACCAGCAGTGCGAGCACGAAGATGGTGATGTCGGTGAGGAGCGCTGTCGTCACTGGTCAGTCCTCTGTCTTCTGCGGTCCGCTGCGAGCAGGGCGATGTCGGTGAGGAGCGCTGTCGTCACTGGTCAGTCCTCTGTCTTCTGCGGTGCGCTGCGAGCAGGGCGATGTCGGTGAGGAGCGCCGTCGTCACTGGCCGGTACCCCTGTCTTCGGCTGTCTTCGGTGTTTGCGCGAGCAGGGCGGCGGTGGCGGGGTGGACCACGGTCCCGTCGTGGGTGATGACCACTCCGGCCTGGATCTCGTCGGAGGTGTCGATGGCGAGCGCGCCATCGCTCACGAGGTGCAGCAGCAGCGCGGTGACGTTGCGGGCGAACGCGGTCGAGGCGGCGCCGGGGACGGTGGCCGCCAGGTTGGCGGCGCCGACAATGCTCACCCCGTTCCCGGTGACGGTGGTCTCGCCAGGCACGGAGCCGGCCACGTTGCCGCCAAGCGGGCTGGCGGCCATGTCCACCACGACCGACCCTGCCGACATCGCCTTCAGCGCGTCCTCGGTGATGAGCAGCGGTGGCCGCCTGCCCGGCACCTGGGCCGTGGTGACCACCACGTCGTGGCGTGCGATGTGGGCGGTGAGCTCGGCCTGCTGCGCCTGGCGTTCCTCGGCGGTGAGCTCACGGGCGTACCCGCCCTCACCCGCGGCCGAGCCCACCGCGGTGAGCTCGATGAACGTGCCGCCCACCGACTCCACTTCAGTCTTGGTGGCTGGCCGCACGTCATAGCCCGACACCACGGCACCGAGCCGTTTCGCGGTCCCGATGGCCTGCAGCCCTGCCACGCCCGCGCCCAGCACGAGCACCTTCGCGGGCCTGGCGGTCCCTGCGGCGGTGATGAGCATGGGGAAGAACCGGCCGTACGCCGTGGCTCCGGCCAGCACCGCCTTGTACCCGGCGACGTTCGCCTGCGAGGTCAGCGCGTCCATCGTCTGGGCCCTGGGCAAGGTGCGTGGCAGCCCGTCGAGGCTGATCGCGGTCACGCCAGCAGCCGCCAGGCGGGCTGCGAGCCCGGGGTCAGCCAGTGGGTTCAGCATCCCGAGCACGGCTTTGCCGGACGTGAGCGCACCCATTGCCTGATCGTCGGCGGCCCCCACAGTGACGATGAGGTCCGCGTCTCGCAGCAGCTCATCGCGGGTCACGATGGCGGCACCTGCCTGCGCGTAGGCGCTGTCGGCCAGCCACGCGCCGTCCCCGGCGCCAGCCTCCACCAAGATGTCCAGCCCTGCGCCTTGCAGCTTGCCGAGCACTTCGGGGACGAGTGCCACCCGGTGCTCGCCGGGCGCGGTCTCCTTGACAACACCAACCTTCATCGGCGCGACCTCATGGTTTCTCCTGCGTGGCTGGGGGATACCATCGCCGGCGCCCTGGCAGTCATCCAGGGCCGGAAGTCCCCTCACGCCGTGACGTCCGGACATGATGACACGCGTAAGCGCACATCACCAGTATGAGTTGGGCGTTGCGGCGTGCGATGTCGGAGGGGGCGTTGTTCACAGTCCCGTCAGGCGCGCCGCAGCGCGGTGCTGATCCGTTCGCCCGCGGCGACCACCGCGGGCGCGTGGATCCGGCCAGGTGAACGGGTCAGCCGCCCGATCGGGCCCGACACCGAGATGGCCGCGACGACCTTTCCGCCCTGGCCGCGCACGGGCGCGGACACCGACGCCACCCCCTGCTCGCGCTCGGCCACGGTAGCTGCCCAGCCGCGCCGGCGCACCTGGGCGAGGGTGGTGGCGCTGAACCTCGCGCCGCGCAGCCCACGCTGCAGCCGCTCGCCGTCTTCCCAGGCCAGTAGCACCTGGGCGGCGGAGCCGGCCGTCATGGGCAGCACCGTCCCAACCGGGACCGTGTCCCGCAGCCCGGTGGCCCGTTCGGCTGCTCCCACGCATACCCGCCCGTCGCCCTGCCGCCGGTACAGCTGGGCGCTCTCGCCGGTGTGGTCGCGCAACTGGGCCAGCACCGGCGCCGCGACCGCCAGCAGCCGGTCCTCCCCGGCCGCGGTGGCGAGTTCGGCGAGCCTCGGCCCCAGGGCGAACCGGCCGCGGCTGTCACGGGTGACGAACCGGTGGCGTTCCAGGGCAACGGCGATCCGGTGCGCCGTGGGCCTGGCCAGCCCAGTGGCCGTCACCAGCTGGGCGAGTGAGACCGGGCCTGATTCGAGCGCGTTCAGCACGGCCACTGTCTTGTCCAGAACGCCGACACCGCTCGCGTTGTCCATAGTATGATACTACTGTCTCAGTATCCGAGACGCCAATTTCGGGACATAACCCGAAGCAGCCGGAGGGGAGTGTGCCATGGGCCGCACGCTCGCACACAAGGTCTGGGATGCCCATGTGGTCCGCAGTGTGGACGGTGAGCCGGACCTGCTCTACATCGACCTGCACCTGGTCCACGAGGTCACCAGCCCGCAGGCATTCGACGGGCTGCGACTGGCTGGGCGGGGGGTGCGGCGGCCCGACCTGACCGTGGCCACCGAGGACCACAACGTGCCGACGGCCGGGGTTACCGGGCCGGGCCTGCCACTGCGCGGCCCTGGCAGTCCCGTCACCGACCCGGTGTCGCAGGTCCAGGTGGAGGCGCTGCGCAAGAACTGCGCCGAGTTCGGGGTCAGGCTGTACTCCATGGGCGACGCGGACCAGGGGATCGTCCATGTCATCGGCCCGCAACAGGGCCTCACCCTGCCCGGCATGACCATCGTCTGCGGCGACTCCCACACGAGCACGCATGGGGCGTTCGGTGCGCTCGCGTTCGGGATCGGCACCAGCGAAGTGGAGCATGTGCTCGCCACGCAGACGTTGCCGCAGACCCGGCCCGCGACCATGGCCGTCACGGTCACCGGCAGCCTGCCCACCGGCGTCACGGCCAAGGACCTGATCCTGGCCGTCATCGCGCGCATCGGCACCGGCGGCGGGGCCGGGCACGTCATCGAGTACCGCGGCGAGGCCATCGCGGGACTGTCCATGGAAGGGCGGATGACAGTCTGCAACATGTCCATCGAGGCAGGTGCCCGGGCCGGCCTGGTCGCGCCGGACGAGACGACCTTCGCCTACCTGCGCGGGCGGCCTTGTGCGCCGGCGGGCGCGGCCTGGGACGAAGCGCTGGAGTACTGGCGGTCGCTGCCAACCGACCCGGATGCGGTCTTCGACCGGGAGGTTGTCCTGGACGCCGCCGCCCTCGCGCCGTTCGTCACCTGGGGCACCAACCCAGCACAGGCCGCACCGCTGAGTGAGGCCGTACCCGACCCCGCATCACTGCCCGACCCGGCGGCACGGGCCGCTGCGGAGCGCTCTCTGGCCTACATGGACCTCCGTCCCGGCACGCCACTCACCGAGATCGGGGTGGACACGGTGTTCGTCGGGTCATGCACGAACGGACGCCTGGAGGACCTGCGCGCTGCCGCCGACGTGCTGCGGGGCCGCACCGTCGCCGCGGGGGTCCGGATGCTGGTCGTCCCGGGTTCGATGGCCGTCAAGGAAGCCGCCGAAGCCGAGGGGCTCGCGGCCGTGTTCACGCAGGCCGGGGCGGAGTGGCGCTCCGCAGGGTGCTCCATGTGCCTGGGGATGAACCCTGACACCATGGCACCCGGCCAGCGCAGCGCCTCCACGTCCAACCGCAACTTCGAGGGCCGCCAGGGCAAGGGCTCCCGCACTCACCTGGTGTCACCTCAGGTGGCCGCCGCCACCGCGGTCACCGGCAAGCTCACCGCCCCCGCGGACCTGTGACCCCGTAAGAGGAGCCAACGCCATGCAGCCGTTCACCTCGCACACCGGCCGGGCCGTCGCTCTGCGCCGCGCCAATGTCGACACCGACCAGATCATCCCCGCTGAGTACCTGAAGCGGGTCAGCCGCACCGGGTTCGCCGACGGCCTTTTCGCGGCCTGGCGCGCCGACCCGGCGTTCGTCCTCAACTCAACGGCCGCCGCTGGTGCGTCCATCCTCGTGGCGGGCCCGGACTTTGGTATCGGGTCGTCCCGCGAGCACGCCGTATGGGCGCTGCAGGACTACGGGTTCCGTGTGGTCATTTCCGCGCGTTTCGGTGACATTTTCCGCACCAATGCCACTAAGGCCGGACTGCTCCCGGTTGTGCTCCCCGACGCCGCTGTGGGCGAACTGCAGGACTTGGTCGAGGCGGACCCCGCGACCGAGGTCACCGTGGACCTGGCCACCCGTGCGGTCCGGGTGGCCGCTGGCACGGACGTGCCGCCGGTGTTCACCGCCGAGTTCCCGCTTGACGACTACACCCGCTGGCGGCTCATGGAAGGGCTGGATGACATCTCACTGACGCTGCGCCACGCCGAGGCCATCGCGTCCTATGAGCGTGGCCGCGCGGCCTGGCTGCCCGTGGCAGGCTGAGCCCAGCCGTTCCTGCGACCGGCCGCCGGGGTGCATCCCTTGACGGCCGGTGCGACTTGTGGCAATCAGGAAAATATCGCGTTAATTCCGGCGCGTTTTAGGCGGTTGAATTGCCAACACGCCTTGTTTTTGCGTGCAGGAGGTTGTTTAACCGCCCTGGATCCCTTAGTTTCGGGCTGGTCAGAGGTCGTAAACGTGTGGCAGACGGCCCGCGCGACCTCCCGTGGGGGAACCGCAGGAGTGATTTCATGAATAAGCGTGACCTGATCGATGCGATCTCCGGTCAGCTGGGGGGAAAGAAGGCGGCGACCGACGCCGTGAACGCAGTGCTCGACACCATCCAGTCCACCGTGGCTAAGGGTGACAAGGTCGCGATCACCGGCTTCGGCGTGTTCGAGAAGGCGAACCGCCCGGCCCGCACCGCGCGTAACCCGGCCACCGGGGCGCCGATCCGTGTGCCGAAGTCGTCCGTGCCCAAGTTCCGGGCCGGGGCCGACTTCAAAGCGGTGGTGAACGGCGAGAAGAAGGTGGCTGCCGCGAAGAAACGGTAGACGTCCGCACGGGGCGCCGCCTCGCCACAGCTGAGCGGCGCCCCGTCGTGTTCAGTGTCCGCGCGGTCAGCAGGTGGCCCGCTGGTGGGGGAGAGCGCGATGCCCGGGCGGCCGCCTAGCGCAGGCCGGGTTGCTTGCGCAGGGCCGTAGCGATGATACGGTCCATCAACTCCGGCAGCGGCACGCCGGTCGCCTCCCACATGAGGGGGAAGCCCGACCCTGGCGTCATGCCGGGCATCGTGTTGATCTCGTTGACGATGATCTCGTGCTGCGGCGTGTAGAAGAAGTCCACCCGTGCCAGGCCCTCACACGACACAGCCTCGAAAGCGGCACAGGCCAGCCTCCTGACCTCTGCGACAGCTTCGTCCGGGATGGGGGGCGGGATGACCAGCCGGGTATCGGCCTCCAGGTACTTCGCCCGGAAGTCGTAGAACTCCGAGTCGCCGCCGACCAGCACCTGGGCTGGCAGGCTCGCCTCCGGTGGCCGGCCCGGCGCACCTTCCAGCACCGCGCACTCGACCTCCATCCCGGCGGCCGCGGCCTCCACGATCACCTTCAGGTCGTGTTCCCGGGCCAGTTCGATCGCATCTTCGAGCCCGGTGGCGTCGGTGACCCGTGACGTCCCGATGCTCGACCCCCCACGGGCTGGCTTCACGAACACCGGCAAGCCGAGTTCGCTGATCTCGTCGAGCACCCGCTTGCGCTCGGCATTGGGGCGGTGCACAGCGCTGCCCTCGGCGTCGGTCAGCCGCCAGTCACGGTCACGCACCACCACATGACGCACGATGGGCAGGCCCCGTGCCGCAAAGACCAGCTTCATGTACTCCTTGTCCATGCTCGCCGCGCTGGCGAGCACCCCGGCGCCTACGTATGGGGTGCCAGCCATCTCCAGCAGCCCCTGGATGGTGCCGTCCTCCCCCGCGAACCCGTGCAGCAGTGGCAGGACCACATCGACCTCGCCGAGGCTGTGCGGCACCTCACCCGGTGGTGTCACGACAAGCCCCCGGGTGAGGGGGTCCAGGCGGGCGGCGACCTCAGTGCCGGGGGCGGCCAGGGCGTCCACGGATGGGAGCCCGCCGCTGGTGACCGCCAGCCGTGCCGGGTCACCGGAGGCCAGCACCCAGCGGCCGTCCCGGGTGATGCCTACCGGCACGACCTCGTAGCGGCTGGGGTCCAGCGCGGCCATGATGTGCCCGGCACCCAGGCAGGACACGGCATGCTCTGGGCTGCGCCCGCCGAAGATGACCGCTACGCGGGTCTTTGCAGCGACAGGTTCCTGCGGCTCGTTCAGCGTGCTCTCCTCTTCCCGGTCAACGTTCAGATGCCGTAGCGCTCGGGTTTGGCGGCCCGGGACGCGAGCAGCGAGACAGCTTCGCCGATCCCGATGCGGTCACCCGTGACACCGGCCACCACCTCGGTGATCGGCATCTCCACGCCGTGGAGCCCGGCCAGTTCGAGCACTGGCCCGGCCGACTTGACCCCCTCGGTCACCTGGCTGGCGTTCGCCGCCGCGTCGGCCAGTGGTACCCCACGGCCTAGGTTCTCACCGAACGTGCGGTTGCGCGACAATGGCGAGCTGCAGGTGGCGACCAGGTCACCCATGCCAGCCAGGCCAGCCAGTGTGTGCTGGTCGGCGCCCAGCGCCGCCCCCAGCCGCGCGATCTCGGCCAGGCCACGCGTGATCAGCATGGCCCTGGTGTTGTCGCCCAGGCCCATGCCGACCGCGATCCCGACGGCCAGCGCGATCACGTTCTTGACGGCCCCGCCGAGCTCGCAGCCGATCACGTCCGGGTTGGTGTAGGGGCGGAAGTAGGGGGTGTGGCATGCCTGTTGCAGGTGCTTGGCTGTCACCTCGTCAGCGCAGGCGACCACCGTGGCCGCGTGCTGCCGCAGGGCGATCTCCCGGGCGAGGTTCGGCCCGGAGACCACGGCCGTCCGCTCCGCCCCGGCGCCCGTGACCTCGGCGATGACCTGGCTCATCCGCAGGCGGCTGCCATGCTCGATGCCCTTCATCAGGCTGACGAGCACCGCCTGCGGAGGCAGCAGGGGGAGCCAGCCCGTGAGGTTCTCGCGCAGCGTCTGCGCTGGTACGGCCAGCACCACCAGGTCCGCCCCGTCCAGGGCCTCGGCCGCCTCACCGGTGGCACGTAGCTCGGGGATCAGCGGGATCCCCGGCAGGTAGCCGGGGTTCTCATGCCGGGTGTTGATGGTCGAGGCCAGCCCGGGATTGCGGCAGCAGAGCATCACCGTGGTCCCGGCGTCGCAGAGCACCTGCCCGAACGTGGTGCCCCACATGCCGGAGCCCATGACCGCTGCTTTCACGCGGGCATCTCTTTCTGGTCCGTGACGGGGTCAGCCGATGCGGCGGCACGCCGGGCCGCGGCCATGTCGTAGGGGACCGCGGGTGGGGTCTCGTTGCGCAGCTTGGCGAGCAGTCCGGTGATGTCGGCCATGATCGTGGCGGTGGCCTCGGTCAGCACCTCTTTGCTCAGCGGCTGCTCACGGTAGGCGGACAGGTCGACCGGAGGGCCAGCCAGCATCCTCACCATGTGCCTGGGTACCAGGTGGGGCTTGCTGCTCCCATAGGGCAGGATGACCTGCGCCCCCCAGTGGGCCAGTGGGATGACCGGGGCCCAGGTCGTGAGGGCGAGCCTGGCCACCCCGGTCTTGGCGACCATGGGCCAGCCTGCCGGGTCACGGGTGGCTGTGCCTTCGGGGTAGAAGACCAGGCACTCCCCGTTCTCCAGCCCCCGCTCCGCGTCCTTGAGCACGAGCGCGGCGTCCGTCTGGCCACGGTTGACGGGGAACTGCCCACACGCCCGCAGGAACGCGCCCAGGCCCTTCATGTCGAACGCGGACGCTTTGATGAGGAACGCGGGGTAGCGGCCTGCCTGGTGGAGGAACAGCGCCACCGCGGCCCAGTCCGCGTAGGAGAGGTGGTTGACCGCGACGATCGCGCCACCGCTGGCGGTGATGTGCTCTTGGCCGTGCCAGTCGCGTTTCATGATCGCCCGGATCAGCGGGGGGAACGCGGTCGTCGTGAAGCCCCGCGCCAGCCGCGAGTACTCCTGGCCTGCCGGTTTGCTCATCTGCGCTGTCTTCCGATCCTCATCTGGCCAGTCTTGCGGTTCGCATGCCGTGATGTCGAGGAAGGATCACCGTTATGGCAGCCGAATCCGCCCCCGCATCGCTGCGGTGGTCGCTGGTGGTCCCCGTCAAGGTACTGGGGAGCGCCAAGTCCCGCCTCGCCGCCCTGGCCGGTCCCCACCGGCCAGCCCTGGCACTGGCGATGGCCACCGACACGGTCACGGCCGCGCTCGCGTGTCCCGAAGTGGCCAGGGTGATCGTAGTCACCGATGACGAACAGGCGGCGGAGGTGCTGACGGGCCTCGGTGCGCTGGTCACCAGTGACGAGCCGCGTCGTGGACTGAACCCCGCGCTGCGCCATGGCGCCATCGTGGCCACGGCCCGCTGGCCGGAAGCCGGGGTCGCGGCACTGGCAGCAGACCTGCCCGCACTGCGCCCCGCTGAGCTCGCCTGTGCACTGCGGGCGGCCGCACAGTGGCCGTACGCGTTCGTCCCGGACGCTGCTGGGTCAGGGACCACGCTGTATGCGGCCCGGCCCGGCGGTGCCTTCTCGCCGAGTTTCGGGCACTCCTCCGCCGCACGCCACCGCACGGCCGGGGCGGCCGAGCTCACGCTGGCGTGCCTGGCGAGCGTGCGCCGGGACGTGGACGCGCCGGCCGACCTCCAGGCGGCGGCAGGTCTGGGGGTGGGCCCGGCAACCGCGGCGGTGGTGGCGAGGCTGAGCTGACGCCCACGTCCGCGCAGACCAGTGCCCAGGGGGCGTCCGACACCCTCGTCATCACCAGGGTCGCCTTGCCCGGGCCCGACAGCTTGAGCTGACGCCGGATCTCAGCCACGTCACCGGCCAGGCCGCGCCGGCGCACCTCGACCGCGCCGATGCCCAGCGACCGCAACCTGGCCCGCAGGTCACGGTGCCGCCACGGCACCGAGTCCAGCACCCGCAGCGTCCGGGCGAACGGGGTCTGCACCTGCGTGGCAGCGGACAGGAAGGCGATCTGGCTGTCGATCTGCCACGCCCCCACCGCTCGCGCGAGTTCGGCCACGAGCCCGGCTCTGGTCACCGCCGGGTTCGGGTCGAGCAGGTACTCCCCGGGCATGCGCACCTCGACCGGGTCACCGGTGGCCGGTACCAGTGTGTGGCCGGCGGGCAGGATGGTGGCCCGGGTACGGGCTGTGGCCAGTGCCGGTGACCACACGGCGGCTTCCTTCAGGTCCCGGCCGGCCGCGATGAACTCCAGTTCCCAGCCAGCCGGCACCGCCTGGTGTGCCAGGCCAGGTGCTGCCTTGATGCCAACCCGCGTCACCTGCCCGGCCAGGCCCACGCACCAGGCCAGCGGGGGCTCGCTGACGCCAGTGGCCATCCGCCGGCCGCCCGTGCGCCTGGCCGGGTCGACGAACACAGCGTCCAGGCCCGTCAGGTCGACGTCGCGGACGTCGGCCTGCACTGGCGTGACCGCGTGCGCCACGCCGCACGCCCGCGCATTGGCGATGGCCACGCGCAGGGTCAGTGGGTCGCGGTCGACCGCGAGAGCGTCGTGACTGTCAGCAAGCGCCAGGAGGTCACCGCCGATCCCACAGCACAGGTCCGCGATGCGCCCGCAAGAGTGATAGCGCTTGGCCCGGTACTGGCTGACCAGTTCCTGCGAGGCCTGCTCCAGTCCAGCGCGGGTGAAGAACATGTCCGCCGCGTGGCTGAACTTGGCGCGGGCACGCAGGCGGAGTTCATGCTGGGTGAATGCGTCCGCTACCAGGCCCGCCGGGTACCGCTCCCGGAGACTGGCAGCCAGCCGCAGCTCGGCCCCAGCGCTCGTATCCTCCGCCGTGAGCCGCGCGAGCACTTCGTGCCCGCGCGGGGAGAGCAGCGCTTCCAGCCGCGCCAGCGCCTCGTCAAGCTCCCCTGCGGGCACAGTCCCCTGGGATCAGAGGTGCACGATGGGACAGGTCAGTGTACGGGTGATCCCCGGCACCGCCTGGATCTTGGCGACCACGAGACGTCCTAGGTCGTCAACGTTCTCCGCCTCGGCGCGGACGATGACGTCGTAAGGGCCGGTAACGTCCTCCGCCTGGGTCACGCCATCCATGCCGCCAATACGGACGGCGACCTCGGCGGCTTTCCCGACCTCGGTCTGAACGAGGATGTACGCCTG
The DNA here is from genome assembly GCA_035946955.1 of Streptosporangiaceae bacterium. Lineage (GTDB taxonomy): Bacteria > Actinomycetota > Actinomycetes > Streptosporangiales > Streptosporangiaceae > DASYYE01. The sequence continues at coordinate 32,532 of DASYYE010000359.1, read as the reverse complement.
CACCATGCCGTCCTCCCGGGTGCTCACCTGCCTCCGGATACGCAACGTTATCCTAAAACCCCACTGCTGCGTCAGACCGCAGGCGGGGGGTGTGGAGTCCATGGTGAGCATCTCAGACCTGGGAGAGTTCGGGTTCATCGCGGACATCACCGCCCGGCTCCCGGGCAATGAGGCTGTGGTCCTCGGCCCAGGCGACGATGCCGCGGTGGTGGCGGTGCCGTACGGCCGTGTGGTGGCCACCACCGACCTGCTGCTGGAGGGAAGGCACTTCCGGCGTGACTGGTCGGGGCCAGCCGACATCGGTGCCAAAGCGGCGGCCCGCAACCTGGCCGATGTGGCTGCCATGGGCGCGGTGCCGCTGGCGCTGCTCGTGGGGTTCGCGGCACCGCCTGACCTGGCACTGGCCTGGGCCCGGGAGCTGGTCGCTGGCCTCGCGCAGGAGGGTGCGCGCGGTGGTGCCGCCGTCGTGGGCGGGGACGTCTCCAGCGCGCAGACGGTCATGCTCGCGGTCACGGCCCTGGGCGAGTTGGGCGGGCGCGAACCCGTGACCCGCGCCGGTGCCCGCCCCGGCGACCTCCTCGCTGTCGCCGGGGTGCTGGGCCACTCGGCCGCAGGCCTGGCACTGCTGTCCGCCGGTCTCGCTGACCCGGGGAGCCTCGTGGCCGCCCACCGCCGCCCCCAGCCGCCCTACCAGGCCGGCCCGCAGGCGGCACTGCTCGGCGCCACCGCAATGATCGACATCAGCGACGGCCTCGTCGGTGACCTCCGCCATGTGGCGGACGCCAGCGCGGTGCTCATCGACATCGACACTGCCTCGCTGCCCACCGGCGGCGCACTGGCCCAGGCAGCCAGCGTGCTGAGGCAGGCCGGGCCACTGGACTGGGTACTGGCCGGCGGTGAGGACCACGCCCTGGCCGCGACCTTCCCGCCTGGCACCTCGCTGCCCGGGGACTGGACGGTCATCGGGCGGGTGCTCGGAGGGCACGGCGTGACCGTGGACGGCGCAACGTTCCAGCGTAGCGGCGGGTGGGACCACTTCGCCGGGTGAGCTGAGCCCGTGATAGGTAACATGGGGATCTTCCGGCGTGCGTGAGCGCGGGCGGTGCTGACGCACGGCGGCTGGCGCACAACACATACAGCGACGCTTGGGCAGAACCCCTCATGGCGCGACACCGCAGAAGGCCTGACTCAGGGCAGCCGGAGCAGGCGCACGCCAGCACCTGGCGCGGCGCACCGCATCCGGGGACGGCGGCCCGGCGCCGGAGGGGTCACCTGTGGACCGCCATGCGCAGGGCCGTGGTAACCCCCACCTTCGCCGCTGGCCTGGGTGTTGTCGTCGCCGCGGTGCTCGCCTACCCCATGGGCCAGGTGGTCTTCAGGTACATCGCGCCGGGCAACGGCTCCTGCTCCGCGTCGCAGTGTGCTCCCAGCCACGCGCAGGGCACCGGGACGCTCGCGTCCGCGAGCCCAGGCCAGCCACTGACAACCAGCACGCCGCACGTCACCGGGAACGGTGCTAAGGAGGGGGCGTTGGGCGCCAGTCCCAGCACCCCACCCACCCCAGTGGCCGGGCGGCCGCTGCTGAGCTACCAGACAGTCAGCCGCTGGCACGACGGGTTCGTCGGCCGGATCACCGTCAGCTTCCCCACCGGGCACGCCGCCGCAGGCCGCTGGTGGCTGCGGTTCTCCTACCCCTCACAGCAGGTCCACCACGTGTGGTCGCGCACATGGCGGGTGTCCGTGCACACCGGCCACACGGTGGTCGTGGTCTCCCTGTCCAGCGAACCGGTGCCCGTGCACGGCGGTGACCCGGTCTGGTTCGGCGTGTCCGGCGCGCAGCCCGGCCAGCCGACGGTGTGCTTCTTCGACCGGGTGCCCTGCCTCTTCACCTCGCAGCCGACGGTGCGCCCCTCCGGGCACAGTGGCGCCCGCCGCGACCAGGACCTGCGGAACCACCGGGGGAGCGCCGCCTTACGCTGTGCTCGTGCGACCGACACCGCCCCGGGTGCTGGCCGTGGGCGGCTCGGACTCTTCGGGGGGCGCCGGCGTCCAGGCCGACCTGAAAACAGCGCTGGCACTGGGTGCCCACGGGATGAGCGTGGTCACGGCCGTGACAGCGCAGGACTCCCTGGGCGCCCACGAGGTCTGGGAAGTGCCGCCACACGCCGTGCGCGCCCAGTTGACGGCCGTCCTCAGCGATATCGGGGCTGATGCGGTCAAGACCGGCATGCTGGCCAGTGGCCCGGTGGCCGGGGCCGTCGCGGATGTCCTCGCCCGCACGCGCCTGCCGCTGGTGGTGGACCCGGTGACGGCGACCTCACACGGTGACCCCCTGGCCACCCCGGACGTGCTGGTGGTCTTGCGGGAGCGCCTGTTCCCACTGGCGACCGTGGTCACGCCGAACCTGGCTGAGGCAGGACTGCTGACCGGGACCGAACCCGCTGACGAGGCGGGCATGGTCGCCGCCGCAGCGGCGATCCATGCGCTTGGCGCGCGCTGGGTCCTCGTAAAAGGCGGCCACCTGGCCGGTGACCCGGTCGACGTGCTGTTCGACGGCGAGCACGTCACGCGTGTGCCTGGTGTGCGCGTGGCCACAGCACACACCCATGGGACCGGCTGCACTCTGGCCTCTGCGATCGCCGTGCACCTGGCCCGGGGCTACGACGTGCCGACCGCCGTGGCCAAGGCCAAGACGTTCGTGACCGAGGCGATCATGTCGGGTTTCCCGCTAGGCAGCGGGACCGGCCCGGTGGGCCACCCGGGGATGGCTACTTGCTGACCTTGCCCGCTTTGATGCAGGACGTGCACACGCGCATGCGCCGTGGGGTGCCAGCCATCTTGGCCTGGACCACCTGGATGTTCGGGTTCCAGCGGCGGGGAGTGCGGCGGTGCGAGTGGGAGACCCTGTTGCCGAACCCCGGGCCCTTACCGCAGATGTCGCAGACAGCAGCCATGGGTCGCTCCAGAGTGTGGTGGTCGCAGTTGCACAACAACACGCCCGGGCTCACCCGGGTCAGTCATGGAAGAGTATCCGACGCGGGGCGTCATGCGCGAACCGCTCAGTCACACGCGCCTATCCTGGGTAGCCGTGACTGGGCTGGATGAGTCGCTGCGGGTGCTGCTCGCAGGCAAGGCGGCGAGAGACCTGGACACCGCCTTCGGCCTCAAGACCACCGGTGACCTGCTTCGGCACTACCCTCGCCGCTACGCGCACCGCGGCGAGGTGACCGACCTGGCCTCACTGGCCGACGGTGAGCACGTCACCGTCTTCGCCCAAGTCGCCAGCGTCCAGTCCCGCAGGATGCGTGAGCGCAAGGGCGACATGCTCCAGGTGACCGTGACCGACGGAACAGCCCGGCTGCTGCTCACCTTCTTCCACCAGGCCAGGGCCTTTGAACGCCAGCTCAGGCCGGGCAGCCACGGCATGTTCGCGGGGAAGGTGTCCACGTTCAAGGGCCGCCGCCAGTTGACCCACCCCGAGTTCAAGCTCCTGAACGAGGAGGACCTTGACAAGGCGGCTGAGTACGCTACAGCGCCGATCCCCGTGTACCCAGCCACCAAGGACGTCTCGACCTGGGACATCGAGAAGTGCATGCGGGTCGTCTTGGATGTCCTGGGCGACCTGGCGGACCCCCTCCCCGAAGAACTCCGCCGCCGCCACCACCTGCTGAGCTTGGCCGACGCGCTGCGCGGCATCCATCGCCCACGTGACGACGAGGACTGGCACCGGGCCCGGCACCGCCTCAAGTGGGACGAGGCGTTCGTGCTCCAGGCCGCCTTTGCGCAGCGGCGGCTGGCTGCCGCGGACCTGCCCGCCACCGCACGGCCGCCAACAGCGGGTGGCCTGCTCGATGCGTTCGATGCCCGGCTGCCGTTCTCCCTCACCCATGGCCAGGCTGAGGTCGGCGACACGCTTGCGGCGGACCTGGCTGGTGAGCACCCCATGCACCGGCTGCTCCAGGGCGAAGTCGGCTCGGGCAAGACTGTCGTCGCGGTCCGGGCGATGTTGCAGGTCATCGACGGCGGCGGACAGGCGGCGCTGCTCGCTCCGACCGAGGTGCTGGCCCAGCAGCACGCCCGCTCGGTGTCGGCGTTGCTCGGCCCGCTCGGCGAGGCGGGCAGGCTCGGTGGCGCCGAGCTGGCGACCCGGGTGGCCCTGCTCACCGGCTCGGCTGGGGCGGCGGCGCGCCGGGAGGCCCTGCTGGACGCGGCGTCCGGCGCGGCCGGCATCGTGGTCGGCACCCATGCACTGCTCACCGAACAGGTGCAGTTCGCTGACCTCGGCCTCGTGGTGGTCGACGAGCAGCACCGGTTCGGGGTAGAGCAGCGCGACGCGCTGCGGGAGAAGGCACGGGGCGGCCGGCCGCACGTGCTCGTGATGACCGCGACGCCGATCCCGCGCACCGTCGCCATGACCGTCTACGGCGACCTGGACACCGCCACGCTCACCGAGCTCCCCGCCGGGCGCTCGCCCATCAGCACCCACGTGGTCCCCGCGCTGGAGAAGCCGCACTACCTGGAGCGCACCTGGGCACGCGTCCGGGAGGAAGTGGCCCAAGGCCGCCAGGCCTATGTCGTATGCCCGCGGATCGGGGGGGAGGAGGGCCCGGACAGCCTGGAAACCGCCGGTGCGCCGGAAGACGCGACGGAGGAAGAGGGAACCCCGGTGCGCCCGCCGCTCGCGGTGATGGATATCGCCCCCATGCTCGCGGACGGCCCGCTGGCCGGGCTGCGCCTGCGGGTGCTGCACGGTCGGCTGCCCACCGATGAGAAGGACGCGACCATGCGTGCCTTTGCCGAGGGCTCGGTGGACGTCCTGGTGTCCACCACGGTCGTGGAGGTCGGGGTGGACGTGCCCAATGCCACGGCCATGGTGATCCTGGACGCCGAGCGGTTCGGGGTCTCCCAGCTCCACCAGCTCCGCGGCCGGGTTGGCCGGGGCAGGCACCCGGGGCTCTGCCTGCTCGTCACCCAGGCGCCCGTGCAGGCCAAGTCCCGGGAGCGGCTGGCAGCGGTCGCCGCCACGCTCGACGGTTTCCGGCTGGCCAGGCTTGACCTGGAGCAGCGCCGCGAAGGTGACGTGCTGGGTGCCGCCCAGGCCGGGCGCAAGAAGAGCCTGAAGCTGCTCAGTGTGCTCACCGACGAGGAGCTGATCGCCCACGCCCGGCAGGACGCCACGGCGCTGGTCGAGAGCGACCCCGAGCTCTCCGGCCACCCGGTGCTGGCCGCGGCAATCAACGACCTGGTCGGCGACGACCGGGCCGAGTACCTGGAGAAGGCCTAGCTACTTCATGATCATGAAGGGTTCTCAGTGGCGGTGACTGACAGTCCTTCAGGATCATGGAAACGGGGGACCGGGGGGCGGGCGGGGGGCCAGGGCTGCGGGCGGCTACGCTGATGTGCCCTGACACGCCGATGGCCAGCCAGATGGCCAGACCGCAGCCGGCCGTACGGAAGGACGGGATGCGCGTGCACCGTGTCGCCTGCCCGGGCTCGTTCGACCCGGTGACCAACGGGCACCTCGACATCATCCGGCGTGCCGCGGCGCTGCACCATGAAGTCATCGTGGTGGTGGGGGCCAACATGGCCAAGGAGGGCCTGTTCACCGTCGCCGAACGAGTGACCATGCTGCAGGAAGTGACCAAGGACCTGCCCAATGTCTCGGTGGAGATCTTCCGCGGGCTGCTGGTGGAGTTCTGCCGGACCCATGGGGTCTCAGCGATCGTCAAGGGCCTGCGGGCCGTGAGCGACTTCGAGTACGAAATGGAAATGGCCCAGATGAACTACCGTCTGGCCGAGGTCGAGACGCTCTTCATGACGGCCAACCCCCTGTACTCGTTCCTGCGGTCCAGCAGGGTGAAGGAGGTCGCCCGCTATGGCGGGAACGTCACCTCGCTGGTCCCCCCACTGGTGGAGGAGCGGATGCGGGCGAAACTGGGCCTGGGCACTGACTGAGGCCGCGTGGGCTGAGTTGGGGCCCCTCCGGCGAGACGGTAAGCTCAGTGCTTCCGGACCGTTCCCTGACTACTTTCGCCATGCCCTCTGAACGCAGGACTGCCACGACCCACCCGGGCCCACGCGGGCCGCTGGTGTTCAACACCCGGGCGCTCTCACGGAGCCCCGGCTCGGAGCGCACCGAGACCCGGGTCGCCCTCGCCCCCGCCGGGCTGCAGGCGGGCATGGCAGGCATACCCGAAGGCGCCGAGGTCGCGCTGCGCGTCCGGCTGGAGTCGGTGACCGAGGGAGTGCTGGTCAACCTCAGCGCCACCGCGCCGCTGACGGGGGAGTGTGCCCGGTGCCTGGAGCCGGTGGCGCGCAGCATCGACGTCTCCTGCCAGGAACTCTTCAGATATTCGCAAGACGGCGGGGACGGCGGGACAGCCGGGTACTCTCTGGACGGGGATCTGCTCGACCTCGAGCCGGCGTTGCGGGATGCCCTGGTGCTTGCTCTCCCGCTCGCGCCGCGCTGCCAGGACGACTGCCCTGGGCTGTGTGTCGAGTGCGGTGCGCGGCTGGCGCAGGTGGGCACCGGGCACCGCCATGACGACACCACCGATCCCCGATGGGCACAGTTGCGCCAGTTCAAGGCGCAAGCAGGACCGGACGGCGCACCCGTGCCGGAGACGAGTGAGGAGAACGGACGTGGCTGTCCCTAAGCGCAGGATGTCGCGGAGCAACACGAGGTCCCGGCGGGCGCAGTGGAAGTCAACCCCGCCAACGATCGTGCGCTGCCCGCAGTGCCGCGACCCCAAGCTGCCCCATACCGCGTGCCCGACCTGCGGCACCTACCGGCGCCGTGAGGTGGTCAAGCCTGCCTGAAGCACACCGCACCGGAGCCCGGGGCGGCCTGCCTGCCCCGGGAATGCCGTGTTCAGGCGTGCCTGGCTGGCAGCTGCAGCGGGCTAGGAGGACTGCATGAAGTTCGGTACGACCGACCATCAGGCCGGTTCCGGCCAGCCTGACGCGACCGAACTGCTGCGCGTCCTTGATGCTGGCCTGAGCCCTGCGCTCCTGGACCGGGCGCTCACCCACCGATCCTATGCATACGAGAACGGTGGCTTGCCGACCAACGAACGGCTGGAGTTCCTCGGCGACTCGGTGCTTGGCCTGGTTGTGACCGATGCCCTGTTCCGTGGCTACCCTGACCTGCCGGAAGGCCAGCTTGCCAAACTGCGTGCCGCGGTGGTCAACATGCGGGCACTGGCCGGTGTCGCCCGGACGCTGAAGCTGGGCGCGTACGTGCGGCTCGGACGCGGCGAAGAGGGCACCGGCGGCCGGGACAAGTCGTCCATCCTGGCCGACACCCTGGAAGCGGTGATCGGGGCCGTGTATGTGGAGCGGGGCCTGACCGAGGCCTCCGCATTGATCCACCGGCTCTTCGACCCGGTCATCGCCAAGTCCGCCCGGCTGGGTGCGGGCCTTGACTGGAAGACCTCGCTACAGGAGCTCACCGCATCAGGTGTCCTGGGTGTCCCCGAATACCACGTGGAGGAGAGCGGCCCGGACCACCAGAAGTCCTTCCGGGCAGTGGTGAGGGTCGGTGGCCGCGTCTACGGGACCGGCGAGGGGCGTTCCAAGAAGGAAGCGGAACAGCAGGCCGCCGAAGCGGCCTGGACCGCCATCAGCAACAGCGAGGCCCCAGAGGACACTGCCCCTCCCGCCGATGACACCGGGCCGAACAGCCAGGGGTGAGGTGTGCCGGAACTGCCCGAAGTCGAGGTGGTCCGCCAGGGTTTGGAGCGGCATGTCGCCGGGCGCACCATCGGGGCCGTACAGGTGCTCCACCCGCGCGCGGTCCGGCGCCACGTGGCCGGCCCCGCTGACTTCGCCTCCGCCGTGGCAGGGCTGACGGTCACTGGTGCCCACAGGCGTGGCAAGTACCTGTGGCTGCCGCTGGCGCACCCAGGCCCCGCGGGGGAGCAGTCGCCGGCCGAGACCGCGCTCGTGGCACACCTGGGGATGAGCGGTCAGATGCTCGTCGGGCCCGCTGACAGGCCGTTCGGCCCCCACGTGCGGGTCCACTTCGCGTTTGCTGACCATGGGCCAGACCTGCGGTTCACCGACCAGCGGACATTCGGCCACCTGCTGCTGGCAGGCTTCGCCACGGCCCCTTCTGCCGAACCTGGCGGCGTGCCGGAGGCGGTTGCCCACATCGCGCGCGACCCCATGGACCCGGCTTTTGACGAAGCGGCCGTCATCGCACGGCTGCGAAAACGGCATACCAGCATCAAAGCCGCGCTCCTGGACCAGTCGCTGATTTCGGGTGTGGGCAACATCTACGCGGACGAGGCGCTGTGGCGGTCCCGGTTGCACGGGGCGCGCCTGGCGGCCAGCCTCACCCGGCCGCAGTCCATACAACTGCTGGTGGCCGTCCGGGAAGTGCTGGCCGAAGCGCTCGCGGCGGGCGGCACGTCCTTCGACCGGCTCTATGTGGACGTCAACGGCGCGAGCGGTTATTTCGGCCGGTCACTGGCTGTCTACGGGCGCGAAGGCGAGCCCTGCCTGCGCTGTGGCGCCCCGATCCGGCGCGATCCGTTCGCAAACCGCTCCTCCTACACCTGTCCCATGTGCCAGCCTCGGCCGCGCGGTCTAGGCGGTGCCCGTGACCTGCGGCGTCGCTCAACTTGACCGGATACCCATCCAGTGCGATCCTGGTTAGGTCACCTCGCGCACACCCATGTGAGTCCTTCACGTGTGCGCCCACTCTGGTCACTCAGTGTGGAGGACCCATTACAATGGCGAAGGCTCTACTCGGCCACGTCGGCGGGCCTGATCCCCGCGTAGTATCGGAAATGCGCCGCCTCCAACGGCGGGTGCGCGACCTGGAGGCCGAGCTAGCCAGGCTTCAGGAAGAGAACGATGTGCTCGCTGCCGGCGTCAGTCATCAGTTGCTGGTGACTGGACACGAGCGCGAGCGCGAACCCGCGCTCACCTGATCTCCGGCCGGACTCGGCCAAACAACGGCACATCGGTTTGACCCGAGGGGCGCCGCGTGCGGCGCCCCTGACCCATGAGTGCGCCACGCCGGGGGCTCCAGGCGCATAAAGCCAGCACTGTCACCGTGTCACGGTATGGTGCATGGAGGGGCAGGGTTGCGGGCCGACAGGGGACCTGCCATAGCGGGGAAGCCTGCTGGAAGAGGAGAACCCCCGGGTGTACCTGAAAACGCTCACCCTGCGCGGGTTCAAGTCTTTTGCCTCGGCTACATCGCTGCAGTTCGAGCCGGGCATCACGTGCGTGGTCGGACCGAACGGGTCCGGCAAGTCCAACATCGTCGACGCCTTCGCCTGGGTCATGGGCGAGCAGGGGGCCAAGACCCTGCGCGGCGGCAAGATGGATGACGTCGTGTTCGCGGGCACCGCGAAACGGCCACCACTGGGCCGGGCTGAGGTCACGCTCACCATCGACAACAGCGACGGCGCACTGCCGATCGACTACACCGAAGTCACCATCAGCCGCCTGCTGTTCCGTTCCGGGCAGAGCGAGTACGCCATCAACGGCAACCACTGCCGGCTCCTGGACATCGCTGAGCTCCTCTCCGACTCCGGCCTGGGCCGTGAGATGCACGTCATCGTCAGCCAGGGCCAGCTCGACGAGGTGCTGCACGCCGGGCCCGAGGCGCGCCGGGCCCTGATCGAGGAAGCGGCCGGCGTCCTCAAGCACCGCAGGCGCAAGGAGAAGGCGCTGCGCAAGCTCGAGGCGATGCAAGCCAACCTGACCAGGCTGGTTGACCTCACCGGCGAGTTGCGCAGGCGGCTCGGCCCGCTGGGGCGCCAGGCAGCGATCGCCCGGCGTGCCGGGGTGATCCAGGCTGACCTGCGTGACGCCCGGCTGCGCCTGCTCGCTGACGACTACGCGCAGGCAGCCAGGGAACAGCGCCGCGGCGAGGTAGACGAAGCCGCCGTGCTGGCCCGGCGCGCTGAGCTGGAGCAGGCCTTGACGCAGGCGCGGGCACAGGAGGCCGCGCTGGACGCCGACGAACAGGAGCGCGCACCACGCCTGGCGAGCGCGCAGGAGACCTGGTTCGCCCTGTCCTCATTGGGTGAACGGCTGCACGGCGTGCGCAGCCTGGCGGCCGAACGCCTGTCCCACCTGGCTGCTGAGGCGGCGGCGGTGCGGCCCGGCCGCGACCCCGCCGAACTCGACCTCGAGGCGGCCACTCTGCGCGGCCAGGAGACGGCACTGGGAGAGCGGCTCGAAGCACTCGAAACGCGCCTGGAGGAGCAGACCAGGCAGCGTGAGGAGGCCGAGGCGGCGCTCGCCGCTGCCGAGCGCGCACTGGCCGCGCAGGTACGGGCCGCGACCGAGCGCGCCGAACAACTGGCGCGGCTACGGGGGCAGGTAGGTGCCGCGCGCAGCCGGGTAGGGGCATGCAACGAAGAAGCCGCCCGGCTGGCGGACGCGTTCGAGGCGGCAAGCTCACGCGCCACGGACGCGCAGGAGGCATACGAGGACTACCAGCAGCAGGCTTCGAGCCGTCAGGGCGACCGGGCCGGGCTGGCAGGTGAGCACGAGCATGCCGCCGCCGCGCTCGCGCAATGTTCCACCGTGGTGACGGAGCGCCGGGCCGCCGAGCGGCGGGCCAGCGCAGAACGCGCGGCCATGCTGGCCCGCACCCAGGCGCTGGGCGAAGGGATCCGGGCGCTGCAGGGCGGCGACGCCTCGAAAGCCCTGCTGGCCGACCCACAGTGGTCAGCCCACGTCCTTGGTTCGGTCGCGGACCTGCTGAAGGTGGCTGACGGCGCGCAGGAGGCGGTCACCGCCGCGCTGGGTGCCGCAGCCGATGCCGTGGCCGTGGCCAGCCTGGACGCCGCCGTGAGGATCCTCCAGCACGCCAGGGACGAAGGACAGGCCGGCGCGCTGGCGCTGGTCATCGGCAATGACCACCACAGCGCCACAGACCTGGCGGCGTGGCCGGAGCTGCCGTCCGGCGTGGTGCCCGCCCTGGACCTGGTAGGCGGGCCGGACCAGCTCACCGGCACGCTGGCTGGCCTGCTCGCGGACGTGCTCGTCGCGGACAGCCTCGCCCAGGCCCACAGCCTGGTGCGCCAGCACCCGCAGTGGCGGGTGGTCACGCGCGACGGAGACCTGGTCGGGACACACTGGGCACAGGGTCGGCCAGCAGGGCCGCCGAGCATGCTCGCCATGCGTGCCGCCGCAGACGACGCCGCCGCAGCGCTGGATGGTGCCCAGCGCGCCTGCGATGAGGCGGCCGACGGGCTCGCAGCCGCGCTGGCTGACGAGAAACTGGCCCGCCAGGCCACTGACCGTGCACTGGCCGCGCTCCAGGCGGCCGACCGTGCAGCGGCGGACGTCTCCGGGCGGCTGGGCCAGCTGGCCGGTGCCGCCCGCGCAGCCAAGGATGAGGCCGGACGGCTCGCCGTCGCGATCAGCTCCGCGCAGGAACAGCGTGAGCGGACCGAGACGGCCCTGGCCGAGCTGACCACCCGGCTGGCCGACGCGGAGGGCGAAGAGCCCTCCCTAGAGGCAGCGGCCGACGCGGGAGCGGCCGGGCCCGGAGCGGAGCCGGAGTCCGACCGGGACGCGTTGGCTGCCAGGGCCGCCGCTGCCCGTGACGCCCAGACAGAAGCCAGGCTCGAGGTCGCCACCGCCTCTGAGCGCCTGCGTTCGATCGCCGGGCGGGCGGACTCATTGGCCGCCGCCGCGGCCAATGAGCGCCGGGCTGCCCAGGCAGCCGCGGCCAGGCAGCGGTTGCGGGATCAGCAGGCCACGGTCGCGCAGGCAGTGGCGACCGGGGCCGACCGGGCGTTGCAGGCGCTGACGGCGTCGCTGGCGGTCGCCACCGCCGAACGGGAAGCCGCGGAGCAGGCGCGCCTGGGCAGCGCCCAGGCCCTCAAAGACGTCCGGGCCCAGGTGCGCACACTCGCCACCGAACTGGACACGGTTGTGAACAGCGCTCATGGCGCCGAGATCGCCCGCGCGCAGCGCCAGATGAGGATCGAGCAGATGGCCGCCCGCGCCCTGGAGGAGTTCGGTGTGGAAGTGGGCCCGCTGCTCGCCGAGTACGGCCCGGACGTGTCCGTCCCCGTGCTCGACGCCGAAGGCGGGGCTGACGGGGCCACGGTCGCGTACATCCGGGCCGAGCAGGAACAACGCGCCGCCACGGCGCAGCGTCAGCTCGACAAGCTCGGCAAAGTGAACCCGCTCGCGCTGGAGGAGTACGCCGCTCTGGAAGAGCGGCACACCTTCCTGGCCGCCCAGCTCGAGGATCTCAAGAAGACCCGCCGTGACCTGCTGACCGTCGTCAAGGAAGTGGACGACCGGGTCCAGCAGGTGTTCGCGTCAGCATTCGCCGACACCGCCGCTGAGTTCGAGCAGATCTTCGCCCGGCTCTTTCCCGGCGGTGAAGGCCGGCTGGTCCTGACCGAGCCCGACGACATGCTCGCCACCGGGATCGACGTCGAAGCCAGGCCACCTGGCAAGAAGGTCAAGCGGCTGTCACTGCTGTCTGGTGGTGAGCGGTCCCTGACCGCCATCGCCTACCTGCTGGCGATCTTCAAGGCCCGCCCGTCCCCGTTCTATGTGCTCGACGAGGTCGAAGCCGCGCTGGACGACACCAACCTCCAGCGGCTCCTGCGGGTCTTCGAGGAACTGCGCGACATCTCGCAGCTCATCGTCGTGACGCACCAGAAGCGGACCATGGAGGTCGCGGACGCGCTCTATGGGATCAGCATGCAGGGCGATGGGGTATCCACGGTGGTGAGCCAGCGCCTGCGTGAGCGCGAACGGGCCTGAGGTGCGGGCCTGAGATCCTGCTACTCCTGCTGGGACCGGGTGCGTTACTGACTAATGGGCTGGTCTGGGAGACTGGGGCCGTCATGGTGTATGTGATCATCGCTGTCGTCCTGGTTGTCGTCGCTCTCGCCGCGGGTGGGCTGCTGCTCGCGCCACGTCGGCGCAGGGCATTGCGGAAAGCGCCGGAAACCCCGCCGGTCGAAGCAGGCCGCCCTGGCCAAGGCGCGGTTGCCGCTCCCGAGGCCGAGGCTGCCGCCCCGGCGGTGGCTGGCGAGGCCGTGCAGGCACCGCCGCCGCAGGCCGTCGCGGAACCGCAGGCGCCGCCGCTGGCCGGGCGGATGGCGCGGCTCCGGGGCAGGCTGGCCCGTTCACAGATGGCATTCGGGCCCGTGCTGCTCAACCTCCTCTCCCGCGACGGCCTGGACGAGGAAGGCTGGCAGGAGGTCGAGGACACCCTGGTCGCAGCCGACCTCGGGGTCGGCCCGGCCCGCCAGGTAGTCGACGAACTGCGCACTCAGGTCAGGGTGGGTGGGGTACGCGGCACCGACGCGGTGCGCGCACTGCTGAAAGAGGACCTCCTGGAACAGCTCGGGACCGACCTCGACCGCTCGCTGCACCTGGCCAAGGACGGCGCCCGGCCCGCCGTGGTCCTCATGGTCGGAGTCAACGGCACCGGCAAGACCAGCGCCTGCGGCAAGCTCGCCCGCGCGCTGGTCGGTGAAGGCTGGTCGGTGCTGCTGGGTGCCGCCGACACTTTCCGAGCGGCCGCCGCTGACCAGCTCCAGACGTGGGGGACGCGGGTCGGTGCACGCGTGGTCAGGTCCGACAAGGAGGGCGCCGACCCGGCGAGCGTCGCTTTCGAGGCCGTCAAGCAGGGTATCGACGCGCGGGTTGACGCCGTCATCATCGACACCGCTGGCCGCCTGCACACCAAGACCGGCCTCATGGACGAACTCGGCAAGATCAAGCGGGTGGTCGAGCGCCAGGCAGCCGTGGACGAGGTCCTGCTCGTACTCGACGCGACCACAGGGCAGAACGGCCTGCGCCAGGCCACGGTGTTCGCCGAGGCGGTGAACGTCACTGGCGTGGTCCTGACCAAACTGGACGGGACCGCCAAGGGCGGGATCGTGGTGGCTGTCCAGCGTGAGCTCGGCGTACCCGTCAAGCTGGTGGGGCTCGGGGAAGGGCCCGATGACCTGGCGCCCTTCGACCCGGTCACGTTCGTGGAGGCCATCCTCGGTTAACGCCAGGTGGCGATTTGGCGAAACACTCCACGGCTGGTCCCCCCACCTCGGCGTGGTTGCACGCCAATTGGCTCCTGCTAATCACCGCAGCAGGCAGGCGTTTTGCCTGCCTGGCCGGAAGGTGCGGGCCCGGGCGCCCGCGTGGGCGCAGGACACTGCTTTCCCGATGACCCATCCCCGCAACGGGCCAGCCGACTATCGTTGTGGGGTTCGGCCCGTGGCATTATGTCCGTCTGCATGGTTCGGCAGTCGCAACTGCCCGTTTCGCCTCTGCCCAGCGAAAGGGTCGCGTTTCATGGCACTATCCACCAGCCCGCCGGAAGCCAGCGCCACCGGAGAAGCCGAAAGCGAGCCAGCCCGTGCTGGCGGGCAGGAGGACCCCCGGGCGGCGTGGTGGCGGCAGCGGTCGTGGCGCAAAGACGTCGAAGTGCTCGCCAGAGTCCGCCAAGGTTTAGCGACGCTCCAGGCCGCCGAGGACCCCGGCGCCCCGCAGGGTCCGGCCGACCCGCCGAGCACCATGCCACAGACCCGGCCGCCGACCCCGGCGTCCGGCCCGGCCAGCCCGCCACAGCGCGTCAGGCTCGAGCCCGCCCAGCCCGAAACCACCCAGTTCCAAACCACCCAGCCAGCGACCACCCTGTTCGAGCCCGCCCAGCCCAGGCCCGCCCAGCCCAGGCCCGCCCAGCCCAGGCCCGCCCAGCCCAGGCCCGCGCGGCCCGAACCTCCCCGGCCTGAACCTCCCCGGCCCGAACCTATCCAGCAGGGACCGGCCCAGCAGAGACCCGTCCAGCACAGACCTGTCCAGCATCGACCCGTCCAGCATCGACCCGCCTGGCCCGGACTCGTCCAGCGTGGACCTGCGCGGCCCCAGCAGGTCGAGCCCGAACCCACTCAGGCCCAACCGAGCAGTCTGCAGGCCGAGCCTCAGACTGTCCCGCAGACTGTCTCCCAGGCCGTCCCGCAGACTGTCTCCCAGGCCGTCCCCCAGACTGTCCCCCCGGCCGTCTCCTCGGCTGTCTCTCAGACTGTCCCCCTGGCCGTCTCCCCGGCCACCTCCCAGGCTCTCCCCCAGGCCGACCCCCCGGCTGTCTCTCAGAGTGTCCCCCAGGCCGACCCCCCGGCCAGCGCGCCGCAGACCCAGCCGGCTGGCCCCCCAGTCGATCCCGCGATCGTCGCCATCCGGGAGACGTTCGCGGCCGTGGCGGCCGCCGGTGACGACGCGGCCGCCTTCTTCTACGCGTCGATGTTCGCGCGCCGCCCGAGGCTGCGTGACCTCTTCGCGCCGGCCATGGACGAGCAGCGCGACCGGCTGTTCCATGCGCTCGCCCGCATCGTGGACAGCCTGAGCACGCCCGAGGAGATGGCCAACTACCTCATCCAGCTCGGGCGGGACCACCGGAAGTACTCGGTTGAGCCAGAAATGTATGACGTGGTGGGGGAGTCGCTCATCGCCACACTGCGGAGGTTCGCGGGCCACGCGTTCACGCCAGGCGCCGAGAGCGCGTGGCGGCAGACATACGCTGCCGCTGCCGCGCTGATGATCAGGGCGGCGGAGGAGGACAGCCAGACCTCACCGGCCTTCTGGACCGCGGAGGTGGTGGCCAATGACCAACGGCGGCCCGGGATCTCGGTCATCACGATCGCGCCTGACCAGCCACTGGAGTATGAGGCGGGCCAGCATGTCACCGTCCAGACCCCGCGCTGGCCGCGGGTGTGGCGGCCCTACTCCATCGCGTGCCGGCCGCGCGATGACGGCCTGGTCAGTTTCCACGTCAAGGCCGTGCCAGGCGGCTGGGTCAGCAACGCGCTGGTCCGGCACACCGCCCCCGGCAGCGAGCTCATCGTCGGCCCCGCCCTTGGCACCATGACCCTGCGGCACGCGGGCACCCGAGACATCCTGTGCGTCGCGGGCGGTACCGGGCTCTCCCCGGTGAAGGCCATCATCGAGCAGGTGGTCCGGGACGCTGCCGCTGGCCAGCAGCGCCGGGTGAACCTCTTCTACGGCGCCCGGACCAGGGAGGAGCTCTACGACCTGCACGACCTGTGGCGCCTGGCCGATGCCTACTCAGGGTTCCAGCTCATGCCGGTCACCTCTGACGACCCGGCCTTCGACGGGATGCAGGGCAATGTGGGCCGGGTCGCGGCCCGCTACCTGCCTCATGCTGACTGCGAGGCCTACGTCGCGGGGCCGGCCGACATGGTCCGTGAGACAACCCGGTTGCTGGCCAGGGCTGGCCTCTCACGAGAGCGCATCCACTACGACAACGCCCTGCTGGACAGCCGTCCCCGGGGAAATACCAGCACCTAGCGGCGGGACACCCTGCTAGTCAGGGTGCTTCGGCTGTAGCCCGCTCCGCGGCCACGCCGAAGTAGTCACCGCCCTTGTCCCGTGTGCTGTCACTGCCCCACTTCCTGTTACGGGGCTGACGCTCCAGGCGGGGGAGGTGCTTGCGGCAGTGGATGAAACACTCCTCCACGTACACCATCACCCAGTGCCCGGGGCGCCGTCCCGGGTGGGTCTCCTCCGCCAGGCTGGGGTCGGCACGCCGCATCTGCTCCGGAGTCAGCACCGCAGCGGTGCCGTTGACATGCAGTCCGATGAGGTCTTGCTCGAAGTCGCCGAACCACAGGCCGACGTGTGGGTTCTGCATGACATTGCCTGAGCTGGCCATCACCCCGTTACCCCGGTAGTCGGGGTAGGCGAGCTGGTGCCCGCCGAGGATCCGGACGAAACCAGGCGGGCCCGACCGGAAGCTGCAGTCACACTCCCCGGCGCCGTCCGCGGTGGCGACCCACATCATGTCCATCCGCGCGATGAACTCCTGCATCCGGGGCGTGAGCCGGTCGCTGACCTGGTCGTGGTAGAACTTGGCGGCCCGCGTCTCGGTCCCCTGGGTCTCCTGCAGGCAGTGCTCGCCCGCCGAGCCGGGGAGGTCGATGTCATACATGGCAGATCGGCTCCTCGGGCAGGTCGGGGTGGCGGTAGAAGTTCGGGCGCACGTCCGGGTCTTCGTAGTAGCGATGGAAGACCGCAGTGGTGGAGCTGGCGGCCGGCGGCACGATCCATGACCACGTCGCGGGGCATGTGCGGCCTTGGCGTTCTTCGATCTTGTGGTGGGTGAGGAACCTGCTGCTCTCGGTGTGGTGGTCGGTGACGGTGACGCCAGCGGCCTGGAACGAGTGCAGCACCGCCTGGTTCAGCTCTGTGACCGCGCGGTCCTTCCAGAGGTTCTGGTCGTTCGCAATGGACAGGCCCATCCGCTTGGCGATGACCGGGAGCTGGTCATAGCGGGAGGCGTCACCCAGGTCGCGGCTGCCGACTTCGGTTCCCATGTACCAGCCGTTGAACGGGCAGGCTGGGTACCGTATGCCGCCGGCCTGCAGGTACATGTCGCTGACCACCGGCACGGCGTACCAGCGCAGCCCGAGTTCAGCGAACCAGCCGAAGTCAGGGTGGCTCAGCGGCACCTCGAGCACGGCGTCCGTGGGCAGCTCGAACCACCGGGGCGCCGCCCCGCTCCCGCCCTGGATGACCAGAGGCAGCACGTCGAACCGGCCTCGTTCCGCCGGGCCTGCCCAGCCGATGCGGCGGGCCAGTGCCGTGATGGTGGTGTTGCGCGGGTCACCGAGGACCTGGCCACCGTCCTGCCGGTACCCGCTGTAGCTGACCAGTTGGGGGCTCAGGAACCGCGGGCCCGGCTGGCCGGGCCGGTCGGGGGCGAAGATCGTGATGACCGGCCTGATCCGGCCACCGTTGGTCGCCTCCCGCAGGTGCTGCACGGCCTCGGCCGCGATACCGGATGTGTCACCGATCTCACGGCGGTCACGTACCCGCAGGCTCCGCCAGTACAGGCGGCCGATGCAGCGGGAGGAGTTCCGCCACGCCACCCGGGCGGCGAACGTGAGTTCGGCCTCGGTGTGCTCGTAGGTTCCCGTGGCCTCGATCTGACGCCGTACTTCCGCCATCCGTTCGTCGGGCTCCCCTGCCACCGGGTTCTCCCGGTGGAACATCGTGACGAACTCGACCGCTTCGGCCATGACGTCGGCATGCCGGGCTGGTGCGACGTCGGCAGGCACCGTTGCGGTGAGGGCCGCGCCGGCCGTGGGCGGAGAGTGCCCGTTGGGGGGGTGCCCATGGCCGTCCCCGGCACTCAGCCGACGCCATCGTGACACTAATACGGAGCTGCGACCTGTAGCGCCCACGTATCCTCCGGCTACCCATCGTGACGTCCCAAGGACGGCACATACCATTACAGGCCCGTCCGCACAAGACCTGCGTCGTGGTTACCGCGGTTAGCCGGAATAGTCCCTTCGGACCTTGGGCATGCAGGAACGAAACACCTTCGTAACATGACCAAGCTGCGTTTCATCCCGCAGTAACAACGGGTATCCGGCTGTGAAACGCTCAAGCTACACCCTAGTAGTAGAAAGGGTTCGTCGAGAGGGTGGGTCATGAAGCTCATCACCGCTGTGGTCAAGCCGTTCAAACTCGATGAGGTAAAAGCCGCGCTGCAGGCCTTTGGTGTGCACGGCATGACGGTCAGCGAAGCCACCGGCTATGGCCGCCAGCGCGGCCACACCGAGGTGTACCGGGGCGCGGAGTACCAGATCGACCTCGTCCCCAAGGTGCGGGTCGATGTGCTCTGCAACGACGAGGACGCCGCCGACCTCATCGACGTCATCGTGAAGGCCGCCCAGACCGGGCGGATCGGCGACGGCAAGGTGTGGTGCACCCCCGTCGACACCGTGGTGCGGGTCCGGACCGGCGAACGCGGCCCCGGTGCGCTGTAGCGAACCAGCCGCCCCCACCCCCCGGCCCCCGCGCCATGCCGACCTGGCCGCCGACCGGGCCCGCCGCACCGCCAACGTGGACCGCTGGCTCGCGTCCCTGCTGGGCACCAGCCCAGGTGCCGCACTGGTGGCCCTGGGCAGCTACGGCCGGTCAGAGCTGCTGCCAGGCAGCGACCTCGACGTGCTGCTGCTGCACACCGGCCGCCCGGACATCGCCGACCTGGCGGACCAGGTGTGGTATCCCGTCTGGGACTCCGGGGCCCACCTCGACCACGCGGTCCGCACCGTCGCCGAAGCCCGGGACGTCGCCTGCCGTGACCTCCGGGCCGCCCTCGGCATGCTGCACGCCCGCCACGTGGCCGGCGACCCCGCCCTGACCCGGGAACTGCGGCTCGGCATGCTGAGCGACTGGCGGGCAGGTGCCTGGGCACGGCTGGACGAGCTCCAGGAGCTACGCGCTCAGCGCACGCAGCGCTGCGGCGAGCTCGCGTTCCTGCTGGAACCCGACCTCAAGGAGGCCAGGGGCGGCCTGCGCGACGCACTGTCGATCCACGCCGTGGCTGCCGCCTGGGTAGCCCCCGGTCCGGGGCCGCAGGTCCGCGCGGCACGGGAGTTCATCCTCGACGCCCGCCACGCACTGCACCGCGTCACCGGCCGTGCCACCGACCGGCTGGTGCTGCAGGAACAGGACGAGGTAGCCGAGGCGGTCGGAGTGGCAGACGCCGACACGCTCATGCGCCACCTCGCGGGCTCAGGACGCACCGTCGCCTACGCCCTGGACTCGTCACTGCGCCAGGCGCGGCGCAGCAGGCCCAGCAAGAGCGGGGTGAGGAGGGACCGCCACGGTGTAGCCCGCGCGCGCAGTTCCGCACCCCGCAGGCCGCTGGCCGACGGCCTGGTCGAACAGGATGGGGAGGTGGTGCTGGCCAGGGCCGCCGACCCCGCAGGCGACCCGGTCCTGGTGCTTCGTGCCGCGGCAGCCGCGGCACAGGCAGGCCTGCCGCTGGCGCCACGGGCACTGGCGCGCCTGCATGAATGCCCGCCACTGCCCGCCCCCTGGCCCGCCGGGGCCCGGGACTGCCTGACCGCACTCCTCGGCAGCGGCCCGGCGGCCATCAGCGTCTGGGAGGCACTCGACCAGGAAGGGATCGTCGTCGGCCTGCTGCCCGACTGGGACCGGGTGCGCAACCGCCCGCAGCGCGACCCACTGCACGCCTTCACCGTGGACCGGCACTTGGTCGAGACCGCCGCCAGGGCCGCCGCGCTCACCCGCGACGTGTCACGGCCCGACCTCCTGCTGGTCGCCGCCCTGCTCCACGACATCGGCAAGGGCTGGCCGGGCGACCACCAGGTCACCGGCGAAGTCGTGGCCCGGGATACCGCACGGCGGATGGGCTTCAGTGACGACGACGTGGAAATGGTCGCTGGCGCCGTGAGGCACCACCTCCTGCTCCCGCGCACCGCGGTCCGCCGCGACCTCGATGACCCTGCGACCGCCGCCCAGGTCGCCACCGTCGTCGGCACCCGCGGGACGCTGGAGCTCCTGCACGCCCTCGCCATAGCGGACGGCCAGGCGACCGGCCCGGCAGCCTGGAACGACTGGAAGGCAGGGCTCGTAGCCGGACTGGTCCGCCGCACCGGGGCGGTGCTCGCCGGGGCTCCGCTGCCACAGCCGCTGCCGTTGCGTGCGGACCAGCAGGAACTGGCCACGGTGGGCGTGCCAGGCGCCATGTTCACCATGCCCGAAGTGACCGTGGTCGCACCCGACGGGCCAGGTCTGCTGTGGAAGGCAGCCGGGGTGCTCGCCGTGCACCGGCTGGCTGTGCGCTCGGCCAATGCCACATCCCACAACGGCATGGCCGTCACCGCCTTCACGGTGACCTGCCCCTACGGCGAGCCGCCCGACCCCAAGCTGGTGGCATCCGACCTGCGCCGCGCCCTGGCCGGTGAGCTGGACATAACCCAGCGCCTGGTACAGGCCACGGCAGTCCATGACCAGCGCAGCCGGCCCTCCCGCACCGCGCCGCCCAAAGTGAAGCTGCTCGACGACGCGTCGCAGACCGCCACCGTGGTAGAGGTGCGCGCCCACGACAGCCCCGGCCTGCTGGCGCGGGTCGGCCAGGCACTCGACCGCTGTGGGCTCGACATCCGGGCAGCCCGGGTGGAGACCCTGGGCGCCGAAGCAGTCGATGTGTTCTACGTGACAGACACCGCCGGCAGCCCAGTGACCGACCTCTGCCTGCGGCACCGCATCACCGCCGAGGTCCTCGCGGCACTGAGCGATTGCGAGACCTCAGGCAGTGCGCCACGCAACGGATAGCCTGGGCAGGTGTTCGAAACTCTCTCCAGCCGGCTGACCCAGGTCTTCTCATCGCTGCGCGGCCGGGGCAAGCTGTCGCCCGCCGACATCGAAGCGACCTGCCGCGAGATCCGTGTCGCGCTCCTCGAGGCCGACGTCGCGCTGCCGGTAGCCAGGGCGTTCACCGCACGGGTCAAGGAACGCGCCTCCTCCGCGGAGGTGTCGGCAGCGCTCAACCCAGCGCAGCAGATGACCAAGATCGTCCACGAGGAACTCGTCGCGGTCCTCGGCGGACAGACACGGCGGCTGCGTTTCGCCAAGACCCCGCCCACTGTCATCATGCTGGCGGGCCTGCAGGGGTCCGGGAAGACGACGCTGGCGGCCAAGCTGGCACGGTGGCTGAAGGAGCAGGGCAACACACCGCTGCTCGTCGCCGCCGACCTCCAGCGGCCCAATGCCGTGCAGCAACTCGAGGTGCTGGGAGAGCAGGCCGCAGTGCCGGTCTTCGCGCCCGAGCCCGGCAACGGCACCGGCGACCCGGTGAAGGTGGCGCGCCTGTCACTGGATGAGGCCCGCCGCCGCATGCACAACGTCGTGATAATCGACACCGCCGGGCGGCTGGGCATCGACGAGGAGATGATGCGCCAGGCCGCGGCCATCCGGGACGCGGTCGACCCCGACGAGATCCTGTTCGTGGTCGACGCGATGATCGGCCAGGACGCGGTCGTCACCGCCCAGGCGTTCCTCGACGGCGTCGGCTATGACGGGGTCGTCCTCACCAAGCTCGACGGTGACGCCAGGGGCGGGGCCGCGCTGTCCATCACCCAGCTCACCGGCCGTCCCATCATGTTCGCGTCCACCGGGGAGAAACTCGACGACTTCGGGGTCTTCCACCCCGACCGGATGGCCTCACGCATCCTCGACCTCGGCGACATGCTCACCCTGATCGAGCAGGCAGAGCGGGCGTTCGACGCCGAGCAGGCCGCCAGCGTCGCCGGGAAGCTGGCCTCCGGCGAAGGCCTCACCCTGGAGGACTTCGTCGAGCAGCTCGCAATGGTGCGCAAGCTCGGGCCGATCGGCAACCTGCTCGGCATGCTGCCAGGCGCAGCCCAGCACAAGGAGGCGCTGAGCCAGGTCAGCGACGCTGACCTGGACCGCGCAGCAGCCATCGTGAACTCCATGACCCCCCAGGAGCGGCGCAACCCCAAGATCCTCAACGGCTCCCGCCGCGCCCGGATCGCCCGTGGCGCCGGCGTGAGCGTGGGCGAAGTCAACAACCTCGTCGTGCGTTTCCTCGAAGGCCAGAAGATGATGCGGCAGATGCTCGGCGGCAGGGGCATGCCCGGCATGCCACCCATGCCCGGCATGCGGCAGGCATCCAAGTCCGCGAAGGCCAAAAAGGGCGCCACAAAAAAGAAGCCCAAGGGCGGGCGCCCAGGCGGCCCACAGACACGCCCCGCCGCCGCGGCAGCCGGGGCACACGGGCCTGGCGACACCGGCCGGCGCCAGCCAGCGGGTTCCGGCGCCAGCGGCCTGGAGGGCCCTGGTGGCCTGGCGGGCATGGACGGCCTCGGCAGCCTCGACGCGCTCGCTCATGGGCTGCCGCCCGGACTCGGGCTGCCTGGCGGCAGCGGCGGAGCCGCCGGGAGGAAACCCGGCCCCAGCCCAGCCGAGACCACCGCGAGCGGCGACCTGCCGGCCGGCTTCACCGGGCGGGGCGGCCGCCTCTTCGGCCGCAAGCCCAAGAAGGACTGACCAGCCGCTCGGTACCGGCCCGGTGCGCCCCTTGGTTACGTCGCATGCGCCGGGATCTGGCACAATGACAGCGTCATCGTTATCTCCTGGCTGACGGCGCCCTCTCAACGTTCGTCCGCCCGGAGACCATCCGGGGTGTGCTGCCGGTCCCCACCTGGCCAAACCAGCCCCGCAGCCGACTCTTTTGGGAGAAGACCGCAGTCGTGGCTGTAAAGATCAAACTCAAGCGCCTGGGAAAGATCCGCGCGCCGTACTACCGGATCGTCGTCGCCGACGCCCGCACCAAGCGGGATGGCCGGGCGATCGAGGAGATCGGCAAGTACCACCCCAAGCTCGACCCGTCCCTCATCGAAGTCAACTCCGAGCGTGCGCAGTACTGGCTGTCAGTCGGAGCACAGCCCACAGAGCCAGTCCAGCGGCTGCTCGAGATCACTGGGGACTGGCAGAAGTTCCGTGGCCTGCCCGGTGCCGAAGGCACACTGAGGACGGCCGAGGCCAGACCCGACAAGAAGCAGGCCTTTGCCGCCGCCGTGGCGGAGACCATCAAGGACGCCGAGGCCGACAAGGGCAAGGGCAAGGCATCGGGCCAGCGGGCCGACAAGTCCAAGGCAGCCCAGTCCAAGTCCGACAGGCCAAAGGCTGACAAGGGCAAGGACGCCGCGGCGGCGCAGGCCACTGAGCCCGTCTCTGCCGAGGCAGAGGAAGCCAAGTCCGCCAAGGGCAAGGCCGACAAGGCGGACACAGCCAAGGCCAGCAAGCCGAAGACCGCTGAGTCCAAGACCGAAGAGCCGCAGGCTGCCGAGTCCAAGAACGCTGGCCGTGCGTCCAAGGCCGCAGCGGAGTCCGCGCCAGGGCAGGAGAGCGGGGCCTGACGTGCTTGAGGAGGCTCTTGAGCACCTGGTGAAGGGCATCGTGGACCATCCAGGCGACGTCCGCGTCGCCAGCCACGGGCTCCGCAGGGGCCGGGTGCTCGAAGTCCGCGTCCACCCAGATGACCTGGGCAAAGTGATCGGCCGCGGCGGGCGGACCGCCAGGGCACTGCGCACCGTCGTCGGGTCACTCGCCGGCGGGCGCTACGTCCGGGTGGACCTGCTGGACATGGACGAGGTCCGGTAGCCTGTCCGCGCAATGGGCAGTGGGGCGCATCGTCAGACCGCACGGGATCCGCGGTGAGGTCACTGTGGACGTCCACACCGACGACCCGGAGCGGCGCTTCGCCGACGGTGCCGTGCTGGACACCGACCCGCCGAGGCCGACACCCCTGACGGTGACCGCCTCACGGTGGCACTCCGGCAGGCTCCTCGTCAGCTTCGCGGAGGTCGGGGACCGCACAGCGGCCGAGCCGCTGCGCGGCACCTGGCTGATGGTCGATGCCGAGGACACCCCGCCAGATGACCCTGACGTCTTCCACGACCAGCAACTCGCGGGGCTCACCGTCGTGACACGGGACGGCGAACTGCTCGGGACCGTGACGAGCGTGCTCCACCACGGGCAAGACCTGCTCGTGGTGGAGCCCGCGCCCGGCACACCCCGGCGGGGCGAGATCCTCGTGCCCTTCGTAGCGGCCATCGTCGTGGAGGTCGACCTGGCAGCCCGGCGGCTCGTCCTCGACCCCCCGCCTGGGCTGCTCGACCTCGCCTCCGGTGCCGCCGGCGGCACCGGCCGGTGACACCGTGAAGATCGATATCATCACGATCTTCCCGGACTATTTCAGCCCGCTGCGCGCCTCCCTGCTCGGCAAGGCAGCCGACCGCGGCATCGTCGAATTCGCCGTCCACGACCTGCGCCAATGGGCGCATGACGTCCACCGCACCGTGGACGACTCACCTTTCGGTGGCGGCCCCGGCATGGTCATGACGCCAGGCCCCTGGGGGGAGGCACTTGACGCCGTGGTCGGCGACCGCGGCGTGCCAGGCACCCGCCTGGTAGTGCTCAGCCCTTCTGGTGTCCCGTTCGGGCAGGCCAAGGCCGCTGCCTACGCCCAGTGCCCCCACCTCGTCTTCGTCTGCGGCCACTACGAGGGGATTGACGCACGGGTGGTGGCGGAGGCACGGACCTACGCCGACGTCGACGAGGTCAGCATCGGCGACTATGTCCTGTCCGGCGGGGAACCCGCCGCCCTGGTCGTCATCGACGCCGTCTGCAGGCTGCTGCCCGGTGTGCTCGGCAACGCCTCCTCCGCACCAGACGATTCCTTCGGCGACGGCACCGGCCCCATGTCCGGGCTGCTGGAAGGACCCGCATACACCCGGCCACGCGAATGGCGCGGCCACGAGGTGCCACCTATCCTGCTCTCCGGGGACCACGCGGCCATCGCCCGCTGGCGCCGGGACGAAGCACTGCGCCGCACCGCCGCTACCCGCCCAGACCTCGTAGCACAGCTGGCGCCGGAGACGCTCGACGCACACGACAAGCAGGTGCTCGCCGAGGCCGGCGCGGCACTGCACGGCCATAACCAGGCTGGCGTCGGCGTTACTGGTCAAGATATGGCACACTGAAACCCACGCCGCGAGATGGAACACCGCGGCAGCCGTGATGCCGACGGCCGTCACGAGGACCACCAAGACCACAAGTCAAACCGTCGCCACCTGCCCACTGGGGCTGTGCGCGAGGACGTGAGAGGCGCCAGCCATGCACACCGCCATCGCCGACCTGGAGCGGGCCCAGATCCGTGAAGACATCCCGGACTTCCGCCCTGGGGACACGCTGAAGGTCCACGTCCGGGTGGTCGAAGGAAACCGCACCAGGATCCAGGTCTTCCAGGGAGTGGTCATCCGCCGCCAAGGCGGGAGCGCGCGGGAGACCTTCACCGTGCGCAAGGTGAGCTACGGCGTGGGCGTCGAGCGGACCTTCCCCGTGCACAGCCCGTCCATCGACAGCATCGATGTGGTGACCAGAGGCCGCGTCCGCCGCGCCAAGCTCTACTACCTCCGGTCGCTGCGCGGCAAGGCAGCCCGGATCAAGGAACGTCGCGACACCCCGTCGCAGTAGCCCGGCCAGACCAGCGCGCACAACGTGCCCTAGGCCAACTCCCCGCCACCGGCTAGGCTCGACGTAATGGACAACGAACGGGGCGAGCACGGCCGGGAATTCGGTACCGCCGACGGCTACACACGGCCGCCGTGGGACGACGACCGCTTCCCGTTCGGCGCACACCGGCAACCAGAGCCCCCATGGATGTCCGAACCCATGCCCAGCCCCCCGTGGCTGGACGAGCCCAGCACCGGGAACCCACACAACGGCTGGCCCCACTCTGACAGCTGGCCCCAGGCAGGTCGCACCACCGCCGGTGGCATGAGCACCGACGGCAGGGCCGCGGGGCCGGGCAGCCTGTTCGAGCCCAGGCTTTTCGAGCCCAACGGGCACCCATCCAACGGGCACCCATCCAACGGGCACGTCCCACGCGGCGCCGCCGACACCATGCCCGGCCGCCCCAATGGGATGGGCCCGGCCAGGCACAGCCAGTCAGGCCAGGCCAGCCGCGCAGGCGCAGGCACCCGGCCCGGCGGCCGCCGCAAGCCCGGCAGACACCGCGCCAGACGATCCTGGTGGGTCGAACTCCCCATCCTGCTCGTGTTCGCGCTCGTCCTGGCGCTGCTCATCAAGTCCTTTGTGGTCCAGGCCTTCTTCATCCCGTCGTCATCCATGGAACACACCCTGGACATAGGCGACAAAGTACTCGTGAGCAAAATCACCTACGACTTCCGCTCTATCCAGCGGGGAGACGTCATCGTCTTCAACGGTGACGGCTCATGGGACCAGACCCCGGCGCCCTCGCCATCGCTGCTGACCCGGGCATGGGACTCGGTCGTCGGCCTGTTCGGCACCGCACCCGGCGTCCACGACTTCATCAAGCGCGTCATCGGCATCCCTGGAGACCGCGTGGTCTGCTGCAATGCCCAGCACCAGATCACCGTCAACGGTGTCCCCCTGTCCGAGAGCTCCTACCTGTTCCCCCACAACGCCCCGTCCATGAGCAGCTTCAGCATCACCGTGCCCCCAGGGCGCCTGTGGGTCATGGGCGACCACCGCGACGTGTCTGCCGACTCCCGCTACCACATGAACGACCCCGGGCACGGCACCATCCCGGAGAACCACGTGGTCGGCCGGGCATTCATGATCATCGCGCCGTTCAGCCGGTGGCGCATCCTGCCTATCCCCGCCACCTTCCTCCAGCCCAAGCTCCTGTCGAGCAGCGGTGCCGCAGCCATGCTCGGCACACTCCCCGCACCCGCCGCGCCGCTCGCCCTCGGGCTCGCCGGCGCGCTGCCCCTCACCTGGCTGCAGCGCCGCCTCCGCCAATGGCTGATCAGCCTCCTGCGGCGGTTGCTGGGAAGAGGCGGCCGACCCCGCGGCAGGCGCTCCCCGGTCGGCAGGTGAGAGTGACGCCATGCTCGTGCCAGCAGCGCGCCACCCCGGATACACCCCGCGGCGGGACGCGGGCCTGACCGCCTACGAGCGGGTGCTCGCCCGCGCCGGGCTGACCCCCGTCGCCGGCATCGACGAAGCCGGGCGCGGCGCCTGCGCAGGCCCCCTGGTCGTCGCCGCCGTGGCCCTCAACCCCCAGCGCAAAGCAGGCCTGTCCGGGATCGCCGACTCCAAGGCGCTGTCCCCCGCCGCCCGCGAAGACGCCTACGCCGAAGTCATGGCCACCGCACTGGCCTGGCACACCGTCGTCATCCCCCCGCAGGAGATCGACCAGGCCGGCCTGCACGTCTGCAACATCACCGGCATGCGCAGGGCCCTCGCCGGACTCACCTGCAAACCCGCTTACGCGCTCACTGACGGTTTCCCCGTCCGCGGCCTCGGCGTCCCCGCGCTCGCCATGTGGAAAGGCGACGCCGTCGCAGCCTGCGTCGCCGCCGCCTCAGTGGTGGCCAAAGTCACCCGGGACCGGCTCATGCGGAGCCTGGCCACGCGATACCCCGCCTACGGGTTCGACGAGCACAAGGGCTACAACACCCCCAGCCACATGCGGGCGCTCGCGGCATACGGCCCATGCTCCGAGCACCGCCGCTCGTTCGTCAACGTGGCCGCCCACCTGCGGAACCCAATGTCCGAGGGTGGTGGTATCCAGGAAGCCGGGGACCTGGCCAATCTCGGCGATGCTGACCAGGTGGATTGACCTATGGTTGATCTGTCCCGGGCGAAACTCCCGTCACTGGCTGATCGGAGGGGAGACCATGAGCGCGGAGGACCTCGAAAAGTATGAGACCGACATGGAGTTGCAGCTCTACCGGGAGTACCGGGATGTAGTCGGCCTGTTCACCCACGTGGTCGAGACCGAGCGCAGGTTCTACCTGACCAACCACGTCGAGTTGAACGTCCGCGCTGCCGACAACGGGGAGGTGTTCTTCGAGGTCACCATGCAGGACGCGTGGGTCTGGGACATGTACCGGCCCGCCCGTTTTGTGAAGAACGTCAGGGTCGTGACCTTCAAGGACGTCAACATCGAGGAACTGGCGACCAGCGACTTCGAACTGCCCGAGCCCAAGTAGCAGCCAGGGCTGCCGCGGCAGCTGGGCCTTCCATTCCGGGACTTGAGGCCATGCGGTTGGGTGCTGCGCAAGCTCAGCAGCGGTTCATCGCGTCCCCTGTACTGCGGCTTGCCACGGCCGGCGCCAGTGGGCAGCCGCATGTCGTTCCGTGCACGTTCGTTGCCGACGACGCCGGGCGGATCGCCATCGGGATCGACAACAAGCCGAAGACCACCACAGACCTGCGGAGGCTCCGCAACATCACCGAGAACCCCCGCGTGTCCATGCTGGTCGACCACTACAGCGACGACTGGGACCAGCTGTGGTGGGTCCGGGCTGACGGGACGGCGGCCATCGAGCGGTCCGGCCCGGGCCACGAAGCGCACTGGGACCAGCTCAGGCGCAAGTACCCGCAGTACCGCGGCCAGACGCTGCAAGGGCCTGTCGTGGTGACCACGGTCGAGAAGTGGGCCGGCTGGGCGTACGGCGAGCGGTAGCCGAGAACCATCCGGGCACCGGCAGCCACTGAGTCCGCCTCGTGGCAGGCGGCGAGGGTCTCCCAGTCACACGCGTTCCATGCCTGAGTCCTGGGCATGACCGTTACCAGCCTTCTGACACACGCGGAGAGGAGATATGGGATGAGCAGCGCTATGTCGCGCGGTTTCCACCGTCGTCACCAGGAGCCGGCCGGGGCCGAGGGCCGCGTGCCACCGGGCCAGTACGTGACCAGTGACTTCCCAGTGCTCTCGGCGGGCCCGACGCCGCATACCCCGCTTCAGGAGTGGACGTTCTCGATCAAGCAAGAGGGCACACCGGCAAAGTCGTGGACCTGGTCGCAGCTGCGCGAGCTGCCGGCCGAGACCGTCACCGTGGACATCCACTGCGTCACCCGCTGGTCGAAACTGGACACACACTGGGACGCGGTGTCGGTGGACACGCTGCTCGACCAGGTCGAGCACGACCACCAGTACGTACTGGCGTTCTGCGACGGCGGTTACACAACGAACCTGCCACTGGCGGACGTCACCGGCGGCCAGGCGTGGGTGGCGTTCGGGTACGACGGCCAGCCCCTGGAACCGGAACACGGCGGCCCTGCGCGGCTACTCGTGCCGCACCTGTACTTCTGGAAGAGCGCCAAGTGGGTAAGGGGCCTGGAGTTGCGGGACGAGGACGAGCCCGGCTTCTGGGAGACCTACGGCTACCACATGTACGGAGACCCATGGAAGGAACAGAGGTACGCAGGCGACTGAACAGCGGCGGAGCCGGCACAGCACCGCTCCAGCAGAAACTGACCTGGCAGGTCGCCACAGTCGGCCAGCTCACCGACGAGACCGCCGCTGTCCGCACGATAGGACTGCGGGTGCCGGACTGGGCGGGCCACCGCGCCGGGCAGCACCTGGACCTACGACTGACCGCCGAGGACGGGTACAGCGCCGAGCGCTCGTACTCGATCGCCTCAGCACCCGGCGAACCGGTCGCGATCACCGTAGAGCGACTGGAGGACGGCGAGGTCTCGTCGTATCTCACCGAGGAGCTCCGCGCCGGCGACGAACTGGAGCTGCGCGGCCCAATCGGCGGGTACTTCGTCTGGGACCCCCAGCACGACACCGGCCCGCTCCTGCTGGTAGCCGGCGGATCCGGAGTCGTCCCACTCCGGTCGATCCTCCGCCACCGAGACCGGACCGGCAGTACCACCCCAACCCGGCTGCTGTACTCCTCGCGCTCGCTGCCCGACGTGATCTACCACGCCGAGCTCGACCGCGACAACACCGGGGGAGTCGAAGTGGCCTACACGCTGACCCGGGTCCAGCCGCCCGGCTGGACCGGCCGCTCAGGCCGGGTCAACGCCGCGATGCTGGCCGAGGTGGCCTGGCCCGCCGGGCAAGACCCGCTCGCGTTCGTGTGCGGGCCGACGCCGTTCGTCGAGGCCGTGGCCGAGGCGCTGGCCGGGCTCGGCTACCCGCCGCAGCGCGTGAAGACCGAACGGTTCGGCGCCACAGGAGCCGGAGTGGCCGGACACACCTGACACGCAGGAGGATCCTGATGGACGCACTGGACGGCAACGCGATCGGGGGCCTGCTACACGAGGTCTTCGGCACGGAGATGACCACGGCCGTCGGCACATGCGCGAACTGCGGCACAGTGGCCCCACTGGCCGAGACCGTCGTGTACCTGCGCGCCCCGGGCACGGTGGCACGCTGCCGCAACTGCTCCAGCGTGCTCATGGTCTTCGTCAAGGTCAAGGACGTGAACTGCGTCGACCTGCAAGGCCTGGCCGCATTGACAGGCCCGTCCTGAGGCCGTCTGTCAACAGCCCGCGCCCGGCGGTATCTGCAGGTCACGGAATGGGTTGGGCTTGGCCTGGCCGGAGGGATGGGACCGAAGGGAAGGCGCAATGCGAGCCTGAGCTGGACCAGCGCGTGGTCCGCACGCGCTCCAGGTGTGGTTGCCAGGGCGAGGCGCTGGCCGTTTACCGCCGGACACGCGAGTGGCTGAGCGAGGAGCTGGGGCTCGAACCGGGCGAGGACCTGCGGCGCCTGGAGCCGGCGATCCTCCGGAACGACCCGAGCCTGGGCCTCCCACGGCCGCCAGGCAGTGCCGCACGGAGATCGTCAAGAACGATCCACAAGCAGCCACCGACCCAGCCTTTTCGGCCATCGAGCCACTGGGGCTGCTGACCGCCCAGGAGTGGCGCGTCGCACGTCTGGCCGCAGAAGGCCAAAGTGACGATGAGATCACCGCCCGCATCATGCTCGCGCCGAAGACGGTGAAACACTACCTGGACCAGGCCGGCCGCGAGCCCAAGCTCAAGGCCCACGCCGACCTGGCCCGCCACTTTTCCATCAACCAGGCCCGGTAGACAGCCGACGCCACTGGCCGCCCTCGGCAGGTTCCTGTTCGGATACGACACCGTCAGAACCGGGCCGGCGCTGAACTTCGTTCCCCAGGAATGATCTCGGGTCGCTATAAAGCCAGAACGAGCGATGAAACCACGGCCCACTGACAAACCGGGATGTGTCATCCACAGACAGCCCGATCCTTGTCCGCTCGTCCACAGCCGGAAAACGCGTCCCGCACCACGGCCACCACTTCCGGCACCGTCGAGGGCGGAGGTGGTGCCGCGTGAGACCCAAGGACGCTCTTGGCCAGCGTGGAGAACAGATCGCAGTGGAGTACCTGGAAGACGCCGGGCTGCGGGTGCTGGCACGCAACTGGCGGTGTGCCGCCGGTGAGATCGACATCGTCGCCGCGGAGTCCCAGGTACTCGTCGTCTGCGAGGTGAAGACCCGTACCGGCGACCGGTACGGGAGCCCGTTCGAGGCAGTTACCGAGGCCAAGCGACTCCGGTTGCGGCGACTGGCCGCCCGCTGGCTGATGGCTACCGGGGTGATCTTCGACGAGGTGCGGATCGACGTGGTCGGGGTGACCTGTGACCGAGTCGGCCGTTTCAACATCGAGCACCTGCGGGGGGTGGGCTAGGTGGCTGTGGCCCGCACCTACTCCGTCGCGCTGGTCGGCGTTGAAGGGTACCCGGTCGAGATCGAGACCGACCTGGCCAACGGCCTCCCAGCCCTGCTCCTGGTGGGCTTGCCGGACACCGCGCTGCGAGAGGCCCGTGACCGCATCCGGGCTGCGGTCATCAACAGCCACGAGCAATGGCCGCAACGACGGATCACGGTCGGGTTGTCACCGGCGAGCCTGCCGAAACGAGGCAGTGGCTTCGACCTGGGCATAGCGGTCTCGATCATGGCAGCGGCCGGGGTGGTGCCGCTCGGAGCGGTAGAGGGAGTGGCGTTCCTGGGGGAACTCGGGCTCGATGGGCGGCTGCGGCCAGTCCGGGGTGTGCTGCCAGCCGTGGCCGCGGCCGCCCGAGCAGGGTTCCGACGGGTAGCAGTGGCCCGCTCGAACGCCGACGAAGCGGCGCTCGTGCCTGACCTGACAGTCATCTCAGCCCCCAGCCTGTGCGGATTACTTGCGTGGCTGCGTGGGGAGGACGCAGAGCCAGACGAGGAAGTCCAGGTGCTAGGCGCGCGGGAGAGTACTGGGCCGGGGACCGCGGCCAGGAGCTGGAATGGCCGGAGCAGCGACAGGGACCGGGTCGGGGCCGGCGCAGGCGGGGCGGACTGCCCTAGCCCTGGCCGCCGCCCTGACCTGTCAGAAGTGCTCGGCCAGCCCGCTGCCCGGCGCGCGGCCGAAATCAGCGCAGCCG
>DASYYE010000358.1:0-16165 GCA_035946955.1 Streptosporangiaceae bacterium | reverse complement strand
CAAGCAGGCCGCCGCGCCCGCCACCATGTTCCGGGCGGCCGGCGGAACGGGTCATGCGAGCCGGCCGAGGGACCAGGCCGGGTGTATCGTGCCAGGTGTTCATGTGGTGCGGTGCGGCGGCCTTGCTCGCGGCACGAGCGGGACAGGCTCGCGGGTCCGCCCCAAGGTTCAGGCTCGGGCGCCGGGCCTGGCCGTGTCCGGGAGGGCCGATCCGGTCGGGCCCAGACGCTATGCCTGTCCGCGGTGATGGTTTAGTGATTCTGGTTTGCAGCCGGAATTCGTGTGCGTTTAGCGGTGCCTGCGAAATTCTGACAGCGGGCGCCGGGATAGCTAGGCCTTTACGGCAAAAAGGCGGGCGGGTCACACCAAGCGGGCTGCCCTCGTGCCATGATCGCAGGCTAACCAGCTCCGCGCCTGGTGCCGGAGCGGACAGGAGCAGAGATGTCATCGTCGTCGCAGCCAAGGCACCTCAGTAACCATCAGCGCAACACGTTGCGCCAGATCTTCCAGCATCCCGCGGGCCACAACATCGAGTGGCATGCTGTCGTGTCGCTGCTGCAAGTGATCGGCTCAGCCGAAGAGCAGCACGGCGGCAAGGTTGCCGTGACCGTCGGGTCCCAGACTGAATACTTCGACCCACCCCGCCACAAGGACATCGACACTCAGGCAGTTGTGAACCTGCGCCGGATGCTGGCCGCCGCTGGCTACGGACCCAGCGTCGCGGAGACAGGAGCCGACGCCGGGGAGGCCTGACTTGCAAGCAAGGTCGTGCCCGCCCCATTACCCGGCCGTGATGGCAGGCCCACGGCCATTCCTCAGGAGTTCCATCGCGGCCTTCTGTTGGCCGTTGTAACGCGCATGCCGCAAACACGTACTCGCACGCCTGCGAATACGTGATGTCCGGCCCGAGTTCGCACGACATTTGCCGAGCGTTGCCACTCAAGCGGCCGTGGCGCCAGTCGCGGCACCGCTGTTCCTCTACACTCAGCATTGCCGGTAATCTCTATTGCTTGCTCAATTCCGCATGCGTGGTATGCTGTAAACGCATGGCGGAACGGGCCGAACGGCGAGCGCGGCCAGCAGCCCGGCAGTCCTTAGGGCGTAAGTCCCAAATTGCAGCGAATGCGCGACCGCCCGTTCCGTTATGCACGACTTCAGCCCCCGGGCAACGGGGGCTTTCGGGTGAGGTGGTCCAGGTGGCTGACCACGGGAAGCCATCCCGCGCATGGTGCTCGCCGGTGGTGCCGCCTTGCGTGCCGGTTCCGTTCCCAGCAGGTCAACCGGCTTAGGACGTACCAACATTCCGCAGGCAACGCGCGCGGTCCCGCCGTTCGGTGCGCCAGGTGGCCGCTGGGTGGCGCACCGTCGCGGCGCGCACTGGGCTGGTCTGTCGCGGCGGTGTGCGCTGGCATAGCGGTGGGACGCGGCCTTGAGACCGCGTTCTGGCTGCACCCTGGGTCCGGTCACTTCGCTTGGGGGGACCCGGTTGACGTGCCGTTGGGGGCACGCCTAGTCTGAACATATGTTCAGAACGAACGTTCAGATGGTCGGCCGGTTCCGCGCCGGCCGTGCTGTGACGCCGGCTGGCTGAGATGGCTGCCAGGGCCGGATCCGGCCGTCCGCAGACCCGCGAAAGGGTTCTCCAGGCGGCTGTCACTACTTTGGCCACGCAGGGGTTCAGCCGGACTACCGCGCGTGCCGTGGCCGCGGCCGGCGGCTTTGCGCCCGGCGTCATCTACTACCACTTCGACAGCCTCGAGGACCTGTTCGTCGCCGCCGCACAGTACACCAGCAACGGGCGCCTGACCCGCTACCAGGAACGGACCGCCGGGGTGGACAGCGCCGTGGAGCTCCTTGACCGGCTCAGGGAGCTGTACCGGGAGGACCAGTCCAGCGGTCACGTGGCCGCCGTCGGGGAACTCGTCGCCGCGGCAGCCTCGTCGCCGCGGCTGGCCGAGCAGGTGCGCGAGCAGGGCGCACTGTGGCAGGCGACGGCGGAGGAACTGATCCGCGGGCAGATCCGCGGGCAGGTGTTCGAGGCGCTCGTGCCGGTACGGGAGCTGGCCGCCGCGGCGGTCGGGGCGTATCTCGGGCTGGAGATGCTGTCGCACCTCCACGCTGACCACGTGAGTCCCGAAGCGCTTTTCGCTGCCGCCATGCCGGCAGCGGTGATGATTGACGCTTTCCGCCGCAAGTAGTGCTGCCCGGTGACCCATGCGAAGGTGACGATGGCGAACGCTGACGACTGGGTACACCGGTTCCACGCCGGGACTGCCTCCGCGACCGCGGCCGGGACCGTGGACATCGACCCCGGGCGGTCCGGGCCGATCCGGATGCTGGGCTGGCTGATTCGCCTGCCCCCGCCCGCCGCGGGGCAGGCTGCCCGGCTGCGCATCGTCCGCCAGGCCGGGGGTGCCCCGGCGTGCGAGAGGTGGATCCGTACCTTCGGTGCCGTCAGTCTCGCCACCCGGCTGGTGCGGGCCGGCGA
Organism: Streptosporangiaceae bacterium; assembly: GCA_035946955.1. GTDB lineage: Bacteria > Actinomycetota > Actinomycetes > Streptosporangiales > Streptosporangiaceae > DASYYE01. Next base: position 13,677 of record DASYYE010000358.1, on the reverse strand, counting down.
GCGGGTCAGTGAGCGGGCCGGGCCGGTGGAACTCAGGATGCGCTGGCGCGCAACGGCATCCGGCGTCTGGTTCATCCCGGACGGCGCCGCTGTCGTCCTTGGCCGGCTCAGCGTCCGGCTCCCCGGTCTGATTGCGCCGCGGGCTTACGCGCATGCCTGGTCCAGCGGTGATGGCGCATTCGATGTCGAGGTGTCGGTGCGGGTACCGCTGCTTGGCGTCCTCATGTCTTACCGCGGTCATTTCACGGAGGCAGAAGAATGAAGACAGTGCTGTGGCTCCTGGGCGCGCTGGGCCTGCTGGGCGCCTTCGACACCATCTATTTCCACGAGATCCGCGGCCAGCTCCCGGCGCGCCTGCCAGGACTGGGCCCCGAGCTCAGACTGCACGCCGGGCGTAGCTTCATCTACGTTGCCGTGTTCGGCACGCTGCCCTGGCTCGCCTGGCGGGGGGCGTGGGCGCTCGCGCTCGGCATGCTGCTAGCCATCGAGATCGGCATCACGCTGGCCGACTTCATCGTTGAGGACCAGGTCCGCAAGCCCTTCGGCGGGCTGCACCCAGGGGAACGGGCCACGCACACCATCATGGCGATCGTCTACGGGGCAATGATCGCCAACCTCATCCCGGTGCTGCTGGCCTGGCACAGGTCCGTTACCGGCCTGCGCCCAGAGCCGGTGGACGTGCCGCTGGCCTACCGGCTCACGCTGGCCGCGCTGGCCGCGGGGACCTGCGTTTCGGCGGTGAGGGATGCCTACGCTGTCGCGGGCTTCCCGCGCCCCACCGCGCGCTGGCCATGGCCGGCGCAGTCCGGCCCGCAGCCGTGAACCCTGCCGGCCCGATGAAGCACCACAAGGCTTACCGGGCACTGTTCCTCACCGCCGGGGCGTACAACATTGCCTGGGGCACCTACGCCATCGCCGACCCGCAGTGGTTCTTCCAGCTGACCGGGCTGCCGCAAAGCAACACCCCTCAGATCTTCGCAACCCTCGGCATGGTGCTGGGCCTGTACGGGATCCTCTACCTCGACGTAGCACGCCGCCTGGCCCAGGGCTGGCTGGTGGCCGCCGTCGCACTCACCGGCAAGGTCCTCGGCCCGCTCGGCCTGGCCTGGCTGGTCCTCACCGGCACCTGGCCGCCGGACACCGTCATCCTCGTCCTGACCAACGATCTCATCTGGTGGATACCGTTTGCCTGCTACCTGCACGACGCATGGCCTGCTTTCCGCCGTACTGTCCCCAGGCAGCCCCTGCAGCGGCACTAAGGCACGCCGTCGGCCACGCATCCCGGTCAGGCACTGGCATGGAAACCTGCCGACACCACGTCCGCTCCGCGGCAGCCTGCCACCGGCACCCTGCCAGCGACCAACCCAGCAGCGCCCCGGAGAACGAGATCCTGCGCCGTGCCGCTGCTTATTTCGCGCGGGAGAACGTCCTCTGATGGCGAACCCGCCGCTGTAGTCCGTACGCGGCGGGTCCGACGACGTTATGGCCGCACGGGGCGCATCGGCGTCAGCTGCGTGATGTCGTGCCGGGCCCGTAGCGCCGCGATCGCGGCCTGGTCCGGCGGTCCCCCGCCGGCGAGCAGGTCCGCCATCTCCTCAAGGTAATACTCGTGACCGGGCGGTGCGACGAGGAAGAGCATGCGGACCGGTGCCGTCCCTGGATTGGCGAAGGCGTGTGGGCACCCCGGTGGTACCACCATGATGCTGCCAGGACCGCCTCGCGCCACGGCGGTGCCCTCGGGTGACTGCCAGGTGCGCCAGTCTTTGGTGGTCACGTCGCGTGGTTCGAAGGCGAGTAGGTCGAGTTCGCCGTCGAGGATGTAGAACACCTCCTCGGCCTCGCGGTGGCGGTGGGCGCCGATGTCGAAGCCTGGTGGAACCTCGGCCTCAAACATCGACCAGCTTCGCGACCGGTCGGCGCCCACCTTGAGCGTCAGACCCGAGCCCGGGATCCGCTTGCCCGCGCCGGGCGGCAGTATCAATCCGTCGGTCATGCTTCCTCGCTTCCGTCGTGGGCGTCGTAGCAGGCACCCTGGTCGGGACTCTTACGCAGGTAGCGGTAGCCGAACAGGGCTCCGCCGAACACGTTGACCGAGCCGACGCGGGCACGGTAGGTCTTGCCACGCCGATAGCGCTCCATCAGCTGGGCCTTCTCGTACTCGGCGAACATGTCCTGGAACTGCACCAGCAGGCAGGGCTGCCCCCGGGTACCGGCGCGGCGCACTTGGACCAGCCACCCACCCGCCGGGGATCGGGCAGCCTTCCAGACGCTCCACAGGGCTCGAAGACATCAAACCCACCACTGATGAGTCAGTGGGCCAATATGACTCAGTGCGGTGTATATCTGTGTCATGTTCGGAGATTTGTGCCTCATTCTTGATCTGGGGTTCCCTGACGTGCAGCTACTGGCTCACCGGGTGCGCCGACAGGGCGTGTATGCCAAGGTGGTTACGGCACCGATCAACACGGCACAGCTTCTGAGGTTCAAGCCAAGGGCAGTGATCCTCGCCGGCCCCGCTTCATATGACGCGGCCGACCTGCGCGAAATGGGCATCCCACTGCTGGCCGCGGAGCACGTGGACGAGTTCACCGACCGCCGGGAAGGCGGTGCCACCCGACCATCCGGCGTCCTGTCCGAGTTCCTCTTCGAGATCGCAGGATTCGACGGCGACTGGAGCATCGGGGCCTTCATCGAGGAGTCAGTGGCGCAGATCCGCTCCCAGGTCGGTGACGCACGGGTCGTTCTCGGCCTGTCCGGTGGCGTCGACTCCCTGGTGACAGCCGCGCTGATGCACCGCGCCGTCGGCGATCGGCTGGCCTGCGTCCTGATCGACAACGGATTCCTGCGGGCAGGTGAACGGGAGTCCGTCGAGGCGGTGTTTGGTGGGACTTTCGCTGCACAGTTGCGAGTGGTCGACGCCAGACAGCGCTTCCTCGACGCTCTCTCCGGAGCCGCACCCGAGAGCAAACGGCGCCTCATCCACCGCGAGTTCCTTGCGATATTCGAGCAGGAAGCCGCACGAATCCCGGAGGCCCGGTTCCTGGCGCGGGGCATCATCTCCTCGGACCTGCCCGCGCTCAGCCGAAGCTCTCCCCGGTCAACGGTCCTCGAACCGATCGAGCCGCTACGCGATCTGGTTAAGGAAGAGGTACGTGAACTCGGAAGCCTGCTCGGCCTCCCCCGCGATCTGCTGAGGCGCCAGCCGTTTCCAGGCGCCGGCCTGGCCGTGCGCTGTGTCGGTCAGGTGACTGAGCACCGTCTCGCCATGCTTCGTGCCGCCGACCAGATCCTCGGCGAGGAGATAGACCATGCTGGTATGCCCCCGCAGGTCTTCCAGTCCTTCGCAGTCCTTCTCCCCGTGCCATCTCCGACTACAGCCAGCGGCCACGACGCCACAGGCGAGACCGTCTGCCTGAGAGTCGTCGAATCCGGCGACGGCACCGTGGCCGACTGGCTGCTGCTGCCCGCCGACCTCCTCAAGACCATCAGCACCCGGCTGATGACCGAGATCCCCGGTGTCAGCAGAGTGGTCTACGACATCACCACGAAACCGCCGGGAAGAATCGAGTGGGAATAACCCTGCAGTCCGATGCTCAACCGGCGACTGGGGACCGTCGCGGACGGTACGGGGGCTTGGTGCACCGCGAGTATGGCGTGTTCCTCGGGTTGGATGTGCGCAAGGGCGAGCACTAAATTAGGCGGTGGGGCTGGCGCCCACCGCCCTTAGTTAAGGGCGGTCATGCGGGCCATCAGCGGTCCGTTCCGGCAGCCGGGTCACGGGGCAGGGATTCAGCGCGCGGGACCGGACACCCACCGAGCGGCGCCGGTGTCGATGTTGTTGCCCCAGGCCTGGGTCAGTGAGTCGGCCTGTTCGGGCGTGATGGGCTCGACCATGTAGAGGCGGTGTTGCGCGCCCAGGTCGAGCCGCTTGACGAAGCCGCCATCCATCGTGAACTCGACGACCCCGGTGAGAGGGCTCGTCCCGGTTCCCACCATGCTTGCCGGGCCGTTCGTCAGATGGATGTTGCTCACCACCATGAGACGGTCTCCGGCGGGGACGGCGTCCTGGATCCATGGGGCGTCTATGGAGATGGCCTGTTCGGGGCGCAAGCAACTGTCGAGGAGGATGACGGCCCGTCCTTCGGTATCGCTCAGGATGTAACCGCCGCCATGCCGTCTGCGGATCGAATGTGGCCGGTGGAGGCCGCTGAGGACGGTTTCGATCTTCTTGGTCCGGCGGTTGATGTGTATCAGTTCATTGGATCTGAAGACGGTGGCCAGCACCGTCTCATCGTCGATCCTGATAGCGGAGTTGACATGCTTACTGATGTACGACGGGATGTAGCGATGGTTGTAGTTCTGTGATCTCTGGAAGAGGCCGGCGAGCGGGTACGGGGGCTGTCCATAGCCGTGTTCGAAGAGGAAGAAATCCCAGAGGAGTTCGCCCGTACGGTCGACCTCGGCGATCAGGTCCGTGCCTGAGCTGGTGATGAGGAGACCATCGGGCGTCGGGTCGATGCTGTGCAGGTGGTTGAACCAGGGATGTTTGAACCGTCTGGTGACGGTGTTGCCGCGCACGGCCAGGACGTCCTCGCCGTCCCAGGTGGCCACATAGAGCATGTCGTCGCACAATGTGAAGCCGAACGGCTTGGGGAACGGCCGGCCAGCCAGGATCTGCTCGTTGTCCCAGTCCACGGCCAGTAGGAATCCGGAAGCCTGTCCGAAGATCGGTGGAGGCGCGAAACCCAGCGGGTCTGGGTGCTGGAGGATCTGCTGTTTCAGGATGCGGGCTTGAGTATCGTACTCTGGCCAGTGGTTCATGATCACGCTGATCAGGCAATGCATGATGTGTCCTCAGCGAGCCGCTAGGGCCGATTCGAGCTGCTTCAGGGCCTCGCCGACCGTGGCGACCCATATGGGGTAGTCGGAGGCGGTGGCGGTGATGAGCCGTTGCTCCTGGAGGATTTCGACTTGTGTTCGCAGTGCTTGGTAGAGGTTGTTCGGGTCGATAATGATGAGTGGTTTGACATGGGTGCCGAGTGTCTGGCCGGTCCAGATATGGAGCAGTTCGTCGAGTGTCCCTAACCCTCCGGCGAGCATGATGAAGGCGTCGGACACCTCCTCCATGCTGTGTTTCCGATCGCTGAGATCCCTGCCGTAGATCAAAGTCGCCTCATGGTCTGCGTGGCTGTCGAAGGCGGGCAGGCGGACGGTCACCCCCAGGGTGTGCCCGCCCATGGCCCGGGCTGCACGAGCGACCGCTCCCATCGATGATTCGCGGCTGCCACCCGTGACAACGGTGTAGCCGTGCCGGGCGAGCTCTTCGCCGAGCTGGGTGGCGAGGGTGATGTGCCGCCCGTCGATGCCTGAGCGGCCTGAGCAGAAGATGCTGACCGCCCATCGGCGTCCCGGTCCGTGGCCGGGCAGGTTGTCGTGCACTCTGGTCACCAAGAGATGGGCTTGCGGTCTCGGAAGAACAGGCCGCTGGGCCCGTCTGGTGGAAGCAGGCAGAGCCAGACCGCGGTGTCCGCGCCCTCCCGGACTGAGCGCGGGGCCTCCCAACCACCGATGTTTGATCGGACCCAGCCAGGGGTCATCGAGTTGACCAGGACTCCGGTCCCGGCCAGTTCCGCAGCGAGCACGCGGGTGAGGGCGTTGAGAGCGGCTTTGGAGGCACGGTAGGCAGGCCTGCCATCTCCCATATGGTCGAGCTGCCCGAGGCCGCTAGCGATGTTGACAACACGCCCATAACCCGTTCTGCGCATGCCGGGGACCACCTCGCGGCACATGCGGACAGCGCCGAGCAGATTGGTCTCGAAAGTCGCCCGCCATACGGCCGTCGGTGTCTCGAGGACCGTGCCCGCAGGGTCTTCGGGATGGATCCCAGCGTTGTTCACCAAGATGCATGGCTGGCCGTGCTGATCCGCTACCCGTTCGACGAAGTTTCGCACGCTGTCGCCGCGGTCCACGTCCAGCGGCACCGCGGCGATGTTGGGACCCTCCCGGCCCAGTTCGGTCACGATGTCGTCGCATTTGGCCGCGCTCCGCACGCCGACGACCACGAAGACGTCGCAATGCATGAGCTGGCGCGCGATCTCGTAGCCCAGGCCACGATTGCCGCCGGTGACGATGGCGATCTTCTGAGCCATGGAGTCGGTCCTCGGCTTCCAGACAGCTCAGGCGTACTCGATCGTCGCGCCGGGCGCGACCATCAAGCCCAGCCCGAACTTCGGCGTCAGGTCCAAGCAGACGCGTGCCACACCGGGTATGCCCATGAGGCATTCGACGAGCAGCGGGAACAGGGCGGCCGGCGACGTGAACGGGTGGTAGGTGATGCTGTCTTCGTGCTGCCGTTCACGCACCGCCCTCAACAGCAGGACGGCCCCGACAGCCCCGGCCCCACTGTGGTCGACATATGTGACGGGTTCACCGTCGGCGAGGTAGGGGAAGATCTGGTAGCAGTCAGCGAACTCGGGCTCGTGTTCGTCGACGAACTCATCGACTACGCGGGTGGCTTCGCGTATCAGCTCGAGTTTGTGCTGGTTGTACTCGCCGCCAAAGCGCAGCAGAAGACCTGGGCCCGGGAAGGGGCGCCTGCTCGTGCATTGGTCTGGTAGCCCTAGCTCCCGGGCGACGGACCGGACCTGGCTCTTGGTGAGCCCGAGGACCGGTTCGACCGTCTCAAAATTGTGCTTGAGAAATCGCCCGGTAGGGTCGTTGTGGGCCTGTTTGGCGATGATCCGGTGGAACTGAGAGCCCTGCGTAATTACGTGGATGTTGTGGTCAACCATATAGGCGGCGATGACGTCGAAGTACAGGTCACGGAAGGCTGCGCGCTTCTGGCGGGAGTCGGTACTGCCAATCACCGCCTTCTGGAAGGACTCCCGCTCGTCGATCACCTTGACCGGGAACCCCTGGGCCTCCAGCAGCCGGCACGGTGTCTCCGGGTCGCCATGACGGAGGAAACCAGTATCGATCGTCAGATGCACCGACCGGCAGCCTACCGCCCTCAGCAGGGCCGCCGAGGTCGTTGAATCGATTCCACCCGAAACCGCGATGAGCACATCCTGGCCGGCCAGGTGGCCAAGCTTGTCGATGGTATTGTCTATGTAAACGTGAGGGTCGAAGTCGGACTTGATCACCGTGATCACTATCCTCGCCTAGTGCGCAAGCAGTTGAGTCAATCCAGTTTCTTGGCGATGAACTCAGCCACCAGCACATCCTTTCGTTCCGATGTGGGGAGTTTGAGTGGCGTGACACGCTCTTCGAACACCAGAAATTCCCACCCGCCAGCGTAGGCTGCCCTAAGCTGACTGGTCGTGAAAAAGCTCTTCTGGTGAGGTTTAACTGTTTCGGTGAAGGCGCTGACGATGTTCACGCCGCCCAGACGTGTGTGCTGCTTCATGTTGTCGATGGTCCGTTGTGCATCCTCGGGAGCGAGGCTGTGCGAGACTCCGCAAAATACGATGGCGTCATAGGTGTACCGCCAGTCGTAGGACTCGATGAGTCCTTCGCGCACGTCGCATGAGAGGCCTTCGCTGTCCGCCTGTTCCTTGAGGTCATCGAGTGCCGGGCGTGACGGGTCCATCGCCCACACGTGAAAACCGTTCCGCGCGAGGAACAGTGCGTTGCGGCCACTGTAGGAGCCGATATCCAGGGCTTTCGGTTGCTCCGAACGGGGCGCCCACACCTTGAGAGCCTGCGTGACCAGAACCTTCGGCTCTTCACCGAAGACCCTTCCATGGTCGTGGTACAACCGATTCCAGTCGCCCGTGTAGTCCATAGCCTTTACCCATCCTCCCGGCGAAATTCGATCGGAGCATACTAGGTGGTCATTCACTGGCAGTCAAAAAGGATGATCATTGATCGGCCGAACAGATAGGAGAGCGCAAGTAGGCGCCCTGCCGTGTCGTCAGTCTCAAGCAGTCCTAGCTAGTACTCCAGCCCCGGGACCGTTATGTGGACGACCGGCTATGGCTGGGGTACCCGAGGTGCGCCACTTGGTGACCGTCTGCGGCCAGATACCCACCTGCACGGCCACATCCTGATTTGAGCCTTGCGCGGGCCCCCGCGCCCCCTGCTAGGTGTTACTTATCAGCAATTCGGCAACGTTCAGTAACTTGTCAGCCACTCTAAGACCACTTGTCAGCCCCATGGGAGCGCAGGCGATGGCAGGATCGGACCAGGACGTCACCACCGTCGCCACGGCCGACGCGCCCGCTGGCGTGGTGGTACGCGAGGGCGACTACGGCGAACGGGTCATCACGGTCGAGCCCGGCGGGGCCGAGTTCATCCCTCTGCACGAACGGCACGGGCGTCCGCTCCAGCTCTTCTGGACCTGGACCTCACCCAACTTGGAGTTCGCAGCGATCTTCGTCGGCATGCTGGCGGTTGCCTTGTTCGGGCTGAGCTTCTGGCAAAGCGTGCTGGCCATCGTGATCGGCACGGCCGGCGCCGCGGTCGCGCAGGGAACAATGTCGGCGCGCGGCCCCGGTCACGGCGTGCCGCAGATGGTGCTGTCCCGGCTGGGCTTCGGGTACTGGGGGAATGTCCTGCCGGCCGGGCTGAACTCGGTGGCCGCGGGCATCGGCTGGTTCGCCGTCAACAGTGTCAGCGCAACCTTCGCCCTCAACACGCTCCTGCACTGGCCCAAGATCATCTGCTTGGTCATCGTCGCGGCCCTCCAGATCGCGATCGCGTCCTTCGGCCACAACCTGGTGCACACGTTCGAGCGCTACGCCTTCCCCGTGCTCGCCGTGATCTTCACGATCGTGACCATCGTCATCCTGACGAAGTCGCATCCCGGCGCCTCCCACCACACCCTCCCGGGTGGGTTCCTGCTCGCCACCGGAGCGGTGTTCGGCGCTGCCGCCGGATGGAGCGCGTGCGCGGCCGACTACACCCGTTACTTGCCGCCCAGCACCCCCAAGGCGGCGATTGCCTGGTGGTCGGCGGCCGGGCTGTTCATCTCCTGCGTCGTGATGGAGACCGCGGGAGCCGCGTCGGCCACCGCCGCCAGCACCGGGGCCTCCCTCGGCAACCCCACCGGCACGTTTACCAGCCACCTGCCCACCGCCCTCGCCGACGCCACCCTGCTGGCCATCGCACTGGGCTCCGTCTGCGCGAACGTGCTGAACATCTACTCGGGCGCGATGTCGTTCGTGGCCATGGGTATCCGGCTGACGCTGGCGTTGCGCCGGGCCATCGCAGCGCTGGTGTTCGGCGTGACCGGCTTCATCGTGGCGATCACCGGGCTACACGACGCGGGCGCAAAGTACACCAACTTCCTGCTGATCATCGCCTACTGGATAGCGCCTTGGCTGGCGGTCATGTTCTGCGACCAGTTGCTGCACCGCCGCCGCGGCCTGCTCGAGGAGGAGGCCCTGCTCTTCGACAAGAACTACACCAACCGGGCGGGACCCGTCGCAATGCTCATCGGCGTGGTGGTATCGGTCTGGCTGTTCTCCAGCCAGACCGAACATGTCGGCCTCGTCCCCAGTCACGTGCCGTCCGTCGGCGACATCACCTTCGAGGCCGGGCTAGTCATCACCGCGGTGGTGTACCTGGCCTGGCATGCGCTGGCCGGCCACATGCGCCGCCCCGCGTCGGCGCGGGCCCAGGAACCCGGGTCGGGTGCCCCCACTACCAAGGAAAGAGGCAACATTGCGATGACGTCAACAACAACCAGCCAGATCGGCAACCAAGAGCACGACGTGATCGTCACCCGGGCGGGCTACGTCCCCGTCATCGACCTAGCCAGCGCGCGTGGCCAGGGAGCCGAGACGAGGCTGGCTGTCGCGAAGACACTGGGGACGGTTTGCGAGACGAGCGGGTTCTTCACAGTGGTCGGCCACGGCGTCCCCACCACTGCCGTCTCCGGCATATACGAGGCCACCCGGGAGTTCTTCGCACTGCCGGACGAGCAGAAGGCAGCCTTGCGGAGCGCCCCCGATGACCCTCTCATGCGCGGCTTCGGGCGAGAAGGCAGCGTCGCCGCAGCCGCCGAGGGGGCCCCGGTTGCCCACGCGCGCACGCTCCCGGACCTGGCGCAAACCTTCATCTACAACCGGCTCGGCGAACCCGGCGTGGCACATCTGCCAGCCGGCGCCGACCCGATGCTGGCGGCCCCGAACCTGTGGCCCGACCTGCCCGGGTTCGCCGACGCCTACCGCCGGTACTACGCACTGATGGAGAACCTGGCCCACGAGATCATCCGGCTGTTCGCGCTGGCACTGGATCTGCCAGAGACGTGGTTCGACGACAAGATCGACGACCACATGACCAACCTGGTGGCGAACTACTACCCGGCTCAGCCGACCCCGCCCGCCCCGGGCCAACTCCGTAAAGGACAGCACAGCGACTGGGGCAGCCTGACCATCCTGTACCAGGACGCCGCGCCCGGCGGCCTGCAGGTGCTCGACAAGACGGGCGGATGGCTGGACGTCCCCTACGTGGAAGGCTCGTTCGTGGTGAACATCGGGGATCTGATGGCGGTATGGACCAACGACCGGTGGGTGAGCACCGTGCACCGGGTCGTCAATCCACCGAGGGAGCACGCCGACCGGGAGCGCTACTCGATCCCGTTCTTCCAGCAGCCGAACTTCGACGCCCTGATCGAATGTATTCCCACCTGTACCGGAGCTGGCAATCCGCCGCGCCATCGGGCAGTGCGGTCCGGGGAATACCTCATGGACAAGCTAAGGATCGCGTTCGGGGCCTGATAGGTGGCCGAAACCGCCATGACCACCACCGCCACGATCAACCCCTAGCCTCAATGCCACGTAGCCTGGAAATACATGTGCGCTCATCGGCTGCTCGTACCCAGGTTCCTTCGTGCAACCCTGGGAAGCTGGGGAGGCCGTGCATCGTGGTCGGGACTACTGGGAGCGCGTGACGCTCATGTGGACCCTATGGCTCGTGCCTGGATTGGCGCTGGTTTCGGCTGGGTCACCGGGCAATGGCAGCGGGATCCGGTGACAACACGGCGATCTCCCGGACCGCCCGGCAGCTCGGGATCGGGACCGAATCGCCGCGGCAGTGGGTGAAGCAAGGCCGAGCTCGACGGCCGCCCGAGGAGGTAGTGGCGTTCATCGACGCCCGCCGGGAGCACACCACCTGTGGGCTGCGATGGGGGGTCGAGCCACGGATCGTGGGAGACGCACTGGGACGGGTGACCTGCGCGGAATCGTCTGACCGTGGGAACAGGCGTGGTCGGTCAGCATTGACCGTGATGGATTGAGCCAGAGGCCTCTGGGTAGTGGCTTCACGTGCCGCCGACACTTTCTTCCTCGGCCGGCTCGGCGGCAAGGTCTTCGATGGTTCCCGCTGCGGGCCACGTCTGGCGGTTCAGCAGGCCAGCAGGCGAAACAGCGGGTGGGGGCGGAGACCCAGGTGCTGGCGGGCAGCCAGGCGCAATAATCAGGTTCCGACTACGACCTCGCCCGGCGTGGCCTGGTCGTCGAAGGTGTTCGCCCCACAACGGACAAACAGGGGCATGTGGTAGGTTCTGGTCGCTACGGGGGAGCGCAGCCCAGCCGCGATGATCGTCGTCGACTGCCGGGTGAGCTCACATGAACCTAACTGGACCGGAGGTCGCGCACGTGCGTGAGTTCAGTGATGCTGCGCTTGAGCCGTTCCCGTTCCGCTTCGTCCGTCACCTGCTGGCCTCGGGCGCCACGGCCGTGGCGCCGTGAGGGGGACAGTCCTGCCGGCCAGGCTCGTCGTCGGTCCGCTGTGGTTCGTCGATGGGTTCGCCAAGGTACGTGAGGACGACTCCTTAGTACTGGTCGACGGATGACTTCCGCGGCGGGTCGAGGGGTTGATGGAGGACGTCCTTGCTGCTGACCGGACCTGAGACCGGGCACCGGCAGCGGCGCGCGGCTTCCTCACCGCGGCCGCCCGGTGACCAGGGGTGCGCACGTCGCCGGAGAGGTGGCCCCTTACCTCTGGCGCGGCACTCTCACAGCCGTTATCAAGGCCGCCACCGGCATGGGCCTGTCGCCAGGGCTGGACTGAGAGGTGCCCACAGGCTGGCGGGAGGCGCCCGTGTGACCGCCTCCCGCGCACTGTTCATGGGCGCTGTGACGGTCAACGCGCTGGGTAACGGCCTGTTCCTGACCATCTCTGCCATTTACTTCACGCGTTTCGGCGGGTTGTCCGTGGCTGGGCTCGGCCTCGGGCTGACGCTTGCCGCTGGTTCCGGGCTGGCCGGAGGGCCCTGGCTCGGACACCAGGCGGATCGGCTCGGCCCCCGCCGGATCTATGTCGTGCTGCTGGCGACCCAGGCCGTACTGGCTGCTCTGTACGCCGTGTGCCACGGGCCAGCGCTGCTCGTGCTGCTGCTCTGCCTGGCGGCAATGGCCGACCGGGGCGCGGCTGCCGCACGCACCGCCTGTGTCTCCTCCTTCGTGCCCCGTGCTGAACGTGTTGCCTTCCGCGCCCGGGCACGTGCCCTGAGCAATGGCGCCGCCGCCGCCGGTGCGGGCGTGGGGGCACTGGTCCTGGTGGCCGGGACCCGGGAAGCTTTCCAGTGGGCGATCCTCGCCAACGCGCTCACCTATGCCGGGGCTGGCGCAGCGGTCACCAAGGTTCGGATGCCCGCCGTGCAGGCCACGGAGGCGGCCGCCACCGCCACGGCCACCCGAGTGGGCGCTCGCCGCCGCCCGCAGGCGTTGCTGGACGCGCGGTTCCTGGCTGTGACCGGCCTCAACGCGGTGCTGCTCCTCCATGCCAGCATGCTCAGCGTGGGCCTGCCGCTGTGGATCAGCCGCCGTACACACGGGCCTATCTGGCTGGTGTCCGTGGTCGTGGTGCTGAACACCGTAGGAGTCATGGTCCTGCAGGTACCCATGACCCGGAGGGTGGACAGCGTCGCCGCCGCGTGCACTGCGGCGCGGCGCGCGGCGGTGTTCCTGGCTGCGGCCTGCGTGGCCCTGGCCGCGGCGGGCGAGCGCAGCGGGGCGCTGGCACTGAGCCTGGTGCTGGTGACCGCGGTGCTGCACCTGGGCGGAGAGATGCTGCAGGCCGCCGCCGCCTGGACATACTCGGTGGACCTCGCACCCGAGGATGCGCAAGGGCAATATCAGGGGGTGTTCAATGCTGGGCTGGACGTCACGATGTTGATCGCCCCTGCGGTCTACTCCTGGATCGTGCTCGCGCCGGGTGGCTGGGGCTGGCTGGCATTGGCGGCGCTGTTCGCCGCGTGTGCGCTTGCCTTCCCGCCCGTGACCGCATGGGCGCGGCGTACACCACGGCTGGAGGCAGCGTGATGCACCTGCTCACCGGATTCAGCGCCTTCCTGCTGCGGGAACTGGACGCCGTGGCGCCCCCCGGCTCGGTGCTCGTCCTCGAGGAGCCTGACGTCGCCGCCCGGCGGCGGGTGGCCAGCCGCATCACGGCCCACCCATGCGTGGCGCGCGTGGCCGAGGCGCCGATCCAGCATCCGGACTTTGCCGATGGCATGGGCCTGCCGGACCTGCCAGCAGGTATCGACAGTGTGGCACCGGGCACTGAGTACGGTGTCACCGCCGCCGCGGTGCTGGCCGCACGCCTGGGGCTGCCTGGCATAGGTGTCGCCGCCGCGCCGGTGTTCGGGGACAAGCAACTGCTGCGACGCACGCTGGCTGGTGCCGTGCCACAGCCCCGCTGGGCACCGCTGACATCATCCGAGCTGGCGCG
>DASYYE010000357.1:0-6929 GCA_035946955.1 Streptosporangiaceae bacterium | reverse complement strand
CCAGCACAGGTGCTAATGCCGCCCGGGGCATTTCCACCATATCCGCGAAACGCAGCAGCTCGCGAAGGTCAAACAGGGTGTCACGCTGCCCGCTCTCGACCAGGCTCACAGTGCTCTGCGACCAGCCCATGATCTCAGCGACATCCTGCTGAGACAGCCCACACACCGTCCGGAAGACCGCCAGGGCCGCGCCCGGGTCCAGCCGGGCCAGCGCCCGCCGCATCGGCAGGGAGTCCCACAGCCACGTCGGCGTCACACCACCGAGATCACGGGCAGCCCGTGTGCAGGGCCCGCAGACCGTACCGGGGTTGAAACGCGACAGCCGAGTCACCCGGCACGCCGAACACACCCGTGGCGGGGCCATCGTCACCTCCCGGTTCCGCACTACCAGTGCTAACAGCCAGCCCAACGCCGCGCAATGCCAATGTGTCATAGCCCACCGCTCATGCACGACAGCGGAACACCTGGCAGGCGCACCGTGTCCAGGTGTCCGTTCCGAGGGAAGGTGGCAGACTCCGGAGCTGAGTGGCGGAGATCTTGGCGGAGTTCAGACTTAGGTGGCGAGTCGCTACCCAGCCGTTTGCTCGGCGGCCTGGACCAGCGCCTTCCAGGCTCCTTGGCCCCCGGTATCGCTGCAGCACGACCCTGTGGAACCTACGCCGACCGGTGTGGAGTGGCGATCTGGTGTTGCAGCGGCACGGGCATCATGACCACCTTCGCCATGCCCACCACCGGGCGCGGCACTTCAGCCGCCAGCACGGGGACGCCTGGCGCGGCCGACACCAAGCCGCCGCCAGATGCCGCTCGCCTGGAGCAAATGCCAAGAACCCCGGCTTGCCTTACTCTCGCGATCGTGGATAGCTTGCTCGACGATGTCAGTCCCGACGCCCGGTGCCTGCTGGACATCGTGGTGGATGCGTGGGTGCGGGCCGAGCAGTGGCCGATCCGGCAGTACGTCGCGCATGAGATCGCTGCCGGGGGCCTGGACCTTCGCGACGTGCTCCGCGAGCTTCCGGAATGGGATCAGGGGTACCGGGCGATTCGGGTGCTCCGTGACAATATGCCGCTGCCGGATGCTCCTCCCGATCTCGGTGACCGGATCGCTCCCACGGTGTATGGCCTGGTGCATTGCGGGCACCCGGTCAGTGATCAGCTGGTCAAGGTGTTTCTGGCCAGCGTCGCGGTGGGGTACGACCGGCAGCGGAGCCTCTTGCCCGATCCTGTGAAGGTCAAGCCAGTCATGCTCGGCAGCGACGCGCTGATCGGGGGAATCAGGCGGCGGCTTGGCTCCTTCGGGGAGGTCAGCGGACGTCAGGCTCGCCTGATGCTGGCTGGCGAGCCAGCGACATGGCATGGCGTGAGCCCAGACCCCGATTCTGCGGACTGGACGTGGAAGTTGTGGTTCGGGTCGTTGCTCCCGTTCGCGGTCGAAACCGGCCTTGAGTACCTGGCGGCGCTTGAGGAGTTGATCGGGGGGCGTCCGGAGCCGCAGCCTTCTTGGGTTCCGGTGGAGCCATCAGCGCTGCCGCGGGCGCTGGATCATCTCGACCTCGCTTGGCTGGTCCGGGCGAAGCAGCGCCTCTTCCACCGCCCGGCGTTCGCCCGCACGGCATCGCTGACCCAGACGGCCAATAGCGCCGAGGAGTTCGAGGTGCGCTGCAACGCCCTCAGCGACGTGTTCTCCATGTTGACCGTTCCCAAGGCGGACAACGTCGAAGGTCCGCTGAACTGCCTGAAAGCGGCCCTAGGGCAGCATCTCGACGACCCAGGGCGCCTGCGGCGAGCCGTCGAGGCCGTTGATGTGGTCCGTGACGTGGTGGCGCTGCGACGTGGCCAGGCGCACTCGGGTGCGGCTTCTGAGTCGCGGAAGGCCGCAGCCCGGCTCGGCATACGGCTCACAGGAGACTGGGCCGAATCGTGGGACCGGGTGCGGCAGGTCACCATCGAAGCGATCTATGCCCTGATCGACGAACTTGAGGCAGGCTAACGCGGCGACAGCGGCAAAGAGGGGGGTGGTGAGCCATTCCATGGCGCGCGGGTCTTGGCGGGTTGCTCACTGGGCGGGGGGTTCACCGAACACGGCTGCTGTGGCCGTGAGGGTTCCTTGCACGGCGAGGAGGTTGTGGCTGCCGTTGGCGCCGTAGGGCCACGTGACGGGGGTGGTGACCGCGCCTGTGCTGTCTGCGGTGATGGTGTCCACGCCCGCGCCGGTTAGTGAGTCATAACCGCAGTACCTGAGCGGCGGGATTGCTGTCGGCTCTTGCTACAACAGTTTCGAGCCGCCGTTGGAAGTGGTCGCGGGCCTCATCCACTTGGCCGTCCGTGACGGCGCTCATCGCGACTGCGGCGGTGATGATGATGATGACGTCGGACAACTCATCCAAGAGGTCGTCGCGGGTACGCCAATGACCTTTGCGAGTCAGCCCGCGCATGCCGATTAGGGCTTCTGCGGCTTCGCCGACCTCCTCGCTGAGTTTGAGAATGCAGATTTCCACGGGTACGTCACCGTGAAATTCGTGCAATCGCCTGACGTAGTCCCACATGACCCCTCCCATGTCCGCGTGATTCCTTGCCGGGGGTGTCCGCCCAGACAACCCGAGCTTGACAGAGTGCGGGGCTACAACTGATGGTCGCGCGCCGAATGCTCCTCCTTGGTGATGCCGAGCTTGGTGACCCGGGCAGCGACCCAGTCGACGCGCTGGCTGGTGGTCATGTTGGGTGGGATGTCGATGACGCGCTGGCCGACGGTGGCGCAGGTGGAGCGGACGACCCTGTCGGCGGCTGGCTGCAGGTCGAGTACCCGGGCACGGTAGGGGTCGCCGGTTTGGTGCTGGCTGAACCGGTCGCAGCAGTAGAACACCGCGTCGTAGGTTCCTGCCCAGGCGCGGCAGAACACTTCCATCGCTGCCAAGGCGGCGGCGGCTCGGCTGCGTGGTGCGGTGTCCAGTACCAGCCGAGCGTAGGCGAGCACGTTAGCGATGGTCTTGTCGCAGATGACCATGGTGTGCTGGCGTGCCGCCCGCAGCTGTGCCGACAGTTGCGCCGCGAACAGGTCGACCTCGGTTTCCAGGTCGAAGGTGCCCTCGCCGTGGACCACGATTTCCTCGATGAACGGGCTTTGGCGTGCGGGTTCTTCGACCGTGGCGACGTGGATGCCGCGCTCACGGTAGTGCGCGGCTAGAGCGTGAGTGAGCGTGGTCTTCCCCGACGCGTGCGTGCCCTCAACGGCGAGCATCACGCAGTCACGGAGCACTGCGGTCTCCCATTAGGGCGGTGAACATGGGGCTGGAGACCCAGTCGAACGCGCCACTCAGCTCGCCTGCGAGTAGCCGGTTGACATTCAGTCGGTCCGACCAGCGTCCAACCCCGGCAGCGTGGGCTGCGACCAGTGCGGTGGACAGCGAGTGCCGCAGGTTGAGCACGCTGGTCTTCTCCCGCGCCGTGGTGTCGCCGGTTTCCAGCCAGCGGCGGTGCAGCGCGGTCATGGACGTGCCGCGCAGTTCTGGCTGGGTGACATCCAGTCCCATGTCAGTGCAGACGTCGACTAGCCGCCTTGATGTGCATGCCAGGATGTGCCCGGCGTCGTAGCGGGTGTCCACGATCCGCGGGCGGGCAGTGGGGTCGGACTGGCGCCGCTGGTGCCACGCAGTGCGGGTGGCGGCCACGCCCGGTGGCGGCTTGTCGCAGGAAGCGGCCAGCACGGCGAGGTCGCTGCTGAGCTGGTGCCCTGCGACCAGATCGGCGTGCTGCAGAACCCTGTCCAGGGCGCGGCCTGCCTCGGTGGCCAATTTCGCGGTTTCGGTGGTGTCGTGCACATAGGCGCAGGTGTACCAAAACGGACTTGCGTCAAGGCTGGTCCCAGTGTCGCTGCGTGGCAGAGTGAGCCAGACCAGCGAGTAGCAGAACGGCACGTTGCCGCCCTGGATTCGGTAGTTCTTGGACCATTCCACGTCCACGGCTGCTGCCAGCAACATCCCAGGCGGATGCGGTGGCACCGCCGTGGGCTTGGGCAGGTTGCTGGTGATGATCACTCAGACTCCTGGGCTATGTGTTCCGGGCTGGCCAGCGGCTACGGCCTCTGCGGCGGCACCTGGCGCGCTCGCAGAGAGGAGCGGGAAGGAGTCCCAGGCTCCAGCAGTCACGATCTCCTCAACGTCCAAAGCCGCCTCCCATGTGTAACGGTCCAAGTGCCGCGCGGCCACCAACGCAATGCAGAGCGCCCGATTCACCGCTGTAACCACGGCCACCTCTCCTGTGACCGGGGTATTCGCTGCGGCGCATGTGGCGCTTGTGATGCTGGCACGCTGGCAAGCCTTCGGCAGGGGCGGCATGCCAGGCAGGTCAAGGCCACAGTCCAGCAAGGCGGCTTGCCCAGGGGCGAGCGAACGGCGATCGGCCCACTCGCCCTCCAGCGCGGCAACACCGCGTGGCACAAGATCACCCGCTAGGGCCCGCACCGCGGTCAGATCTTCCGACAGCAGGTGCCCTGTTAGGACGGCCGCGTGGCGGCGGGCCTGCAACAGGTCCAAGTCCGCCAGCGCGCCCAAGGCGCGTGAGTCGGCCTCGCCGTCGGCACCCCCTGCATGGAACCCGAACGTCACCGTCTCCTGCGTGACGGTCAGTGTCTTGGTTCGGTGAAGTGGCAGGTAGACAATGGCCACCGCGTAGCATGCCGGACGGCTGCCGCTGCTGCCCCGAACCGCTGTGAATGCGGCTAGCCGGGGGCCTGGGTGGCGGTAGAGCTGCTGACCGGTGCGGTAGGGATCCTGGGGCCAGGCCAGGTTGGTATAGGTCTGCATCATCGGCCGCTACGGGCGGCGGTACGGATGCTGGCGCCGAGGTACTTGGCGTAGTGGTTGGCCTTGTAGGGGTAACGGCCCCAGATCGCCGTGACCGGCTCCTCAAGCAGGTTGCCGAGCCGCAGGAACAAGTCGGGCTGGTCATAGACCGGCCATGCCTGGGCGTTTCCGTTGGGCTCGACCACGATCATGTGCCCCTCGGTCTCCGCCGTCCACGGCGTCAACCGGACCGCTGGCCGCCAGTCGTGTGTCGTCCGCAACTCGATCAGCCGGGCGAACGTGTCGCTCGCCTCCTCAACCGAGATGAACTCCCGCTCAGGCAGGCCCAGCGCGTTGCCCTTGCGCAGCGGCAGGATCAATTTCAGCTTCCCCGCATCCAGCACGTCAGCGATCTGCAACAGGTACGGCAGCGCATGCAGGGTCGATCGCAGCACCACTGCTGACAGTGAGATCGGAATACCTGCGGCGATGAACGACCGCACCCCCGTGATGGCCTTGTCGTAGTCACCGCGGACCCTGGAGAACGTCGCGCGGGGTCCGTCGAAGCCGATGTTGACGAAGTCAACCTTCCCCGCCAGCCGCGGTGCCACGACCAGGCCACGAGTGGCGTTCGTCGGCAAACCCAGGATGAACCCAGAGAACATGTCCACGATCTCGGGCAGGTCACGGCGCAGCAGCGGCTCCCCGCCGGACAGGAACACCCGGCCCACCCCCGCCAGGTTCGCGCGGACAACGTCGAGCTCCTCCAGCGTGGGGTCAGCCATCTGCAGGGTTTCAGAGCAGAACCCGCAGTCAAAGTCGCAGCGCTTGGTGACCTGTACGATCACCGACAACGGCGCGGCAGCCGCCTCAGCCAGCACGGCCAGGTCGCCACCTGCCGCCAGTGCGAAGTGGTGGCCGTCTGTGAAATTCACCGGGCCGCTGGGCTCATGCACGCGACCCGGCCGAGGCACGGGAGGCACAGACAGTACCCCAGCAGGCGGAAATGAAGTGATCATGGGCGTCCTTCGCAGCGGATGAGAGGGCAGACTCGCGCTCAGCGCGCTGACAGCTTGACCCGCACATCAGCGGGGATTCACTCCCTACCCTGGGAACATGTCGTTCTCGCAGGATTAAGCGCTTGAGAGTCTCCGCTGGAGGGGCCATCGCGAGTACACCCTGCCTTGCGCATGATTCAACTTCCATGGGCTGCCGGTGGCCCCGGGAGTCCCGGCACGTACCTTGCAGGTCGCCGCTCGGGTCACGCGTGCTACCGCGGTGCTGGTGTGAAGGTGAGGCGGGGGACGTTGTACAGGCCGGGGTCGGAGGGCCGCGTCATGTTAGGCCCGGTGACCTCAACGAGGATCATCTCGACGAGGAACTGGGTGCGGGCGGCGAGCAGGTGGCTGGTGTAGCCGGCGGCGGCGCGCTCTTTGAGGCCGAGTGTGGTGTGGATATGGGGGAGGAACTGGCCGGTGTCCTGGTCGCTGGCGATGGTGCCGCAGCCCAGGGCCTCGGCGTTGGTGAGGTGGACTTTCGACCAGACCGGTGCCGCGGGGTCTTCCAGCTTGTCGCATGTGCCGACGATGTCGGCTTCGGCGAACGCTGCCAGGAACATCGGTATATAGCCGCCGCGGATGCCGTGGTCGCGGCAGAAGGCTTCCAGGGTGGGGAAGAAGCTTTCGCCGGGGTCGAGCCTGAGTCCGAAGGTGCGGCCGGTCGTCAGTTCATGAGCGTGCACCGAGTGTGGGTCCCTTCTGGCGGACGTGACGGGATCAGCGCTGGCCGCCTTAGTGGCTGGTGAAGGCGCCGAACGTGGCGGTGATCTGCTCGCGGTCCGCTCCCCTGGCGAGGAGGAGGTGCAGCAGCAGCCGGGCTTTGAGTGGATCCAGGAACCCGGCGCTGATGAGGCCGCGGCTGAGCAGGTCGGTTTCGGATCCGGGGAACCCGTAGGTTGCGGCGAGCACCGGCCCGGCACCAGTGCGGGAGGCCAAGACGACAGGGATCTGCTTCGCGAGTGTGCCGAGGAGGGGGGCGACGCTGGCGGGTACGTGCCCGGCGCCCATCGCCGCGATGACCAGCCCGCCGAACCGGCCCGCTGCGGTGCGGAGCAGCTCGCCGTCATCACCGAGCGTCATAGTGATCACCGAG
>DASYYE010000356.1:0-5273 GCA_035946955.1 Streptosporangiaceae bacterium | reverse complement strand
CCTCCGGCTCACCGGAGCGCTCGTCAGTCCAGGTGGCGCCGCGCCCCTTCGGCTCACGGGAGCGCTCGTCAGTCCAGCCGGCACCGCGCCCCTCCGGCTCACCGGAGCGCTCGTCAGTCCGGACGGCACCGCGCCCCTCCGGCTCACCGGAGCGCTCGTCAGTCCAGGTGGCGCCGCGCCCTTCGGCTCGCGGGGGAGGTTCGTCTCGCAGCCATAGCTCTGCGCACGCACGGCTCAGGCCGCGCATCCGGGCGAAGAAACCTGCCCGCTCAGTTACGCCGACAGCCCCTCGGGCGTCGAGGATGTTAAAGGTATGGGACATTGCCAGCAGGTGCTGGTAGGCAGGTACGACGAGTCCCCGGTCAACCATTGACTGCGACTCTTGCTCGTGCTCGGCGAAGAGCCGCCGCGTCGCGTCGACGCTGGCGCAGTCGAGGTAATAACTGCTCATCTCGTATTCCGCGCGCCCGAAGAGTTCTCCGAACGTGTGGTTCTGGGAATAGAGAATGTCCTTGAAATGCGTGCGGCCCTGGAGCGACATCAGTATCCGCTCCAGCCCGTAGGTGATCTCCACCGATACCGGGTTCAGTGGCAGGCCCCCCGCCTGCTGGAAGTACGTGAACTGCGTGATCTCCAGCCCGTTGAGCCAGACCTCCCAGCCCAGGCCCCAAGCACCCAGTGCAGGCGACTCCCAGTTGTCCTCGACGAAACGGATGTCATTGGCGTGGGTGTCGATGCCGAGCGCGGCAAGGCTGCGCAGGTACTGCTCCACCGGCCGGCCAGTGTCCGGTTTGAGGATCACCTGGAATTGCGTGTGCGTCTGCAGCCGGTTCGGGTTGTCACCGTAGCGGCTGTCGTCAGGACGGACGCTTGGCTCGACATAGGCAACATTCCACGGGTTTTGGCCAAGCACTCGGAGGAACGTGGCGGGATTCATAGTGCCCGCCCCGACCTCTGTGTTCACGGGCTGCCAGCTGATGCAGCCCTCCGCGTGCCAGAACTCCTGGAGCCGGAATATCGCCTCTTCGAAAGTCGGTGGGTTGGTCACGGGGTCGACCATAGCGCCCATGCGGCCGCGGCCCGGGTGGCCTGGGAAACGGCTCTGTCATGCCTGTCCGTCCTGCAGAGCACGGGCGATCGCCGTCACTGCCGCGACCGTGGCTTCACGCATGTCAGGGCTCGTTGCCACGGGCCAGGTGGACAGCTTGACCACTACCGTCTCCGACGGCCCATGCACGAACACGTGCTGCCCATTGATGCCGGAGGCGTAGAAGAACGGCACCGCTGGCTCGCGGACCCACCAGCAGTTGCGGTAGTGCGCCTGCTGCGGGAACCCGTCCGCTCCCTCATGGGCCACGAACGCGGGCCGGCTGTCGGGGGCGCCAGCGAGGGTGTCTTCGAACCAGGCGGCCGGCGCCACGACCCGCCCATTGGCCCGGCCGCGGCCCAGGGCCAGCAGGCCGAACCTGCCCAGGTCGCGCAGGGTGGCGCAGACCCCGCCGTCCGCCATGGCATTGCCGTGCCCATCGACGGTGACCTCGGCGTCGAACTCGGCGCCCATCGGCTGCCACAGTTCCCGCGCCACGAGTTCGTGGAACCGGGCGCCCCCGGCCCGCTCGAGCACCCAGCCCAGCACATCGGTCAAGATCGACCGGTAGCGGAACGGGCCGCCGTGCTGGCCGTCATTGTGCAGGGTCGCGAAGTAGGCCAGCGCGCCGTCCGCCCGGGGGCTGCCGTCGTCAGGACGCCACAGGTACACCCGCTGGTACGTGCGGACGTCGGCCTGAGGGTTGTCGTAGTCCTCGTCGAAGTGGGTGCCCGCCCGCATGTCCAGCAGATCCTGCACGGTGGCGCCGGCGAACGAGGTCGCGCCGAGTTCCGGCACCACCCGTTGGAGGGGGGCGGTGACATCCAGCGCGCCCCGGCCGGCGAGCACGCCTGCCACCGTCGAGGTGAGCGACTTCGACACCGACATCAGCAGGTGTGGCACGTCCGGGCGCAGGCCGTTGGCGTAGCGCTCGGTCACGACCGCGCCGCGGTGCAGCACCAGGAACCCGTCTGTGTAAGTCTGGGCCAGCAGCTCAGCGACCGACATCTCGCCGTCGCCGGTACTGAACCTGATGCCGGCCAGGTCACGCTCGGCCCGCGGCAGCGGCCAGGCCGGCCCGTCCCCGCGGCTGATCCGGGCGGTCGGGATGAGCTCCCGGATGTGCTGGAACGCCCACCGGTTGAACGGCGGGTCCTGCCAGTTTGCCAAGGTGACCAGCGACCCGGCCGGGAACGGGGGCGCCCCACGCATCAGGCCGGGCCCCGCTGGTGGCCGGTCCGCTGCAAAGGTCATGGCGCTAACCCTGGGCTCAGGGCCTTGGCTGCGGTTGAGCAGGTCACGTGCTGTGGACCTGGGCTGGCCAGCCCAGGTCCACAGCGGCCGCGAGCGCGGCGCCGCGTGCCCCGGCCATGTCGAGGTGGGGGACCAGCGCGAACTGCGCCACGCACGCCTGCTCTTCGCGCAGTGACGTGTGCTCGCGGACGCCGGCCAGGAACCAGTCACGGAACGCCGGCGCCGCCTCGACTACGCCGCCGCCGATGAAGTAGGCATGCGGGTCGGTGAAGTTCGCCGCGATCGTGCAGAGCCGTCCCAGTGCGTCCGCCTGCTGGCCGAAGACTGCCAGGGCCAGCGGGTCACCTGCGCAGGCCAGGCTGCGCACCTGTTTCGCGGCGTCTGCCATGGAGGGCGCCTGTGCCAGCTCGTGGTCGGGGTAGCGGGTGAGCCAGTAGGGGAGCAGGTTCTTGGCGATGCCGGTGAGCGACGCCACGCTCTCGGCGTCCCCGGCCAGCCCGCAGTTGCACACCGGCAGCTGCTGGTCTTCGGCCAGCAGCCCATCCATGGGGATGCGGATGTGCCCGAGCTCGCCAGCCATGCCTGAGGCCCCGCGCACCACCCGGCCGGACTCGACCACGCCGCCGCCGAGCCCGGTCCCCACGATCAGCGACACCGACGACCGCTCGCGCGCTTGGGCCCCGAAGTGGACGTGGTGCGCGTACAGTGCCGCGGCGTTCGCGTCATTACTGTAGGTGACGGGCAGGCCGAGCCGGGTCTCCAGGGCGCCCCGGATGTCGAAACCACGCCACGCGGTGTCGATGAAGTTCACCGCGCCCAGGCTGGAGATGACCCCGTCGGCGCTGGCAGGGCCGGGCGTGTCCAGGCCGATGGCGCGCACGGCCGACAACGGCGTCTCGGTGGACTCGAGTACGAGGTCCAGCGAGGCCGCCAGCGCCTCGATCGCCTTGTCCGGGCCCTCGGTGACCCTGCTCGGTGTCTCGAGCATCCGGTCCACGAGGAACCGTCCCGCAGTGTCGAGTACTGTCGCGTTGACGGCGGTGCCGCCGTTGTCCAGGCCAACGATGACGTCTGGGCTGTCAGCGCGCATTACGGCCTCCCTAGTTCGGCGAAGCGTAGCGCGCAAGCAGGGCATTAGTCATGGTTAGGACTGGCCGCTGCGGGGACCCGGACCCGCAGGGCCCGGGGACGCACCGTGACTGTCAGTGACCGCCCAGGGCTGATCACCTCGCCGTCGACCTGGCGCGGCAGCAACGCGTCGGCGCTGATCTCCACCCGCCGGGCACGGTGGCGCTCCAGGTGGGGCCCACCAGCGGGGTCCTGGGTCAGCACGTTGTGAGCCACCCGCACCCAGTCGGGGATGCTGGCGGGTGCGAGTACCCCCACGTCGAGCAGCCCGTCCTCCGGGCTGGCCCCGGGTAGCAGCACGAACCCGCCAGGCAGCAGCCCCGTGTTGGCCGCCACCACCGACTGTGCGCGCCGCGCCAGCGGGTCGCGGTCATCCAGCCGCACCCTGAACTGGTGCCCGCGCCGCAACTGTGGGCTGCTGGCCAGCACGTGCACCGCACCGGTCGCCGCGTAGGCGGCCCAGCCCAGCAGCCCCTTGAGCCTGGGCGGCGTGGCCCCGACTACCCCCGCGTCCAGGCCCATGCCCGCCATGGCCAGGAACGTCATGCCATCGGCATCACCGACGTCGACCAGCCGGTCCCGCCCGCCGAACCCGGCGGCCAGCGCCGCCCCGACCCGCGACGGCACACCCAGTGCCCGCGCGGCCAGGTTGGCGGTGCCCAGGGGCAGCAGCGCCAGCGGAACCCTGGTGCCGGCCAGTGCCTGGGCGCAGGCCCGCACCGTGCCGTCGCCCCCGGCGGCAAACACCAGCCCGGCCCCATCGGCCACGGCATCGCTGGCCAGCCCCGACCCCGCCTCGTCTACCGACGTTGCCAGGAACACCGGCTCGCATCCCGCGTTGACAGCGGCCCCGCGGCAGCGGCGCCGCAGCCCGTCGCCGTCCCGGACGCAGGTGCGGTTGATAATGAACGCGACGTCCGCCATGTCACCTGGATAGCATCGGTGCGCGGGGGCCGTCCCGTTCTGTCATCACCCGATCATGAGGAGCCATCGTGTCTTCCCAGCAGCTTCACATCACACTCGCAGGCCGCGAGCATGCTGTGGCTGCCGGCACGACGGCGGGCCAGGCGCTTGACACCGGGACCAGCCCGGGGGCCGTGGTCGCGGCCCGGGTCAACGGCACCCTGCGCGACCTGGCCAGCCCGCTGGCCGAGGGTGATGCCGTCGAGCCGGTCGAGGTCGCCAGCCCGGACGGCCTGGCCATCCTGCGGCACTCCACCGCGCACGTCATGGCCCAGGCCGTGCAGGAACTGTTCCCGCAGGCCAAGCTGGGCATCGGCCCGCCCGTGGAGAACGGCTTCTACTACGACTTCGACGTGGCCAACCCGTTCGGCCCCGACGACCTCAAGGCGATCGAGCAGCTCATGCGCAAGATCGTCAAGCAGGGCCAGCGTTTCGAGCGCCGCGTGGTCACCGACGAGGGCGCCCGGGCCGAGCTGGCCGGTGAGCCGTACAAGCTGGAGCTGATCGGCCTCAAGGGCGGTGGCACGGCCGGGGCCAGCGACGAAGAGTCCGTCGAGGTGGGCGGCCCTGAGCTGACTATCTACGACAATGTGGACGCGGCCACCGGCGGGCTGTGCTGGAAGGACCTGTGCCGCGGCCCGCACCTGCCGACCACCCGCTACATCCCGGCGTTCAAACTGATGCGCACCGGTGGCGCCTACTGGCGCGGCAGCGAGAAGAACCCGCAGCTCCAGCGGATCTACGGCACCGCATGGCCATCGCGAGAGGCCTTGGACGAGTACCTGGACCTGCTGGCGGAGGCCGAGAGGCGCGACCACCGCAAGCTCGGTGCCGAACTGGA
>DASYYE010000355.1:0-27024 GCA_035946955.1 Streptosporangiaceae bacterium | reverse complement strand
CGCCTTCCACCACCGCAATGTCCGCACCCGCCGCCCCGTGCAAGAACAGCGGCGCGACCAGGTTCTCGCCGCACAGCACTGGGTCCAGGTTGCGGCCGGGCAGCCCAGTGGCCAGCGCGTGGTAGCCGGGGTCGATGTAGTCCGGGCCCACCTTATGGCCAGACACGGCCAGTCCCCGAGCGCGCAGCGCGGCCATCAGCCCGCAGGCCAGCGTGGTCTTGCCGTGCCCGGACGCGGGCGCGGCGACCACGAGCCGTGGCAGACTCACCATTCGATGCCCTTCTGGCCCTTCTGGCCAGCATCCATCGGGTGCTTGACCTTGGTCATCTCCACCACCAGGTCGGCGACGGCGACCAGGCGGGGGTCAGCGCCCCGGCCGGTGATGACCACGTGCTGCTGGCCCGGCCGGTCAGCCAGCGTGGCCACCACGTCGTCGGTGTCGACCCAGCCCCACTTCATCGGGTAGGTGAACTCATCCAGCACGTAGAAGCGGTAGGCCTGTGCGGCGAGGTCGCGCTTGACCTGCTCCCAGCCTTCCAGTGCATTGGCGGCGTGGTCGTCTTCGCTGCCTGGACGGGAGGTCCATGACCAGCCGTCGCCCATCTTGTGCCAGGTGACCGGGCCACCCTCGCCCGTGTCGGCGTGTACGCGACCCAGCGCCCGCAGGGCGGCTTCCTCGCCCACCCGCCATTTGGCGCTCTTGACGAACTGGTACACCACGATGGGCCAGCCCTGGTTCCAGGCCCGCAGCGCCATCCCGAACGCGGCCGTGGACTTTCCCTTCATCTCCCCGGTGTGCACGACGATCAGGGGGCGGTTGCGCCGCTGCTTCGTGGTCAGCCCATCGTCGGGTACCACGGACGGCTTGCCCTGCGGCATCAGGCGACCTCCTCGCTGTGGTGGAAACCCCCGCGCAGTGCGCGCACGGTGTCGGCCAGTGGGCCCGCGGCGAGTTCCGCCAGGCGCAGCGCCGGGCATCGCAGGGTCGCGGCGAGCTCGGCCGCCAGGCCGAGCCGTACCGGGCCTGACTCGCAGTCCACCACAATGGCGGCCACCCCGGTGCTGGCCAGCAGGGCCGCTGCCTGGTGGGCGGCTGCCGCGGCAGCGCCTGCCCCTGGTGGTGCGCCACCAGCAGTGCCGACGCACCCTGTGGTGGCGTCCGTGGCGCGGCCGTCGGTGACGAGCACCAGCAGGGGGCGTCTGCGGGGGTCGCGCAGGCGTTCGGTGCGCAGCATGTCGTGGGCCCTCAGCAGGCCGGCCGCGAGTGGGGTGCGGCCCCCGGTCGGCAGGGCCGTCAGGCGAGGCACGGCCGCTTCGACCGAGGACGTCGGCGGCAGCAGGACATCGGCCCGGCTGCCCCGGAACGTGATCAGGCCGACTTTGTCGCGGCGCTGGTAGGCGTCGAGCAGCAGAGACAGCACCGCGCCCTTGACCGCGCCCATGCGCGAACGCGCCGCCATGGAACCGCTCGCGTCCACGACGAACAGGATCAGGTTGGACTCGCGGCCCTCGCGGTGCGGCTCGCGCAGGTCCTCGCGCCTGAGCACAAGACCACGGCGATGGCCTGATGGGCCGTGGCCGTTGGACAGCCCAGGGCCCTCACCCCGGCCACGCGCGACTTGGTGGGGTGCGGCGGCCATCAGGGTCGCAGGTGCGTGGATGGCGGTGGGCCGGCCCCGCGGGATGCGTGCCGTGGTGACGCGTCCCGTCTCGGTCCTGGCGCGGGAGCGGCGGCCCGGGCTGCCCGTCCCGATCCCGGGCACCTCAAGGCGCTTCACCCTGGCGGCCGGGAAGGGCACCGCGGGCTCACTCACCGGCGCTGCCCCCTTCCCGCTCGTGTTGCGTGGCTCACCGGCCTGGCCGGGCTCCTCGGCGGCGTCAGCGCCGGCTGTGGCTGGGCTCGGCATGGGTGGGCCTGCACTGGTGGGACGCTCGTCACCAGGCATGGGCTGGCCGCTGCCGGGGCCCTGGTCGTCGGGGCCCCGGTCGTCAGGGTCCGGGTCATCGTCGGCGGGTGTGGTTTGCGGGCTCGGTTCGGGCTGGGCATCCTGGCGGGCCTGGTCCAGGGCGCGGTCCAGGTCCGCTGGGTCCAGGGTGGGGGGATCGAAGGGCTGGCGGCGCCGGCGGTGGGGGAGGGCCAGGGCAGCGGCCGCGCGGATATCGGAGTCGGTGACCTCGGTGCGGCCCTCCCAGGCGGCGTGGGCTACCGAGGCGCGGGCGATGACCAGGTCGGCACGCAGGCCGTCCACGCCGAACGCGGCACAGACGCTGGCGATCTGGTGCAGGGCCTCCTCGGGCAGACCGACCTTCGGCAGCAGGCGGCGGGCCTGCGCGATGCGGTCGGCGAGGGCTGCCTCGGCAGCGGCCCACTGGGCTGCGAACGTGTGGGGGTCGGACTCGTAGGCCAGGCGCCTGCGGATGACCTCGGCTCGTTGGGCTGGGTCTTTGGGTGCGGCGGCCTGCGCGGTGAGGCCGAAACGGTCCAGCAACTGGGGCCGGAGTTCGCCCTCTTCGGGGTTCATGGTGCCGACCAGCAGGAACCTGGCGGCGTGCTGGACCGAGACACCGTCGCGCTCGACGTAGCAGGTGCCCAGTGCGGCGGCGTCCAGCAGCAGGTCCACCAGGTGGTCGTGGAGCAGGTTGACCTCGTCCACGTAGAGGACGCCGCGGTTGGCGGCGGCCAGCAGGCCCGGTTCGTAGGCCTTGACGCCTTCGGTCAGGGCACGTTCGATGTCGAGGGCCCCGGTGAGACGGTCCTCGGAGGCGCCCACGGGCAGCTCGACCAGGCGTGCCGGACGCGTGTGACCGGCAGCTCCCGGCTCATGCGGGCCGTCGGGGCAGCCGGGGCCGGGGTGGGCGGGGTCGCAGGAGAACCGGCACCCGGCCACCACGTCGACCTCCGGCAGCACGGCCGCCAGCGCTCGCACCATCGTGGACTTGGCCGTGCCCTTCTCGCCGCGCACGAGCACCCCGCCCACTGCGGGGGACACCGCGTTCAGCGTCAGGGCCAGCCGGAGCTCGTCCATGCCCACAACCGCGCTGAACGGGAAGCCCAGCCATCCCGCTCGCCCTGCTGGTCCCGCTCGCGTGCTCATGAGGCCTCACCTTCGAGATCGCCCTCTAGTTCCAGGTACGCGGCGCGCAGGCCGTCGAGCGTGGCCTGCTCCGGGCTGGCCCACAGGCCACGGTCGGCGGCTTCGAGCAGCCGTTCGGCAATGCCACGCAGTGCCCATGGGTTGGACTGGCGCATGAACTTGGCGACCTGTTCGTCGAACACGTACTCCGCCGCGAGACGCTCGTACATCCAGTCGTCCACCACGCCCGTGGTGGCGTCGTAGCCGAACAGGTAGTCCACGGTCGCGGCCATCTCGAATGCCCCCTTGTACCCGTGGCGTGCCATGGCCGCGATCCAGCGGGGATTGACCACCCGGGCGCGGAACACACGCTTGGCTTCCTCGGCGAGGGTGCGGGTGCGCACCTGGTCGGGCACGGCGGAGTCGCCGATGTAGGCGGCGGGGGAGCTGCCGGTCAGGTGACGGACCATGGCCACCATGCCACCGTGGAACTGGAAGTAGTCGTCGGAGTCGGCGATGTCGTGCTCGCGGGTGTCGGTGTTCTTCGCGGCCACGCTGATCCGGGCGAAGCTCGCCGCCATGTCGTCGCGGGCCTCCCGGCCGTCCAGGCCGCGGCCATAGGCGTAGCCGCCCCAGACCGCGTAGACCGCTGCGAGGTCGGCGTCGCTGCGCCAGTTGCGTGCGTCGATCAGCGGCAGCAGCCCCGCGCCGTAGGAGCCCGGTTTGGAACCGAAGATGCGGGTGGTCGCACGCCGTGCGTCCCCGTGTGCCGCCATGTCCTGCAGGGTGTGTGCCCGGACATAGTTGGCCTCGGCGGGCTCGTCCAGGCCGGCAACCGCCCGGATCGCGTCGTCCAGCAGTGCGACCACGTGCGGGAAGGCGTCGCGGAAGAACCCGGATATGCGCACCGTGACGTCAACCCGGGGCCGGCCCAGTTCGGCCTGCGGCACTACCTCGAACCCGGTGACCCGCCTCGACGCGTCGTCCCAGGTGGGACGGCACCCGATCAGCGCGAGCACCTCCGCGATGTCATCGCCCTGGGTCCGCATGGCCGAGGTGCCCCACACGGTCAGGCCGACCGACCGCGGGTAGGCCCCGGTGTCGGCCACGTGCCGGGCCAGCAGCGACTCGGCCAGCGCGGCCCCCGTGTCCCATGCGTTACGGGAGGGGATGGCCTTGGGGTCGACCGAGTAGAAGTTGCGCCCGGTCGGCAGCACGTTCACCAGTCCCCGGGTTGGTGACCCTGACGGCCCGGCCGCGATGTACCGCCCGTCCAGCGCCCGCAGGATGTTGGTTACCTCGTCGGTCGTACGTTCCAGGCGGGGCACTACCTCGGTCGCCGCGAACTCGAGCGCATCCACGACGCTCGGTGGCCCGGCGCCCAGCACAGCGGCCGCGGCAGCGGCCGCGCAGCCCGGACCCCACCCGGCCGCGTCTGCTCGGGCAACGAGCCGTCCCGCCAACTCTTCAAGCAGGTCGATCACGCCTGCCGCGGTCGTCACGCCACCAGCAGGCACCACGTCGGCCGCAGCGGTGACCACATCAGCCGCGGTCGCCTCACTGGCAGTGGACAGGCTGGAGGGTACCTCGATCGGGGTACCCGGGTTGGTTAGCAACGTCTTCTCGTCAAATCCAAAGAACTCCGCTAGCGCAGCGCGGAGCCCGGGCAGAGCGGAGCGGCCGCCCCACACCTGGGTGGCGCGCAGGATTGCCTGCACCGTCGCGATCCGCTGCTCGCCGGATGGTGGGCACCCTAGGACGTGGAGACCGTCGCGGATGACCGCGTCCTTGACCTCGCACAGGTAGCCATCGATGTGGAGCACGAAGTTGTCGAACTCTTCGGCACCGGGCTGGGCGTCTACGTGCAGGTCATGGTGGAGCTGGGCAGCCCGCACCAGTTCCCAGACCTGGGCGCGGACGGCCGGGAGCTTGGCGGGGTCCAGCGCCGCGACCGTGGCGTACTCGTCCAGGAGCTGCTCGAGTTTGGCCAGGTCGCCGTAGGTGTCGGCACGGGCCATGGGCGGGATCAGGTGGTCGACCACGGTGGCGTGGGCGCGGCGCTTGGCCTGGGTGCCCTCGCCGGGGTCGTTGACGATGAACGGGTAGATGAGGGGGGTGTCGCCCAGCACCGCATCGGGCGCACAGCCGGCGGACAGGCCGAGGCCCTTGCCGGGCAGCCATTCCAGCGTGCCGTGTTTGCCGAGGTGGATGACGGCGTCCGCGCGGAACGACTCGGCCAGCCAGCGGTAGGCGGCGAGGTAGTGGTGCGAGGGCGGCAGGTCCGGGTCGTGGTAGATCGCCACCGGGTTCTCCCCGAACCCCCGCGGCGGCTGGATCATCACCACCACATTGCCGAACCGCAGGCCCGCCAGGACGATGTCGCCAGCGTCGGTGTACAGCTCGCCCGGGGGCTCCCCCCAGTGCTGGCGGATGTCTGCTCGCAGGCTGGTGGGCAGCTCCGCGAACCAGGTCTCGTAGGTGGCGCGCGGCACGCGCAGCCTGGCCGCGGCGAGCTGTTCCTCGGTCAGCCACTCGGTGTCGTGGCCGCCTGCCGCGATGAGCTCGTGGATGAGTTCGTCACCGTCGGCGGGCAGGTCCGGCCCAAGCTCGTACCCGGCTTCGCGCAACGCGTTGAGCAGCACGATGGCTGAGGCGGGCGTGTCGAGCCCGACCGCGTTGCCCACGCGTGCGTGGCGGGTGGGGTAGGAGGACAGCATGACCGCGAGCCGCCGCTGCGAGGGCTGGATGGCCCGGAGCCTGGCGTGCGCGACCGCGAGACCCGCGACGCGGCGGGCGCGTTCGGGGTCGGCGACATAGGCCGGAACCCCGTCCGGGTCTTCTTCCTTGAACGAGAACGGCACGGTGATGAGGCGGCCGTCGAACTCCGGCACCGCCACCTGCATGGCCGCGTCCATGGGGGTCAGGGCCGCGGTGGAGTCCTGCCACGCGGCCCGTGACGAGGTCAGGCAGAGCGCCTGCAGCACGGGCACGTCCATGGCCGCCAGCCCGGCCACGTCCCAGGCATCCTCGTCCCCGCCTGCGCTGGCCCCGGCCGGGACGGTCCCGCCAGCGGCGAGCACGGTCACGACGAGCGCGTCCACGCCGTCGAGCAGTTGGTAGACCTCTGGTCCGGCGGAGCGAAGGGACGCGCAGTACACGGGCAGTGCGTTGGCCCCGTGTGACTCGACTGCGTCAGCCAGCGCGTCCACGAACGCCGTGTTCCCTGATATGGCGTGGGCCCGGTAGAACACGATGCCGACGGTCGGGCGTGCTGGCTCACGGACGCGGGTGCCGTGGACGCCGTGCCAGGGGACGGGGCTGGGCGGCTCGCACCCCTGCCCGGTCAGCAGGACGGTATCGGACAGGAACCGGGCGAGCTGCCCGAGGTTGGCCGGGCTGCCCTCCCGCAGGTAGGCGAGGGCCTGCGTGGCGACCCCGGTGGGGACCGTGGACAGCCGCATCAGCTCGGCGTCGGCCTCGGGCTCGCCGCTGAGCACCACGGCCGGGACACCGCTGGCCAGCACCGCGTCAAGGCCCTCCGGCCAGGTCCGCCTGCCGCCGAGCAGCCGTACCACCACACAGAATGCGCCGTCCAGCAGGGCGGCTACCTCGTGTGGCTCGGTCCGCGCTGGGTTGGCCAGCCGCCACGGACCGCCGCTGGCCCGCGCAGCGAGCAGGTCGGTGTCCGCGGCAGAGACCAGCGCGATGACTGGGCCGGCGGCTGGGCCAGGACTGGCTGGTGTCTGGGTATCGGTGCTGCTCGGGCCGTTCATGGTGCCCCCGGCGGGATGAAGGGCAGGCCCGGCGTGGGGCCATGCTCGATGAGGTCCATCAACGCGGCGGTGTCGAGGTGGTTGGCGACAAGGTCGCCGAGCGTGTCGAGCTGGCGCTCACGTACGTCGTGGAAGCACACCGCAGTGGGTGTGAAGCTCTGTCCTGTCTCCGCCGCGACCTGGCTGAGCAGTTCCCGGCGGAACCCGTCGCTCTCCAGCAGCCCGTGCCACGTGGTGCCGCGGACCGCTGCCACGGCACAGCCGCCAGGGAACGGGCTGTGCTGGCCCGCGGTGGCCTGGGGTGCCACGGTCTGGGCAGGCGTGGCGGCCGTGGTCGCCACGACGCCGTGGTGGATCTCGTAGCCGGTCACGGGCCAGCCAAAGGCGGTGCCGCTGCACTGGCGCAACACCTTGGCCTGGCCAAACCTCGCAACTGCGGGCAGCAGGGCAAGGCCCGGCACGACCCCGGCCTTGCTCTCGACGTTGTCGTGGATCTCGGTGGCCAGCATCTGGTAGCCGCCGCAGATCCCCAGGACCGGGCGTGCCCGCGCGGCCCGCTCGGCTATGGCCGCTGCCAGGCCGCGCTCGCGCAGCCATGCCAGGTCGGCGACCGTGGCTCGGCTGCCCGGCAGGATGACCAGGTCAGCGTCGGCGACCTCAGCCGCTGAGGTGACGAAACGCACGGCCACCCCGGGCTCGGCGGCCAGCGGGTCGGTGTCGGTGAAGTTGCTGATGTGCGGCAGCCGCACGACTGCCACCCGCAGCGGGTCCCGGGCTGCCCCGGGCGAACTGGCAGCGGGGCCGCCGGAACCGGTCATGCCGGCGGCCGGGAGGCTGAGCGAGTCCTCGGCGTCGACCCACAGGCCGGGCTGCCACGGCAGGACGCCGAGGGTTGGGCGGCCGGTGAGGTCCGCCAGTGTGTCCAAGCCCGGAGCCAGCAGCCGTGGGTCACCGCGGAACTTGTTGATGACGAACCCAGAGACCAGCGCCTGGTCCTCGGCGCCCAGCAGGGCGAGGGTGCCGAACAGGCCCGCGATCGCGCCACCGCGGTCGATGTCTGCGACCACCACGGCCGGCAGGCCAGCGGCCCGGGCGAGTCCCATGTTCGCGAAGTCGGCCTCCCGCAGGT
Source organism: Streptosporangiaceae bacterium (assembly GCA_035946955.1). Lineage (GTDB taxonomy): Bacteria > Actinomycetota > Actinomycetes > Streptosporangiales > Streptosporangiaceae > DASYYE01. Next base: position 19,048 of record DASYYE010000355.1, on the reverse strand, counting down.
TGACCTCGGCCGGGCTGCCAGCCCCCTCGCAGACCACGACGTCGAACCGCGCGGCCAGGTCCGCCAGGCAGGACAGGGCGGTCTCGCGGAGCCTCGGCTTCAGGTTGCGGTAGCCGAGGGCATCCGCGTCGGCGACTGGTTCGCCCAGCACCATGACCTGGCTGCGGCCGTCCCCACCGGGCTTGAGCAGCACGGGGTTCATGGCGGCCTCCGGTTCGGCACCTGCCGCGGCGGCCTGCATGGCCTGGGCCCGGCCGATCTCTGCGCCGTCATGTGTGACGACCGAGTTGAGGGACATGTTCTGGCCCTTGAAGGGGGCTACCTTCAGGCCCTGGCGCGCCAGCCAGCGGCAGAGGCCGGCGGCGACGACGCTCTTGCCCGCGTCTGACGCGGTGCCCGCCACCAGGAGGCCTTTCACGGTCGGCTCCTGGGAAGGGGGGCGCCTGCCGGCTGGGCTTTGCGACCGTGGAGGTAATGGGCTAGGAGGGCGCTTATCAGCGTGGCTGCCAGGGTGATCAGGCGGGACAGGCGGACGGCGCGTTCGATGTCGTCGCTCGTAGGCGCTCTTCCGTTGCCTAGGAGGCCGCGCTGTTCCACTCGGCCCTTGTAGGTGTTGGTGCCCCCTAGGCGGATTCCCAGGGCGCCTGCGAAAGCGGCTTCGCAGTGGCCTGCGTTGGGGCTGGGGTGGTTCGCGCCGTCACGGTGCAGGACTGCTAGGGCGGCGCGGGGGGTGCCGCCTACGGCGGGGGAGAGGGCGGCGGCTAGCAGGGCGGTCAGGCGGGCGGGGGCCAGGTTCGCGATGTCGTCCAGGCGGGCGGAGGACCAGCCGAAACGGGCGTAGCGGGGGCTGCGGTGGCCGACCATGGCGTCCAGGGTGTTCACGGCCCGGTAGGCGAGCAGGCCAGGAAGGCCCGCGGCGGCGCCCCAGAGCAGCGGGGCAACCACCGCGTCGCTGGTGTTCTCCGCTACTGACTCGACTGTGGCGCGGGCGATCTCGGCGGCGTCCAGGGTGTCTGGGTCGCGACCGCACAGGGCGGGGAGGCGGCGGCGGGCGGTGTCGAGGTCACCGGCATCCAGGGCCTCGGCGATGCGGGTCGCTTCTGCGGCGAGGCTGGCGCCGCCCAGCACTGTCCAGGTGGCCGCGGCTGTTGCCAGGGTGGCCGCGAGACGCTTGCGGCGTGAGATCTGGGCCAGGGTCCAGCCGGCTGCGGCTACGGGGACTACGCAGGCGGCTGTGAAGGCGACGCCACGGGTACGGGTGTCGGCCCACAGGGTGTGCTCGGCGCGGGTGGCCGTGCTGCCGAACAGCGCCACTGGGTGGGCGCTGGGGGGGTCGGCGAGCAGCGCGTCCAGTGCCGCGCCGATCAGCAGCCCGGTCGCCAGGCCGGGCCACCTGCGCCTCATGGGATAGGTGGGGAGTGAAGTGGGCTGACCGGTGACGGCGTGACCATGACTGGCCTTCCTCGGGGTGACCACGCCCCGGGACGAAGGATCAGACGGCCGGAGTCTCCTGGCTCCCGGATCGAAGCTCTCCTCAGCCTTCCCACCGCTGTGCGGTAGTGGCTGTTACGAGGGTCACTCCCCGGTCACAGTGGCGGGACCGCGCCGGACTCACACCGGCTTCCTCCACTGCCGTCGATTGGACGGACGCTAGCCCACCACAGCAGGTCTGTGGAGTCAAGCAGACGAGACGCAGCATCCTGGCCGCCTGCGGTGTCAGTAGATGGTGGAATGGCATAGCTTCCGCCCTTGCGAGGTGATGTGTACGGGCGGGATGATGGTCGGTTGTCCACCTGCGGCCCAGGAGGCATGAGGTGTCACAATGAAGTGCGACATTCCCCCGGTTACAGCACGCAGCAGGCCTCGTAGTAACAGCACCCGACAGCAGCGCCAGCTGACCGGCCGCAGATATGGCCTGGTCATGGCGGCCATTTTGGCGCTCGCCGCCGCCGTAGCACTGGCTGCCACGCCAGCCAGTGCCGCCGTTGCGGGACACCGGGTCTTGCGGCACGGGCACCACGTGCCCGCGGTCACCCTGCACTGGGTGCCGCTCACACCTGCCCAGGCCCTGACACCCCACGAGGTCACCAATGGCGCGCACCGCCTGTGCCTGGATGCCGTGGCCTCCCACGACGGGACTAACGGCGATCCCGTCCAGCTCTGGCACTGCCACGGCACCCCCGACATGGAGTGGATCCAGAACTTCCGCACCTTCCAGTTCATCAACGTGGCGCACGGCCTGTGCCTGGATGCCAGTGCTTCGGGCGACGGGCGCAACGGGGACAAGGTCCAGCTCTGGCACTGCACCGGCAAGTCGAACCAGGCGTGGTCGACCCAGGCGGGCAATTTCCAGATACAAAATGGTGCGCACGGCCTGTGCCTGGATGCCAATGCCTCGGGCGACGGGCGCAACGGCGACAAGGTCCAGCTCTGGCAGTGCAAGACCGAGCCCGGTCACCCGGACGAGATGTGGTCGTGACCCAGCCGGGCGGGGAACGGCTGGCCTGGCCAGGGCGGTGCTGTCAGCTCAGCTGTTGGCGACGGAGGCCAGCAGTTCGGCGCGTGCCTGGTCCACGGCGGTGAGCAGGGCGCCGCGCAGCACCGGGTCGTTGGTCACGGAGGTGGGCACCACGGAGGGGGTGACCGGGCAGATCCGGCCCACCTCCGCGCTGACGAGCTGGGCCAGCGGCGTGCCGCCGGCCTGGCCGACCTCACCGCCGAGCACCATGAGGCTGGGGTCGAGCGTGACGGCGACCGCGGCCAGCCCGACCGCCACGCGGGTGGCCAGTTCGCTCAGGAAGTCGAGCCCGTTGTCCTCGCCGGCCTGTGCGGCGCTGACCCCGGCCCGCACGGCCTCTCCCGTGGTCTGGCCGGTGAACCCGTACTGGGCCGCTAGCGCCTGGACGGCCCGGGCGCCGACCAGTGACCGGAACCCGCCTGAGGACGGGTGGGTGAGGTCCTCGGGCAAGGACGCCCCAGGCACGGGCAGGTAGCCGATCTCACCAGCGGCGCCCCTTGCCCCCCGGTGCAGCCGTCCGCCGATGACGGTGGCGAGCCCCAGGCCGACCCCCATCCACACGAACACGAAGTTGTCTACACCGCGGGCGGCGCCGACCGCGCGTTCGGCCATGGCCGCGAGGTTGACGTCGTTCTCGATGCTGACCGGCCGTCGCAGGTCGCCCCGCAGTGCCCCGAGTACGCCTTCGTGCCAGTCGGGCATGTCCACGTGCAGATGCACGTCACCTGTGTGGGGGTCGACCATGCCGCCGGTGCCGATGACGAATGCCCGGAGCTGGTCCTGTGACACGCCCGCCGACTGGCACGCGGTGGCGACCGCTTCATGGACCAGGTTGACCGGGTGGTGCGAGCCATTGGGGTCCACGGTCACCTCGGTGAGCATGCGCCCCGTCACGTCCGCGACTCCGGTGGTGACGGCCTCGGGTGCGACGTCGAGCCCGGCCACATAAGCGCTTGAGGGCACGACCGCGTACAGGGCGGCGCTGGGACCGCGCCCGGCGGCCTGCTGGCCAGCGACGCTGACCAGGCCGCGCTCTTCCAGCCTTGCGAGCATCTGCGAAGCGGTCACCTTGGACAGGCCGGTGCGTTCACCGAGCTGTGTCCGGGTCAGTGGCCCTTCCGCGAGCAGCAGTTCGAGGGCTGCGCGGTCGTTGATCTCCCGCAGTAGCCTTGGTGTCCCTGGTCGTCCTGGCAAGGCTGCCCCCTCGTCCTCGTAGGTATCGATCCGGCAACAGTGCGAACAGATTGCCAAACAGGTCTATCTTATAGGAAACTTTCTTGTTAGTTTACCCCATACCCCGCTCACGAACTCACCCGGTGGCTGTGGGCGGTGCCCGGTCCGGGTGCCTGCCAGGGCCGACCGTCAGCAGAAAAACCACGCTCGATAGGGCGATGTGAAGGGAGATCACAGAGTGAGACACAGACAGGCCGCCGTCGCCATAATGGCGGCTTCGGCTCTCACAGCCCTAGCCGCTGGATGTGGGTCCAGCGGGTCAACCTCATCCTCCGGCACAGCGCCGGCACAGCTCACCGTGTGGCGTATGGGCAATACCACGCCAGCCCAGGTGACCTGGATGAACGGGATCATCAAGCAGTTCCACAAGGCCTACCCCGCCTACGCAAAGACGAAGGTGCAGGTCAAGTTCATCCCGTGGCCGAACCGCGGCACTGACTGGACGACGGCGTTCAACAGCGGCAAGGGCGGGCCGGACATCACCGAGCTCGGCAACACCGACACCCCGGCCGAGGCTGCCCAGAACTTCCTGCTCAACATCAGCAGCGACCTCAAGTCCAGCCCGCCCGGTCCCGGCATCGTGCCAGGCATGCTGGCCAACGACCAGCTGAACGGCAAGACCTACGCAGTGCCGTGGTTCGGCGGTGTCCGTGGTATCTGGTACCGCACAGACGTGTTCACCAAGGCCGGCATCAGCTCGCCGCCCTCGAACTGGACCGAGCTCGTGGCCGACGCGAAGCTGCTCATGAAGAAGAACCCAGGCACCTGGGGAATTGGCGCGCCGAGCGACTACACCAACGCCATCGTCAGCTTCATCTGGGGCGCTGGTGGCCAGGTCGCCACCGAGTCGAATGGCCAGTGGACCGGGCAGCTGACCTCGCCAGCGTCCGAGCAGGGCATCAAGTTCTACGCCGACCTGTACCTCACCAACCACGTCTCACCCAAGACCTACATCGGTGAGGACGAGCTGGGTGTGCCCCCGGCGACCTCGGGCGGTTCGAACACCGACTTCGCCCTGGGCAAGCTGGGCATGTACATCGACGGCCCGTGGGCCAAGGCAGGGTTCCCCGCGAACGCCGTGGACACGTCCAACCTGGCCTCGTTCCCGATCCCGGGCATGGCCGGCGGCCAGTCGCCAGCCTTCGCCGGTGGCTCGGACCTCGGCGTGTGGGCGAACACCAAGTACCCGACGGCGTCGTGGGACCTCCTCAGGGTGATGGACAGCGTCCCCAACGCCACCTCGTTCGCCAACTCGCAGGGGTTCTTCCCCGCGTACACCGCGCAGCTCACTGGCGGTGAATACGCGAACAACCCGATCCTGGCCGGCTTCGCCAAGGCCGCGACCGTCACGCAGATCTCGCCGCTGAACTCCAAGAACTGGGGGATCGCTGACGCGACCGACCAGATCATCCCGACCATGATGAAGTCACTCATGCAGGGTGCGAACTTCGCCTCGACCGTGGCGAAGGCAAACACCGAACTGACGAACGTCCTCAACACGGGCAAAGAGTGACCAAGCTGTCTCTCCCTGGCCGGCCGGGCCGCCCCGGCCGGCCAGGGAGTACCAACGGCGGTGCGGGCTCCGGCAACGGGCCCGCACCGCAGTCACCGGGTCCGGGCGCCCCGGCGGATGGTTCCCACACGGGCGCACGAGACACAGTTGCGGCCAGGGGTGGCGTGCTGGCGCCGGTGAGTCAGACTGGGACCATGGTGCGATCCCTGGACCAGGCGGGAGCGGGCCAGACCGGGCCGCCGTCAACACAGCAGGCAGGGCCGTCCGGGGGGATATGGTCAACGACGCGGCTGAAGGCGGGCACCTTCGTGCGGCGGCACAAGCTGGCGCCCTACCTGCTGCTGCTCCCCGCACTGGCGGGCGTGGGCGCATTCATCCTGTGGCCCACGATCCAGGTCGCCGTCTTCTCCTTCCAGAACGTGCAGGAGCCGCAGGTAGCCGGTCTCGCGCCGACCCAGTGGGTGGGGTTCGCCAATTTCACGCGCATCCTGACCGACCCGGAGTTCTACACCGCACTGCGTAACTCCGTCTTCTTCGCGGTCATCGTGGTCCCGCTCACGCTGGTCGTCGGCACCGGTGTGGCCCTGCTGCTCAACCGGCTGGGCCGGAAGATGGCGACGTTCGTCAGCATGGTGACGATGGTTGCCTGGGCCACGCCGACCATCGCCGCGACCGTGATCTTCTACTGGATCTTCAGCCCGGACGGCGGGCTGGTGGACTGGACGCTCCAGCGGACACCGCACTGGCTTGGTGGCTCGCAGTCGTTCTGGAACGGGTTCAACTGGACGACGTCCTCGGCGCTGGCTGTCTATACCGTGCTGACGCTGCTGCTGGTCTGGCAGGGCTTTCCGTTCATCGCCGTCAGCGTGCTGGCCGGCCTCAAGACAGTGCCCACCGAGTTGTACGAGGCGGCCCGGGTGGATGGGGCTACGCCGTGGCGGGTCTTCTGGCGTGTCACGTTCCCGCTGCTCAAGCCGATCTTCCTGCTGATGACGTTGCTCTCGGTCATCTGGGACTTCGGTGTCTTTCCCCAGGCGTACCTCTTGACCGGCTCGGGCGCCAACATCGACGAGTGGAACCTGGGGATCTACGCCTACCAACAGGCTTTCACGAACCCCGCTAACTACAGCCTGGGCGGGGCGGGTGCGTTCGTCCTCACCGGCATACTCCTGATCATCACCGTGGGCTACCTGCGGGCGTCGGTCAAGCAGGGAGCGCTCACATGACCAACCTGCCCCAGGCGCTGCCAGTCCCCATAGCCCGCTCCCGGGTGAGAAAGTCTCAGGCAGCCTCACGTGCGAAGAACGTCAAGACGCTCCGCGCGGTGGGCGTCAATGTGCTGGCTCTCCTTGTCGCGTTTGTCACCCTGTTCCCGATCCTGTGGATGATCTCGACCGCGTTCAAGCCACAGACAGAGATCGCCTCGCTCACACCGCACCTGGCGCCGCTGCATCCGACCTGGACCAACTTCCATGCCGCCATGAGCGGCGCGGGGACCGGGTACTCGTTCTGGAGTTTTGCCAAGGCCAGCCTGTTCGTGACCGTCGGTTCCGTGGTCTTCTCTGCGGTATTGTCGCTGCTCGCGGCGGTGGCGGTCGCGAGGTTCCGTTTCCGGTTCCGCACCTCGTTCCTGGTCATGCTGCTAGTCGTCCAGATGCTGCCACAGCAGGCCCTGGTCATCGCGTTGTTCGTGGACTTCCGCAACCTCAACCTGCTGGACAGCCTGTCCGCGCTGCTCGTCCTCTACACCGCGTTCGCGCTGCCCATCTCCGTCTGGATGCTGCGTAACTTCGTGGCCACCGTGCCCAAGGACCTGGAAGAGGCCGCCGCGATCGACGGTGCCACCCCGTGGCGCGTCTTCTGGCGCATACTCTTCCCCCTGGTCGCACCCGGGCTGGTGGCGACCAGCGTGTTCTCGTTCATCTTCGCCTGGAACGAGTTCACCTTCGCCCTCACGTTCCTGGGGGTCGACTACGCCAGGTACACGCTTCCGCTGTACGTTCCGTTCTTCTTCGGCCGTGGCTTCGTCAACTGGGGCGCGATCATGGCGACTTCTGTGCTTTACACGATCCCGCCTGTCGTGTTCTTCATGATCGTCCAGAGACGGATGGCCAGTGGGCTGACTGCGGGAGCGGTCAAGGGATGAGCGACTCGCAACCGGGCGGGGGTTCACTGGGCCGTCTCGCCGATGCCATCCTGCTCCCGCCGTTCCAAGGGCCCGAGGTGCCACCGTGGGTACTGGCGGCATTGGAGCGTGGGCTCGCCGGGGTGATGATCTACGGCTCCAACGTGGTCTCCACCGAGCAGTTGTCGGCGCTCACCGCGCTGCTCCGGGCGGCTACCGGGACTGAGCCGGTCATCGCCACCGATGAGGAAGGGGGCGATGTCACCAGGCTCGCCCATGCCCAGGGCAGCCCCTACCCGGGCAATGCGGCACTCGGCAACGTCGATGACGTCCGGCTCACCGAAGGGGTGTACCACGCCCTGGGGAACGACCTGGCGGCCGTGGGTGTCAACGTGGACCTCGCGCCGACGGTGGACGTGAACACCACCGCTGGCAACCCGGTGATCGGCACCAGGTCGTTCGGTGCTGAACCGGGCCTGGTCGCCCGGCACGCGGTAGCGGCCGTCACCGGGCTCCAGTCGGCGGGGGTGGCCGCGTGCGCCAAGCACTTCCCCGGTCATGGCAGCACCCGGCACGACACCCACCATGTCCTCGCCACTATCGACGGAGACCTGGACCTGGTGCGCCAGCGCGACCTGCCGCCGTTCCAGGCGGCGGTCGCGGCCGGTGTGGCCGCGGTGATGCCAGGGCACCTGCGGGTTCCCGGCCTCACCGCCGACCTGCCCGCCACGCAGTCAGCCGCCGCGCTGGAGGGACTGCTGCGCGGTGAGCTCGGCTTCACCGGTGTGATCATCTCGGATGCGCTGGAGATGCGCGCGGTCAGCCAGGCGAACGGGATCAGTGACGCGGCGGTACGGGCGGTCGCTGCCGGGGTGGACCTGCTGTGCCTCGGCCGGGACCAGGACGAGGAAGCCTACCTGGCCATACGGGCCGCGGTGGTGTCCGCGGTCACCGACGGCGTCCTGCAGGCCGAGCGCCTGGAACTCGCGGCAGCGCGTTCGGCCAGGTTCCGGACGATGCTCGCGGCCAAGACCCCGTCTGCCGTCAGGCCAGGTGACTCGCTGACAGACATCGGCCTCGCGGCGGCACGGCGGGCCCTGCGGGTCTCGGGCCCCTCGTCGGCCGTGACCGACCCAGTGGTCATCGAGTTCGCCCCACAGGACAACATCGCCGTCGGGTCGGTCCCCTGGGGCCTTCGTCCATGGCTGCCAGCGGGGAGTGTGATCCAGGTACCCATCGGGGGAGGCGCGGACCACGACGCCCTGGTGTCGGGGGCGGTCAAGCTCGCCGCGGGCCGGTCCGTGGTCGCCGTGGTGCGTGACGCCCACCGGGACACGGGCGCCCAGGACGTCATCACCCGCCTGCTGGCCGAGCGGCCGGACACGGTTGTCGTCGAGATGGGCCTGCCCGTGTGGCGGCCGCCCGCTGGCACCTACGTGGCCACCTACGGTGCCTCACGCACCAGCGGCCAGGCAGCCGCGGAGGTACTCGGCCTCACCGAGCCTGGCGCGGCCTGACCAGCCAGGTGGCCTGGTCAGGCCGCTGCCGTGCGGGTGTGGCGGTGTGCCGTCAGTACCCGTACCCGCCGCCACCAGAAGTGGACTGGCTCGGCGCGGCGGAGCTACTGCCCGACATCGTGATGTCGTGCCAGACTCCGCCGGAGAGGTTCTTTCCGTTCCCATTGGCCTGGCCAGGCGCGCTGTCCTGTACATAGGTGTAGAGCGGGTGGCCGTTGTAGGTCGCCTGGGTCTTCCCGCCGGAACGTGTGATCGTGCCGAGCTTGGCGGCGCTCACGCCCGGCCCGGCGGTCGCCGGCCCCGGCACTGGCGGCCAGTAGGTGGCACACGAGCCATTGCAATTCGACTTGGTCGAGGTGTCCGGCCCGAACCAGTACACGGTGAGGCCGCTGCCATTAGTCAGTACCGTGGCCCCGCCGACCTTGCCTGTCTTGATCGTGGTGCCCGCGGCAGAGTTAGAGGCTGGCGTCGTGCTGGACGAACCGCCTGAGCCTGAGCTAGTGCCGCATGCGGCCAGCGCGAGCATGACGCCAGCGAGTCCCGCTGGTACCAGCCATCTCTTGCCCATCGCATATCTCCGTTTCCGAGGTTAGAGAAACCGCAGGCCCGGACACGCGCTCCGCCCCAGCACCCGTCCGCCAGAGCTGACCCTGCCTTGCCCCATGGCGCTGCGGTAGGAACCTGCCAGGGCTATGGGCTCTGGTCGTAGCCCTGGCAGGAGGGCATCTGCCGCACCTGCCACACTCTTCCAAACGTCAGGCCGCAGTGATCGGTTCACGGACTGTTGCCCCTCCCCGGGCGGGACCAGGACATGATCAGCCGAGGCCCAGGCCACCCAGGGTGAAGGCAAGTAGGGGGCCCGCGACGTAGTCGTCAGCCGGCTCGACCGATGGCCAGCTGATGACCCGGTCCTCGAACGCGGCCGTACTGGTGTCGAACTCCTGGTAGGGGCCACCGTGGCAGATCCGCATCCCGGGGACCATGCCAAGGCCCTGGAAGTTGCCCGGGGAGCTGGGCCCGTCGCCGGTCGCGCCCACCTGGATGACTCCCTCGCCGTGCAGCCCGCCGGACAGGTTGGCGATCTCGCTCTGCAGGCAGTGCGGGAACGTGGTGCCTGCGCCGACCACGAAGCTGGTCCCCCACGCATTGGCGCCGAGAGCGAAGTTCAGTTGCTGCTGGGCGAATGCCTGGTAAGCGCTGGAACCGCCGTACTTCTGGTAGAGCGCATCGGTGATGTACAGGCCGAACGCGTGCGGAGTGGCGTCGTTTGGCCCCAGGGTGACACCGGGGGAGAACGGGTCGCCCTTGGCGTAGCTCTCGCCGAGCCTGAGCTGGGCGGCGAGGTCGTTGAGCAGCGCGCTCGGCGGGATAGGTGCCGGAAGGCTGGTCTGGCGCATGGCCTGGAGCAGCTCAGCCTCTGCGACGGCGCCGTTGTCGTACAGGTTGAGCGTGTCGCCGCCGTTGGCTGGGTGGCCCTGGGCGATGTAGGCCCTTGCCCACTGTGCGGCGGTCGCCAGGTCCGTGCTGACCTGTGAGGCTGGTGCGTGCAGCGCCTCGTCGGCGAGTGCGATCTCGGCGGCACCCCATGCCATGTCGCTCTTCCACTCCGTGCCCGGGTAGAAGTCGTACGGCCAGGCGGTGATGATCTGCCCGACATGGGTGGTCTTGGCCATCGCGTAGACGCTGCGGGCCAGTGACAGCAGATGGCTGGCGGCGGGCGGGTTGCTCACCGCATCGAGTTGGGCGCCGAGCGCGAAGTCGGCCGCGAAACGGCCCGCGAAGTCCGGGTCGATCGGCTGGCCCGGTGGGGCCGCCTCGAGTACCGGCCGGTATTTGACGTAGTAGGCACTCGGGCCAGGGTTGCCGCCCTTGGTCACGTTGAGGTGGTCCTCGGCCTGCGGCAGGAACCAGAAGTTGTAGTCGCCCTGGATGGAGCCGCTGGCGTTGCCGTTCCCGATGCCGACCTGGATGTAGAGCACTTTTCTGGTGGGGTTCCAGAGCTTGGTCAGCCAGTCGAGGCCGAACTGGGCCTCGGGCCGCAGCGTCGGGTACTGGAAGGGGGCAGCACGTGCGGCCATCAGCAGCAGCGCGTCGGCGTAACTGACCGTGTAGGCAAACTTCTCATAGCCGCCGCCCGCGTCGAACCAGCCGCCCGAGGCGTCCACCGGGCCGCCGATCTTGTGGAAGGTGCCGATCACGTTGTCACTGCCGTCGGTGCTGAAGGGCGGCGTGGCGTAGACGTAGGCGTGCTCGTCCGTGAGGTTGGCGGGCTCGCGGTCGAGCACCGAGTGGACGACGTCCGGGCCGTCGCGCTCGGAGGTGAAGTAGCGGACGGCGTTGAGGACGAGCTGGTGGTACAGGTCGGCCGGGGCCGCTATGGCAAAGGGCGGTGACTGGATGAGCGAGTGGCCGGCGTCGATCGTGATGGAGTAGCGGCCAGGCTGGGTGAGTGAGGAGAACCCGAGCTGGTAGACCGCGCCGTAGTGGGAGTTCCAGGTGCCGAGGTCGTCGCTGGACCGGCCGCGGTAGACCACGCCTTCCGGCCCGGACACGGTGTAGCTGACACTGCCCGTCCGCCCAGGCAGCATTGCGAAGGCGACTTTCGGGCCGTGCATGGGGTAGCCCACCTGGTTGACCCGGACCTGCGGGCCGCCGATGACCCCGGGATGGCCGGCCGGCGGGTGCGAGGTGCCGGAGCCGCTGCATCCGGCTGTGGCCAGGGCTAGCGCTGCGGCTACAGCGGCCCGGACCGTGGTGCGTCGTTTGGGGGCAACGGACATGACTGGCCTCTATGTCTAGTTTCAACTAGTAAGGAAACGTTACTAACGAAAAATTCGGGGTACAAGGTATACGCACCACCCCGTCCGGGCCCCCGGACCGATGAGCCGGCGCTCACTAGGCACCCAGGTGGGCGCCGGTTTAGCGTGGGTCTTTCAGGCTGTTCGCCGACAGCAGACCAACTCCCCCCGCCCCCGCTCCTGTCTGCAGGCCCGCACCCCCCGGACCCCCACGGCTGTGGCTGGGGTTGCTGGTGGGTTCCGGTTTCGCACTTTCCATGATCCTGAAGGGTTGTCAGTCACCATGACTGAAAAGTCATCATGATCATGGAAATATGCGGCCCGAGGGCTGAGGGGGCGGCGGCCGGCGTTGCGCTTGCTGTCACGCCCTGTCACGGCCTACGCTCCGGCCGCTGTCACACTTCAATCCTTTGCTGTCATAGGGCTTAGCTCCCGCGCCGGTGGCGCGCTCTGCCCCCTGGTGGGCGCCCTTGGCAACCCCCGGAACCTGCCGTCTGCGAAAGGCTCTTTACCACGTTGAAGTGCGATCTTGCTGCGTAAGTGGGCCGGCTCGCAGACCCGGTTGGAGAACTGTGTCATGGTCTGTCCAGAACTATTCGATCCAGTATGTTTAGGTCTGAGAAATCGTGTGCAGTCCGGTGTGCGATGTTCTGCCAAGCATGTGTTGCTTTGAGATCAAACTCGGCTGCGTCTTGAGGTGCCATTGACGGCCTGTTAGCCGTGTGTTAACTTCCCCCCAATTAGGAGAAAGCTCTCAAAATTCGCGATACGGCGCGCTCGTCGGCTGACTGGGTGCTACCGATGGCCCAGCCGTCTCGCACCAGCAGTGACCCTTCCGCTCTCCTGGAGCGACACATGAGAGGCACCGCCAGCGGACCTCCCCGCTGCGACCAGCCATGCGAGCCGCGAACCCCGCGGTTAGCACCTGCTCGGTCAACCCGCGCCCGGTTGGGGACAACCCTTTGCACCCGCCTGGCGTGGGACGGTCAGCACCTGTCCCCGGCTGTGCGGCACCTGACAAGCCATGTCCCGGGTGCACCGCACCACCAGGGGTACCGCTGCCGTTCGCATGACGGCCGGACCGGGCTCACTGCTCCGTACCCCTCTCCCGGCTGCTCTACAGGCCGGGCTCCCTGCGTGCCGGTCCTTCCCAGGTCGGCACTGTCTCAGCGCCGGCCTCGGTGTCGGCGTTGGTTGCCCCTCCTTCGCACCCTCAGACAGGGAGACCATTCATGACACCGCAGCCTGACCATTCCGTGACGGCCTCTGGCCAAGCCCCACTGGAGACAGGCACGAGTACCGCTATGACCACAGACGCCACGCCGCCGACATCGCGCCGGACGGTCCTGATGGGAGCTGGTGGCCTGGCCATGGGGCTGGGCACGCTCGGCTTCATCGGCAAGCACCTGATAGCGCCGGAGCGCGGGGCCGCGCCCACCGGCGTGGGCCTGCCGGACATCCAGCACGACATAGGCAAGTTCATGCCGCCGCCCCAGACGTTCAACGACGGTGGCGGGAACATCCCGGTGGGGCTGCCGCCCCGCAGCACGGTCTTTGTCACCGCCAAGCTCCATCGCACACCTACCCAGGCCGACCAGGCGATGCTCAGCGACGCGCTCGACACAATCGAGCAGCACTACCAGTTCGGCCCGGGCGGCATCTTCACGTTCATCTCCTACGGGCTCCCCTACTTCAACCGGCTGCCCAGCGGCCTGGTCGCCCAGTTCATGCCCAGGCTGGACTTCGACAACAGCCGCTTCGTGCTGGAAGAGGCCGTCCCCAGCCCCACCGATGTCTCACCGCAGAACCCCGGGATCGTGAAGCAGACCTTCAACGTCCCCGTCGTCATTGAGAGCAACGACTTCCTCATTACGCTGCGCAGCGACGAGAGCCAGAACATCTCCGATGTGCTGGCCTGGCTGGGTGGCAGCAACCGGCTGAACGGCAATAGTGTCCCGTCACCCGCCCTGTTCAACGGCCTCGCCAGCGTGACCTCGAGCCGGGCGATGTTCGCACAGATCGGGATGCCCCGGTTCATAGCGGACATCAACGCGCTGCCGTTCGCCGGCCAGATCAACCCCGACTCACCGATGTGGATGGGCTTCCTCGACCAGCAGGTGAATGGTGCTGGGCCGCCCGAGATCACCACGTTCGCGGGCAACTCCTCGGCCCACATCACCACCGCCCGGCCGGGCGACTACTTCGACAACGGCTCGGTCCAGCACCTGTCGCACGTGATCGAGGACCTGGCCCAGTTCTACGCGTTGCCATCCGCCACCGACGCCGAGGGTGAGCCGTTCACCGAGCGGGTGCAGTACATGTTCCGCTCCAATCCGATCCCCTCCAAGGGCAACTCCGACCAGTTCACCAACGGTGGTGGCCCGGCGATCTTCGCCAACGTATTCCAGGGCTCAGATGACGCGGACAACAACGCCCAGGGCAACGGCACCTTCAACGGCGGGCACCGGCTGGGCCACCTGTCGGGCCTGCAGCGATCCTCGCGGGCGGCCGATGGCACTCCGATGCACATCCGCAACGACGGTCCCGGGTTCGACAGCATGGACGTCCCAGACGGCTCGAACCAGCCGAAGCTGCAGTTCATGGCGTTCTTCCCCACCGCTGAGTTCTTCCGGGTGATGCGGGTCAACCAGGCCTCGCTGGACCTGCAGAAGAAGTTCGCCGTGGCCGACGACGACAACGGGCTCGAGCGGTTCACGACCGCCACCCGCCGGCAGAACTACCTCGTCCCCCCGCGCCGTAGCCGTGCCTTCCCTCTGGTGGAGTTCACCGGAGCTGGCAACAGCGGTTCCTGAGCGGGCTGCGGCTGCTCGTCCCGGGCCGTCGCTGGCCCGGGACGAGCAGTGGCTCTGCTAGTTCCGCTCGCCTCTGGGGGCGCCTAAGTCGCCGCCTTCCCTCGTCGCTCCTTCACTCGCTGCGCTCGCTCCCCGCTCCTCAGTCCAGGCGGCGCCGCGCCCCCTCCGGCTCGCTCGTGCTGGTCCGCTGGCCGGCTGGCCATCACGGCAGCGCGACCGCGGCGCCGTCGAAGTCGGTGGCGACGCAGCCGAGGGCGGCCGTGCAGGAGACCCCGGTGAGGCCACCGCCCTCCGGGTCGGCCAGCGTGGTGGTACTAGCACCGGACAGGCTGTTCCAGGTCACGTCATGGCCGGTGACGTCCACCATGGTGCAGGACACATCCGAGGTGCATGACACCCCGGTGAACCCGCCATGGGCGTCGATCTCCCGCCCGGCGGACCAGGACGTGCCGTTCCAGTCGAACACATAGCCGGTGGCGCCCACCGCGGCGCAGAACGTCTCCGCGGTGCACGACACCCGGTGAGACCGCCGCTGCTGGGCGCGATGTCCTTGGGGGCTGACCAGACCGAGTCGTCGGTGGTCATGGTGACATTGCCGTTGGCGTCCACGGCCGCGCAGAAGGTGCCTGTGCAGGAGACCGAAGTCAGGCTGTCGGCCGGGTCGATCACCGCCGGGGTGGACCAAGCCGTGCCGTTCCAGGTCAGCGCGTTGCCGTTGGTGTCGACCGCGACGCACATGCTCTTGGAGGTGCAGGAAACGGAGCTCAGCGGTCCGCCAGCCGGGTCCACCGCGGTGGCGGTCGACCAGACCGGGTGGGACCAGGCCGTGCCGTTCCAGGTCAGCGTGTTGCCGTTAGTGTCGACCGCAGCGCAGAAGTCCGCGGCCGGGCAGGAGACCGAGCTCAGGATCCCGGCGATCGGATCGGCTGGCGCCGGCGCCGACCAGGTGAGCTTGCCGCCACCGCCGGTGGCGGTCAGCGCCTCACCGTTGCCGTCCACCGCCGCGCAGAATGATGCCGTCCCGGGTGCGCACGACACGGCGTCCAGCGCGCCAGCTCGTGGGTCGGTGTACGAGCCGGATACCGTGCAGTTGCCGGCGCCGCTGGGGGTGCTGTCGGGGCAGGACACGGCCGGGCTGGTCCAGCTGGTGCCGTTCCAGGTCAGGGCGTTGCCGAGCCAGTCGACCGCCATGCAGGCAGTGGCGGCCGCGCAGGAGACGGACTCGAGACCGTCCCCCGTGGGGTCGACCTCGGTAGGGCTGGTCCAGTTCGTGCCGTTCCAGATGAGGTAGTCGCCGCCGCCATCCACCACCATGCAGAAGGTGGTGCTCAGGCAGGACACCGACATCAGGCCCTGCGAGCCATTGGGGTTGAACGGGTCCGGCTTGGACCAGCGGGTGCCGTTCCAGGTCACCTCGGCGCCGTACCAGTCGGTCGCGACACAGAACGTGTTGGACACGCACGACATCGACGACAGGCCGCCGCCGGTGGTCCCCGCGGTCGGATCCACCGCTTGCGGCGCCGGCCAGGATGTGCCGTTGAAGGTGAGCGCGTCGCCGTTCCAGTCCCCGGCCGCACAGAAGGTGCCGGCACATGACACCGACTGCAGGGCGGTGCCGTCGGGGTCGATACGAACCGGCTTGGACCATGTGGTGCCGTTCCAGCGCAGCGCGTCACCGTGCCCGTCCACCGCGACGCAGAAGGTGGCGGTGCCGCAGGACACCGAGGTGAAGCCCGCGCCGTGCGGGTCGATGGGATCCGGTGCGGACCAGGTGGTGCCGTTCCAGCGCAGCGCGTTGCCCCGGCTGTCCACCGCGACGCAGAAGTCAGCGGTGATGCAGGACACCGAGTTCAGCTCCAGGCGGGAGGCGCCAGGGTCGATCGGGCCCGGCGCGGACCACGTGGTGCCGTTCCAGCGCAGCGCGTTGTTGCCGGACTGGTCGACCGCCATGCAGAACGTGGTGGTGGGGCAGGACACCGACCGGAAGTTCCCGTGCTGGGGGTCCGGTGCCGCGGGGGTGCCGGCGCCCGGCGCGGACGCGGCCGACACGCGGTCGGGCACGCTGCTCGTGAACGGCTCCCAGGCGTGGCTGAACTGGTATTTCGTCTGCGTGACCCCGCTGCCGTGAGCATTGTCCCGCTGGATGTTCCAGAACGACAGCTCACCGAGCCCTCGGATCGCGGCCCACCGTTCCACAGTGGCGGCGTCGGCGGTGGTCAAGGTCTCGGCCGGCCCGAAGTCGTCCACGCCGATGTCCTCGGTGACCCCGATCATGCCCCAGATCCGGCTAGCCGGGTCGGCTGGGAACAGCTCGTGCAGCCGGTTGAACAGTTGCTGGGCGGCGCCCTCGGTCTCGTCGCCCATCTCATGCGGCATGTTGTCGTAGTAGTCGAACGTCATCACGTTGACGATGGTGATCTTGGCGTTGTTCGCCACCGCGTTCTGCAGTATGTAGGAGCCGCCCTGGTCCGGCCCGGTGGTGTTGGTCGGCAGTGTGTACACGAACTGGACGGTGTGGCCGGTGGTGGCCGCCCACTTCTCGACCATGGCGATGGCCTTGTTCCGCCGGTCGATGCCGGCGTAGTTGTTGAGTGAGTTCTCCTCGGTGTCCAGGTCGATCCGGGTGATGCTGTACTTCTCAATGACCTTTTCGTACTGGGCCGCGATCTCGGGCACGCTATGGCAGCTGTCGGCGACTCCTCGTCGGCGCTGTCGGCCGACGCGCCGCCGAACGACGGCACTACTTGACCGCCCGCCTTCTGGATGGCAGCGATGCCAGCCGCATAGGTAGTGCCGACCGGCTGCGCCGGGTCGCCATTCCAGAACACGGTGCAGGAGCCCGGCTTGGCGGTCTGCAGGAACGCCAGCGTGACGTACCCGACCTTCGCGGCAGCGGCGATCGAGGCGAGCGCCTTGGCCGACCCGAAGTAGTACGGCGCGAAGACGTGCGGCGGCAGCACCGCCGGAGCCGTGCTCGCCGGGCGGGCGGCCTGGTCGGCGGCGGCATGCCCGGGGGTGGCAGCGCTGGCAGCGGCGCTGACGGCCAGGGTCATGCCGACGGCGCATGCGAGACTGGCGAGCAAAGCGAAGGGGCGTGACCGGCGCACCGGGTCCTCCTATCGTGCCGGCCCCCGTATGCTCTCCCCGTGCGGTGGCCGTGTGGCCTCCCATGACGGGATCCGCGCCACATGCCATCGTTAGGAAACTTAACTTAGTGCTGGGCGCTATAAGGGGATGTATCCGGAACTGTCCCAGTGAATATCTGGGGTGCGCTGCTGGCCCGGCCACGGGTGCGCCTGCTGGGCTTGGCTGCCGGGATCATCGCCAAGCCGGGGCGCGCCGCGCCGGGCCGCGGTTACGGGCTATCGCGGGACTGGGTTGGTAGCTTTGGGCAGTGCGTAGCCAGCCGGGGATGGGGCCGGTGCGGCGCGGTACTGCACACCCACGCGGAGCGTGGGCGGGCGCGAGCGGGCTGGGGAAGGCCGGCTACCTCGGGACGGCCTTTGTCACCGTAGCGGTGATGGTGCTGAGCCTGGCCGCCGACGTGATCTACACGAACCTCGAGGGCAACATCCACTCGGTCACCGTCAACGGCCTGACCCAGCGTTCCGTAGCCGGTGTGCAGAACATCCTCGTGCTCGGCTCGCAGACCAGGATGGGCCAGCGGGGCCACTTCGGACCGGACCTGTTCACCAACAACTCGGACAACCTGCTGCTCGTCCACTTGGACGCCACGCACACCCATGCGACGGTCCTGTCCATCCCGCGGGACACCATGGTGTACGAGCCGGGCTGCAGGGCCGTGCCGCGGGTCGGCCGCGGTATCTGGGGACCGTACCCCTCAGCGATCATCGACGGCGCCATGAACATCGGTGGCCCGTCGTGCGCCGTGGCCACGGTCGAAGACCTGACAGGCATCAGGCTCGACCACTTCGTGGAGTTCGATTTCAACTCGTTCCGGACCATGGTGGACGCGATCGGCGGGGTCGAGGTCTGCGTCCCACCCGGCGGGTACCGCGACCCGTGGAGCCGCCTGCGACTGTCCGGTGGCAGGCATTTGCTTACCTATAACCAGGCGCTCGCCTATGTGCGCACACGGCACGGCGTCGGCGACGGTGGCGACCTGGGGCGGATCGAACTCCAGCAGGCCTTCATCTCCTCAGTCATCCAGAAGGTGAACAACCAGGGGATCCTGAACAACTCGGTCGGCCTGCTGCGGATCGCCGACACCGCCACCAAAGCGCTGACCGTAGACCAGGGCCTGGACTCGGTCGACAGCCTGCTGGCCCTCGCCAGGAGCCTCACCGGCCTGCACGCGCGCAACGTGACGCTGCTGACCATGCCGACGATGCTGGACCCGGCCGACCCCAACCGGCTGGTGCCGCAACAGCCCGAAGACGACTTGCTCTTCCAGATGCTCAGGACCGGCAAGCTGTGGCGCCACCACCTGTCCACCCTCCCGGCGGGCAAGGTCAGCGTGCGCGTGCTCAACGGCACCGGCACCGCCGGGCTCGCTGGCCACACGGCCACC
>DASYYE010000354.1:0-4821 GCA_035946955.1 Streptosporangiaceae bacterium | reverse complement strand
GGACATCATCCCGCGTGGCGTCGACAAGTTCCTCTTCGTGCTTGCGCCCGCGATCGCGGCGATCCCCGCCTTCATCAGCTTCGCGATCATCCCGTTCGGGCCCGAGGTCTCGATCGCGGGTGTCCACACCCCGCTGCAGCTAGCCGACCTGCCAGTGGCGGTGCTGCTGGTGCTCGCCATGAGCTCGATGGGTGTGTACGGGATCGTGCTCGCGGGCTGGGCGTCCCCCTCGCCCTACTCGCTGCTCGGCGGCCTGCGCTCCTCCGCACAGGTGATCAGCTACGAGGTCGCGATGGGCCTGTCGTTCGTCGCGGTCTTCCTCTACTCCGGGTCGCTGTCCACCTCGGCGATCGTGAACGCCCAGGCCCACGGATCCCCCTTCCACCTGGGCGGGGTCGTCCTGCACTACCCGTCGTGGTTCGGGGTACTGCTGTTCCCGTCGTTCATCATCTACCTGGTCACGATGGTGGGTGAGACCAACCGGCTGCCCTTCGACCTCCCCGAAGGCGAGGGCGAGATCGTGGGTGGCTTCCACACCGAGTACTCCTCGCTCAAGTTCGCCCTGTTCTACCTGGCCGAGTACATCAACATGACCACGGTCGCGGGGCTGGCCACCACGTTGTTCCTGGGTGGCTGGCGCGCCCCCTGGCCGCTGTCGGTGTGGGCGGGCGCGAACACCGGCTGGTGGCCCCTGCTGTGGTTCGTGGCCAAGGTGCTGGTCCTGCTCTTCTGCTTCGTGTGGCTGCGCGGGACCCTGCCGCGGATCCGCTACGACCAGCTCATGCGGCTCGGCTGGAAGCTCCTCATCCCGGCTTCCCTGATCTGGATCCTCATGATCGCGACGATCCGCGTGTGGCGGCAGCACGGCGGGAGCACCCCCGTGTACATCGTGGGCGGGGCCATCCTGGCAGCGCTGCTCGCGCTCGCATGGGTGGCCGACGTCGCGGCGGAGCGGCGGCGCGCCGGGCCAACGGCAGCAGAACCAGCCGAACAGCCCAGTGGTGAGGCACCTGCCTTCCCTGTCCCGCCCCTGGACCTGCCCCACTACCACGGTGTCGGGGTCGCCCCCAGTGCTGGCCCACCGCCCGCTGGCCCCTCCTCCGAGGCCGCCGCAGCCGAGCAGGGCGTCCTGACCAGCGGCACCGTCAAGGAGGTCACCGGTGCCTAAGTTCCTCGCCCCCATCGCGGGGTTTGGCGTCACCTTCCGCCAGATGTTCAAGAAGGTCGACACCGTCCAGTACCCCGAGGAGAAGCACGACCCTGCCCCCCGGTTCCACGGGCGGCACCAGCTCAACCGCTGGCCCGACGGGCTGGAGAAGTGCATCGGCTGCGAGCTGTGCGCCTGGGCCTGCCCGGCCGACGCGATCTATGTGGAGGGCCAGGACAACACCGAGGAGGAGCGCTACTCCCCGGGGGAACGCTACGGCGCGGTCTACCAGATCAACTACCTCCGCTGCATCCTGTGCGGGCTGTGTGTCGAGGCGTGCCCGACCCGGGCGCTGACCATGACCGGCGAGTACGAGCTCGCCGACGACAGCCGGGAGAGCCTGATCTGGACCAAGGAGCAGCTCCTCGCCCCGCTGGAGACCGGCATGGAGCCGCCGCCGCACCCGATGCGGCTCGGCGACTCGGAGCGGGACTACTACAAGCTCGGTGAGGACCGCAGCGGAGCCCAGCGGTGAGCGCCGCCCATGTGCTGGCCGCCGCGGGTAGCTCCTCGACCGGCCAGGACGTCACGTTCTGGACGCTCGCGGTCATCTCGGTGGCCGCCGGGCTCGGCATGATCCTGGCCCGCCGGGCGGTCCACTGCGCCCTGCTGCTCGCCATCGTCATGCTGTCGCTGGCGGTCCTGTACGCGGCGGCTGGGGCGCCATTCCTCGCGTTCGTGCAGATCATCGTCTACACCGGCGCCGTGCTCATGCTGTTCCTGTTCGTGCTCATGATCGTCGGGATCAGCTCCGTCGACTCGATGCGTGAGACGATCCGCGGGCAGCGGCTGTGGGCTGGGCTGGCTGCCATCGGCCTGCTCGTGCTGCTGAGCCTGGTCATCGGCCACGCGGCCATCGGGCCCGCCGCCCCGGTCGGGTCCGGTTACGGCGCGAACAACGTGCAGTCGCTCGCCACGCTGATCTTCACCAAGTACGTGTTCCCGTTCGAGATCACCGGCGCACTGCTGATCACCGCGGCGCTCGGCGCCATGGTGCTAGCCCACCGGGAGCGCACCAGCCCCAAGCCCACCCAGCGTGACCTGTCTCAGCAGCGGGTCGCGGGCACCCACCCCACGCCGCTGCCCGGTCCCGGTGTGTACGCCAGGCACAACGCGGTCGACATGCCTGCACTCCTGCCTGACGGCAAGCCCAGCGAGCTGTCTGTCAACCCGGTGATCGCGCGGGAGGGACTCGAGCGTTCCCCGGCTGGCGTACTTGGCACCGCTGTTTTGGATGAAAGGCAGCAGCCCGCAACCGACGAGGCGCTGGTCAGCGGGCAGGGACCACAGGCCGACGCTGACCATGAGGCGCCCAGCAGCAACGGCGCCACACCGTCGGCGGGCAACGACGAGGGGGTGCACCAGTGAGCGAGTCGAAGGGGCGCGGCGCCGCCTGGACTGACGAGCGAGCGAAGCGAGCGAGGAGGGAAGGCGGCGCCTCCAAGCGCCCCGGAGACGAGCGAGGGGGCAAGCAGTGAGCCCCGCGCACTATGTGGCGCTCGCCATGATCCTGTTCACCATCGGCGCGGTCGGCGTGCTCATCCGCCGCAACGCCATGGTCATCTTCATGTGCATCGAGTTGATGCTCAATGCCGTCAACCTCGCCTTTGTGGGCTTCGCCCGGCAGCACGGTTCGCTGGACGGCCAGGTCATCGCGTTCTTCGTGATGGTGGTCGCGGCTGCCGAAGCCGTGGTCGGGCTCGCGATCCTCATGGCGATCTTCCGTACCCGCAGGTCCGCGAATGTGGACAACGCGAACCTGCTGAAGTACTGACAGGGGTGGCTCTGTGATCACGACGATGGCGGCGCATGCCGCCGCCTCGCCCCTTGCCTCGGCGGTGACGCCGCTGGCCGCGGTCGGTGTCCAGCGTGCCGCGTGGCTGATGCTGGCGTTCCCGGTGGCCGGCGCCCTCGTGCTGCTGCTGGGCGGCAGGCGCACCGACCGGTTCGGCCACATCGTGGGCGTGGCCATGCCGGCAGCCTCCTTCGTCTACGCGGTCATCGCGTTCTTCGTCATGCTGGGCTACCCCGCCAGCCAGCGCAGCCGCGACGTGCACATGTTCACCTGGATCGCGGTCAGCCGGTTCCACATCAATGCCGGGCTGCAGCTCGACCCGCTGTCGATCAGCTTCGCGCTGCTGATCACCGGCGTCGGCTCACTGATCCACCTGTTCGCGGTCGGGTACATGGCCGAGGACCCGGCGCGCAGGCGGTTCTTCGGGTACATGAACCTGTTCGTCGCCGCGATGCTGCTGCTGGTGCTCGCCGACAACTACCTGGTGCTGTACGCGGGGTGGGAAGGCGTAGGCCTGGCCTCCTACCTGCTGATCGGGTTCTGGCAGTTCAAGCCGGCCGCGGCGGTCGCGGCCAAGAAGGCGTTCGTGGCCAACCGGGTCGGCGACGCCGGTCTCTCGCTGGCGATCATGCTGATGTTCGCGGTGTTCGGCACGGTCAACTTCAGCGGCGTGTTCGGGAACCCCAAGGCCGCGGGCTCCGGAGTGCTCACGGCGCTCGGGCTGCTCCTGCTGCTGGGTGCTTGCGGTAAGTCCGCCCAGGTGCCGCTGCAGTCCTGGTTGCTGGACGCCATGGAAGGCCCGACACCTGTGTCCGCCCTGATCCACGCGGCCACGATGGTGACCGCGGGCGTCTACCTGATCGTGCGGTCCGCGCCGATCTTCAACCTGACCCAGACGGGGCGGCTCGCCGTCACTGTCGTAGGCGCGGTCACGCTGCTGTTCGGCGCGATCATCGGGTGCGCCAAGGACGACATCAAGAAGGCACTCGCCGGGTCGACCATGAGCCAGATCGGCTACATGACGCTGGCGGCCGGCCTGGGCCCAGCCGGGTACGTGTTCGCGATCGCGCACCTGATCGCCCACGGTTTCTTCAAGGCCGGGCTGTTCCTCGGGGCCGGCTCTGTCAAGCACGCGATGAACGACGAAGTCGACATGCGGCTGTTCGGCGGACTGAGCAAGGTCATGCCGATCACGTACGTGACGTTCCTGCTCGGCTACCTCGCGATCATCGGTGTGCCGCCGTTGTCCGGGTTCTTCACCAAGGACCCGATCATCGAGGCTGCCTTCGCCAAGGGCGGGACCTCTGGGTGGATCCTGGGCAGCGCGGCGCTGCTCGGTGCCGGCATCACCGCGTTCTACATGACCCGCGTGATGTTCATGACCTTCTGGGGGGAGAAGCGGTGGGCAGGAGATGCCCACCCGCACGAGGCCCCGGCCGTGATGACCTCGCCCATGATCGTGCTGGCCGCCGGGTCGGTGGCCGCTGGGGGCCTGCTGATCGTGGGCGACCGTTTCGTCAACTTCCTGCAGTCGGTCCCCGGGGTCGGGCCGACGCCACCCTCGCACGGGCTGTTCACCGGCCCTGGGATCGCCGCGCTCGTGCTGGTCGTGGTCGGCGTGGCGATCGCATGGGCCATGTACGGCCGGCGGGCCATCCCGGTGACCGCTCCGGCTGGCGGGTTCCTGACCAATGCCGCCCGCAGGGACCTCTATGGCGACGCGTTCAACGAGTCGGTGCTGATGCGCCCGGGCCAGTGGCTGACCCGGCTGTCGGTGTTCTTCGACAACCGGGGAGTGGACGGGCTGGTCAACACCGTC
>DASYYE010000353.1:0-16106 GCA_035946955.1 Streptosporangiaceae bacterium | reverse complement strand
GTGATCATCGGCGCGTTGATCACTATCCGGGTGCCGGGGCGGCGGTGGGCGGGCGGTGGCGCGGGGTGAAGATGGGGGGATGGCGGAACGGCTGAAGAACGCGACTAGTCCGTACCTGCTGCAGCACGCGGACAACCCGGTGGACTGGTGGCCGTGGTCGGACGAGGCGTTCGCCGTGGCGCGGGCCCGGGACGTGCCGGTCATGCTCTCGGTCGGATACTCGGCCTGCCACTGGTGCCATGTCATGGCGCACGAGTCGTTCGAGGACGCCGAGACCGCGGAACTGGTCAACGCCAGCTTCGTGGCCATCAAGGTGGACCGCGAGGAGCGGCCCGACGTGGATGCGGTCTATATGACCGTCACCCAGGCCATGACCGGCCAGGGCGGCTGGCCGATGACCGTGTTCATGACCCCCGGCGCCCGCCCGTTCTACAGCGGCACCTACTTCCCGCGCGCGGCCTTCCAGCGCCTGCTGACCGCTGTGGCGGCTGCCTGGCGCAACGACCGCGCCGCTCTCACCGAACAGGCTGGGCGGGTCGTGGCCGCGCTCGCCGAGCATGCGGGGCCAGCCGCCGGGGCGGGGACAGGCCAGACGCCGGGCGCGACGTCACCGCAGGGACTGGCGGCCCTGGGCGAGACAGCCGTGGCCGGCCTCCAGACCAGCTACGACGCCCGCCGTGGCGGGTTCGGCGGGGCACCCAAGTTCCCGCCATCCATGGTGCTGGAGTTCCTGCTCCGCCACTCCGAGCGCCCACCCCCCGGCACTCCCTCGGGCGCCGCCGCCCTGGCGATGGCCGCCGGGACCACTGCGGCGATGGCCCGGGGTGGCATATATGACCAGCTTGGTGGCGGCTTCGCCCGCTACAGCGTGGACGCGGACTGGGTGGTGCCCCACTTCGAGAAGATGCTCTACGACAACGCCCTGCTCGCGCGCGTGTACGCCCACCTGTGGCGGCGCACCGGGGATCCGCTGGCCCACCGGGTGGCGCGGGAGACCTGCGCATGGGTCATCCGCGACCTGGCCACCCCCGAAGGGGGGTTCGCGTCGGCCCTGGACGCTGACAGCGAGGGGGAGGAGGGCCGCTTCTACGTCTGGACCCCGGCCGAGCTGCGGTCCGTGCTGGGCAGCGAAGACGCCCTGTTCGCCGCGGAGGTGTTCGCGGTGGGCGAGGAGGGGTCGTTCGAGGGCGGCCGTTCCGTGCTCCAGCTCCCCAGCGACCCGGCTGACGCGGAGCGTTTCGCGCAGGTCCGGGAGCGGCTGCTCATGGCGCGGGAAAGCCGGACCCGCCCGGCGCGCGACGACAAGGTGGTCACCGCCTGGAACGGCCTGGCCATTGCCGGGCTCGCCGAGTGCGGGCTGCTGCTGGACGAGCCAGGCTTCATCTCGGCTGCGTCGGCCGCGGCGGCCCTGCTCACCGGCACCCACCTGCGGGACGGGCGGCTTGTCCGCACCTCCCGGGCTGGCGCGGCTGGGCCAGGCGCTGGCGTGCTCGAAGACTATGCGTGCCTGGCCGAGGGACTGCTCGTGCTGGCCGGGGTGACGGGCGTGGCACGGTGGGCGGACATAGCCGGGCAGTTGCTCGGCACCGCGCTGCAGCGGTTCCCCGACGGGGCTGGCGGGTTCTATGACACCCCTGACGACGGTGAGCAGCTCATGTACCGGCCGGCTGACCCGGCGGACGGCCCCACTCCCGCTGGGGCCTTCGCGATGGCCGGGGCACTGCTCAGCTACTCGGCGCTGACCGGGTCGGCCCAGCACCGGGACGCGGCCGTGGCCGCGCTGGGTGTCCTCACGCCCCTGGCGTCCCGTTACCCCCGCGCGGCCGGGGCGGGCCTGGCCGTGGCAGAGGCATTGGTCGCGGGTCCCCCCGAGGTCGCGGTCGTGGGCCTGCCAGGTGACCCGCGCACCGTGGAACTGCACCGGACCGCGCTGCTGGCCGCCCCGCCCGGCGCCGTGGTAGCCCTCGGCGACGGCAGCGAACAGCCAGGTGGAGCCGGAGTGCCGTTGCTGGCGGGCCGGGGAATGGTCGATGGCTCCCCGGCCGCTTACGTGTGCCGGGATTTCACCTGTCGCGTCCCTGTGACCGATGCCACAGCCCTGCGGGGAGCGCTAGGTTACCCAACCTTGGGCGGCCTAAGGTAGTAATCAGAGGGCTGACCGGGTAATGCTGTTTGTGCAGGGTTGTGTAGTGCAGGGCTTTGTACGCGTGGCTCTGCATGCACGGAAGTGGCGTGCGGGGGCTCACAATAGCTGAGGGGCACCGTTGCCCCGGACATGGACAAGGACGAGGACGGATCTCCGGGACGGTGGTGCTGGTGGGACTCGGCAAGTCCCTGAACCTGGGCTGGGCAGCCGAACTGCGTGGAGCAGGTCTGGCACACCAGGTGTGGAGCGCGTCGGTCCCTGCGCTGGGCGCTGCGGCGAGCGTGATTGTCATGGGCGTGGGCGCCTGGGGCGGCCCAGCCATGGGGCACCTCGGCGGCGGCCCGGCAGCCGGGCACCAGCGCGCGCCCGTCCTCGCCGCCTACGAGATGGGGCCCGTACCCGCCAGCCAGCAGGCACCGCCCCAGGTGGCTCCCTTGGGTCACCTCCGCCAGGCCGACCTCATGGTCGTCTCCGCCGAGTCACTCCCGGCCGACATGCTGGCCTCGGTGCTGCAGGTGCGGGACGTGCGCTCCGCGGAGCTGCTGGAGGCCGCCCGCGTCCGGCTGAACGGCCAGTACGTGGCCATGCTCGGCGTCGACCCGTCGCGGTTCCGGATCTTCGCTGACAAGCCAACCGCCGAAGACACCTCCCTGTGGCGCAGTGTGGCCGCTGGTGACGTCGCTGTCTCCTACACCATGGGCAGGCAGGATGGCTTGCCCCTAGGCAGCCTTGCCGAGGTGACCGGCACCCGGCAGGAGTCCCTGGCGGTCGGCGGTCTCGGCACCGTCGGTATCCCGGGGGTGGACGCGGTCGTCTCCGACACTGTGGCGCGTTCCCTGGGCTTCCCCATGGGCAACGCGATGCTGGTCAGCGTGCGGACCAGCCACCTGGCCACGGCAGCCAACCGGATCCACCGGCTCGTGGGCAAGAATGCCCAGGTCGAGCCGCTGGTCGCCCCTTCTTCCCCGGCCTCACCCCAGGGGGCCAGCGCTGGCAACGGCGGCGGCAATGGTGTCCAGCCGTGGACAGAGGGCCTGCTCTCCCCGGTCGAGGTCCAGCGGTTCCTGGCCGCCGCTGAGAGCAGAGTCGGCCGGCCGTATGTCTGGGGTGGCTCGGGACCGTTCGTGTTCGACTGCTCGGGTCTGGTGCAGTGGTCACTTGCCCAGGCCGGTGTGGTCATGCCCCGGGTCGCGGCCGACCAGGCCCTGACCGGCCCTGCGGTGCCCGTCAGCCGCCTGTCCCCAGGCGACCTGCTCTTCTACCACACCGATCCGACCGCCCCGAACTACGTCTCCCACGTCGCTATCTACCTCGGCGACGGCAAGATGGAGCAAGCACCCGAGCCAGGCATGGACGTCGAGATCGTCCCGGTTGACCTGGGCGCGGAGTTCGCGGGAGCCATAGCGGTGTCCCCACGGGTCGCCGCGGCCGCAGCCGCCTCCCCCGTAGGCTGACCGCCCACCTGCCCCTCACCCAGCTTTCCATGATCATGTAGGTCTGTCAGTCGTAGTGACTGAGAAGTCTTCAGGATCATGGAAACTCCCACCGGTGTCGGCGGGCACCGAGTCGAGTTCCGCTTCGCGCATCCGCGCGTCGTCGCTTGGGTCAGGGGGTCAGGGGGTCAGGGGTCAGGGGGTGAGGGGGCCCTGGAAGGCGGCGGTGTCGCTGGTGCAGGACGCGGTGCCGGTGATGCCGCCGTAGGTCTTGGCCAGGTTGGCCACTGGGCTGCCGGACGGCTGGGGGCTTTTCTTGGGCCCACTGGCCTTCAGGCCGTTGTACCGGGAGCCGACGATCAGTTCCAGGGTGCTCGTCCCGAGTCCGGCGACCCGCTGCACCTGCACGTGCGACAGGACCTGCCGCAGGGCCTCGACCTCCGCGGCCTGGGAGCGGGAGCCGTACTCAATGACCGAGTCCGTGTAGGTGAACACCGATGCGTCACCGGTGCCTGTGATGTGGAACCCCCGGCCCGCCAGGTCGGCCGCGACCGTCCCTGCCTGGTTGGGGACGCCATCGCCGTTGAGCACGGTCACGTCCACACTGGACGGGCTTGCGGCTGCGACCGCCAGGTCCTGGCTGTCCACGGCCCCGCCCTGGTGGCCTGGCTGTGTGGGCTGCTGGGCACTGCGAGGCACTGTCCGGTCATGGGCGATGGCCTGGAACAGCGCGTCGTCCTGCGGCTGCGCTGGCTCGACCCAGTTCGGGTTGGGTGCGTACTGGGCGGTGGGGGCCTGGATAAACTGCACCGAGCCTGCGGGCAGGCCGCGCAGGCTCTCGGCGACGCGCAGCAGGTCGGACTGGCTGAACCCGGCATCCAGGGTCATCTGGCTGGCGGCGTCACTGATCACCTTGATCAGCTTGGTGGGGCTGGAGAGCAGGCCGTCGCGCAGCGCCTGGCTCAGTGCCCGCGCCAGCAGGTAGTCGTCACGCGTGATCCGCTGCAGGTCCGAGCCGTCCCCGGTGGCCTCCCGGGTGCGCCAGAACTTCAGGAAGTTCACTCCGTCGATGTGGTGCTGACCCTTGCTCATGTTGAGCCCGGAGTACGGGTCGTGCACACCGAAGGGCAGACAGACGTCGACCCCCCCGATGTCGTCTATGACCCTGACCAGGCCCTTGTAGCCCAATTCGATGAAGTGGTCCAGCCGCACTCCGGTGACGTGCTCGACCGTCTTCCACAGGCAGGCCGGCCCACCGTAGGACAGCGTGGCGTCGATCTGCTCGATCGAACCCGGGCTTGCCTGCTGCCCGGACCAGCCGGGCCCCTGGGCGCAGTTGTAGATGGGCACGACCGTGTCACGCGGGATGTTCACCACGGTCACCCGGTGGTGGCCGGGCGAGATGTGGACGATCATGAGCGTCTCGGACACGGCGTCTCCGGAGTCGGAGCCCACGTGCCAGGCGAGTTGCTGGCGCCGGGTCAGCCCGTCGGTGGTGCCCGAGGCGAACACCAGCAGGTTCACCGCGCTCGGGTCGAACTGTGGTGGCCGGCTGCCTAGCCCGGTCACGTCGATCCGCTTGATGCGGTCCCAGACCTTGCGGTAACTGGCGTAGGCGTACAGCACCCCGGCGGTGAGTGAGACGACCACGAGTGCGCTCAGCCCGGCCATGACCCGTCGCCTGAGGCGCACATTGCGGAGCGCGCCGCGCCCCGACCGCTGGGCCCGTCTGGAACGCCAGTCCGTCATGCCTAACCTCGATCCCCGCGCCGCGGAGATCCCTTAGCGGCTCGCGGGTGCTGGCCCCCGGCTAGGCGCTCCCGCACAACAATCCCGCTGGGACAATAACGGGCGCTCGGAGGCATGATACCCGTCCGTGTCAGCCCAAACGAGACCGGCCATCCCAGGCCACAGCTGGCCTGGGATGGCCTGGGATGGCCTGGGTCTAACCGTTGCGCGCGATGGAGCTGAAGAGCTGGCTGGCAGCGGGCTGGGAGATGCTGTCTTCCGCCAGGTTGCCTGGGTCCGGAAGGTTGGGGACGGTGATGAACTGCACCTGGTGGGTCGATAGTCCCTTCATGCCCATGCCGATGTTGAGCATGTCCGCCTCGCTGAGCCCCATGTCGCAGGTCATCGCGTCAGCGATGTCGTGGATCAGACTAAACAGGGTGCCAGCGTTGCCGAGCACACCACTGGTGGACACCGAGTGCATGAAGGCGACCATGAGGTTCTGGTCCCGCCGGATCCGCAGCAGGTCGGAGCCGACGCCGATGCCATCCCCGGTGCGCCAGAAGGCCAGCGCCTGCACGCCGTCCAGGTGGTTTTCGCCGGTGTGGAGACTCAGTCCGGTGATGGGGTCGCTCACAGTGGCGGGGGAGAACATCGTGATCCCGCCCACCGCATCGATGGCCTTCACGAAACCGTCCATGCGCAGTTCGATGAAGTGGTCGATGCGGATGTGGGTCACCTGCTCAACGGTCTTCCACAGGCAGGCAGGCCCGTAGTCGAACGCGGCGTTGAGCGGCTGCGTCTCC
Source organism: Streptosporangiaceae bacterium (assembly GCA_035946955.1). Lineage (GTDB taxonomy): Bacteria > Actinomycetota > Actinomycetes > Streptosporangiales > Streptosporangiaceae > DASYYE01. The sequence goes on along the minus strand of DASYYE010000353.1, from coordinate 9,993 downwards.
GCCAGGTCCTGGGTCTGCTGCGGCTGGCCAGGGCCAGGGCTGGGGCAGAGGTAGCGGGGGACCGCGAGGGCGTGCGGGAAGCTGAGGACCGTTGGCTCTCCGCCATTGGTCGGAATGTGCACCACCATGATCGTGTCAGCCCTGTGCTGGCTGGCACCGGGGAGGTGGAGGGTGGCGATCTGGGGGGCGCTCAGCCCGGCGCCCGAACTCTCGCTGAACACGAGGACGTTCATGGCGTCGGAGAGCTGAGGCGGCCGCTTGCCCAGCAGGCCGGTGACTGGCACCCGCTGGATGGCGTCCCACAGGTTCCGCGTCTCCCAGTACGCGACCACCGCGGTCACGGTGACCACTGCGGCCATGGAGATGGAGATCCCGGCCGCGACCCGCTGCACCGGCCGCGTCTTGGGGCGCCCCCGGCGTCTCGACCGTGCACCCGGCCGGCCGGGACGATCCGGGTAGCTCTGGTCCGGTGCGTCGTCGCCAGCGTCGGTGGCGGGGATGAACTGGCCCCGCCCGGGCACGAACTCAGTCCCGCCGCCCGGGTACACGCTGCCGGACAGGAACTCCTCTTCCTCGTCGTCTTCGTCGTCGCGGAAGTCGTCCTCGTCCTCGTCCGGGATGCGGTCCGCGTCAGGCAAGACGCGGCCGGTGGCGCCATGCGACGGCGCCAGGGGCAGGACATCGTCTGGGACGTGGTCCGGCAGCAGGTCGTCGTCGGCCAGGTCGTGCTCATAGTCAGGCAGCGTGCCGTGGCTGAGGTCGTCTTGCTGGGGGCCGCCTGGCGTGGCGTGGCCATAACCGGGACCGCTGCCGGGCAGCCCGCCATTGATGGTTGTGCCCTGCCGGGCGATGGGGGCCCGGCCTGGGAGCAGGCGTTCATGGCCGGGGATGGCGGGACGCGACGGTGCCCCCGAGCCAGGATCCCCGTGATCCTGCCCGGTCCGCGTACGCCGGGGCAGTGGGGCCTTGGCGTTCCCGGGCATGATGCGACCGTGCCTGGGCAGCACGCTGCCGTCACCGCGCCCGTGGCCGTCATCGTGCCGTGGCTGCCCGCTGGCGCTGACGCGCGGCGCGCGGTCGTCACCGGGCAGCAGCCGGTCACCACCAGGCCCCAGAGGGGCGCCAGCGCGCTTGACACGCTCATCGCCGGGCAGCAGCCTGCCACCACCCGAGCCAATCCTGCCCGGGCCGGCGCGGCTCGCCCGGCCATCACTGGGGAGCACCCGGTCCTGGTCATTGCGGACCGGGCGGGTGGGCTGGGCGGGGTGACGTGGCAGGGCACGCGGGTCAGGCCAGGAAAGGTCGGGCTGGCCTTCCGGAGGCCGGGGACGCCCAAACCACGAGCCGTCCTCGGCCTCATTGGGCCGCTCGCCGTCGTCCTGCCTGGATCTGTCTGGTGGCCAGTCAGCCATGTACGACCTCATTATCCCGCTGGCCGGACGGCCCACCGGTCAGCGATCCCAGCGCAGCCGACTGCGCCCGCTGGGTAGCTTGCGGGTCAAGAGCACTCAAAGAACCTGTACTGATCATACTTGTGCCAACCGTCCTTACCGCAACAAAACACATTTCGGCAGGACTTGGTCTGTTCACGAACCACTGGATGATTTGTACCACACTAGACCCTATCGTCCTGGTTCACTGGTTGGTCATGTTTTGTCTCACCGGTCCCAGGGCTGGCCGGGTGTGCCTCCAGTCCAAACGCAGGTGGCCCTCCGTCCGTTACGCGCCTGCATCGCGTTGCGGGTCTCGCCTCCTGGGGTGTGTGAGGCGCTGACTCAACCCCCCCAGGCGCCATGGCCCGGCGCGATTGCCCGGCTCGGCTTCATGGGTAATCCTGATTACATGAATACGAATCAGCGAGGAGGCGACAGGAGGGCCGGCGACCGGAGCAGCACCGTCGGCACCCTCTCCGAGCAGGTGCCTGGCTGGTTCGTGGGCAGGCTCCCCGGCGGCTGGTTCAGCGGGCCGCCGGACGTGATGGTCGACCGGGAAGAGATCAGCGTCATTGGTTCACTGCCCCTGGGCAGGCCGGAACGTGTGGACGTGGGCACACAGCCAGGGGGCAGCGAGGCTGGGGCGAGCCGGGAGCCGGAGAGCGAAGACGCGGCCGATGAGGCGGTCGCGCTCGGCCGGATTCGCCGCTTCCGGGAGGAGACCCGCGACGCCAGGGTGGCGATAGCCCGCGAGGCAGAGGCGCTCTTCGGCCGCAAGGTTTCCTGGGGCGTGGTGTGCGCGGGTCAGAAAGTGATGTTCACCACACTGTCGGTCCCGGTGATGACCCGGCTGCGGCAGCCCGAGCGCCTGGTTCTCGACACACTCGTGGACGCCGGGGTGGCACGCAGCCGCAGTGAGGCACTTGCCTGGTGCGCGCGGCTCGTGGGCCAGCACGAGGACTCCTGGCTCGCCGACCTCAGGGCCGCGCTGCGCCACGTAGCGGAGGTGCGGGCACAGGGACCACGCTCGTGACCAGCGCCGAATTGTCGCTAGCGGTTTAAACCATAGGTCTAAACCAAATCCACGAAAAGTGTGGGACCGAACTCGCAGCGAGCCCGGGCAGGAGCTAATACAAGACCTCTGGCGGTGCGCTTTCAGGGCACCTGGCGAGGCGCTGCCCCAGGTGGCGGCGCGCCGTACTTTGGCCGCCTTGGCCGCGGCCAGTGGTCCCCGGGCGCACAGCGGCCTGAAGGTCTTGCGCCCGGCGTGCAGTCAGTCGGGCCAGACCGGGTACACTCCCCAAATCTGCAGCACAGGGCGCACATGATCATGCTCGCGGAGGCGTACCCCCTGCCCGCAACGGCGCGGGCAGTATGCCTCGCGGGCCTGCGGCGCCCCGAAGGAGGAGCGAGAAGTGGCGCATCAGGTCAATGCGGCATCAGTGGAGTGGAATCCGAGTGCGGAGAGGCTTCGTGAGCTCACTGAGAAAATGCCAAACGCGACGCTCACGGAGTTCGGAAATGTGAACGTCAGGGCGAGGGTGGACTCGCGCAGCACCAAGTCCACGTTTGTCGTGGCTGACTCGACCAATGCGACTAAACAAACAATCCCGCGGGATGAATTTGACCGGCTGGCAGCGGCACAGGATGCGTACATCGCCAAGGCCGACATGGTGGTCGTGGACGGCTACATCGGCTCCGACCCGGAGTTCCGCACCCGCGCGCGGCTGGTCATGGAGGCGGCCAACGCCAACGTCGCTGGGATGCAGCGCCAGCTCTACTACCCAGTGGGCGATGACTACGACCCCGCGACCTGGGAGCCCGACACCACGGTCTTGTACACGCCCAACCTGCCAGCACCCGGGTACCCGAACGACCGCGTGATCGCGGTTGACCTCGCCCACGGACTCACCAGGGTGCTCAACTCGGACTACTTCGGTGAGTCCAAAAAGGGCGGCCTGCGGATGTGGAACGACATCGTCTACCGCCGGGGCGGCCTCGCTCTGCACGCCGGGTGCAAGGTGTTCCCGGGCGGCGGGCGGCCCCGCAGCGCACTGATCGTCGGCCTCTCCGGCACCGGCAAGACCACGACCACGTTCACTACGCAGCTCGGCAGCAAGCCGGCCCAGGACGACTTCATTGCCTTGATGCCAGGCGGCCGTGTGTACACGACCGAGAACGGCTGCTTCGCCAAGACTTTCGGCCTGGACCCCCGGTTCGAGCCCGCCATCTACCACGCGACCACGCAGCCGGACGCCTACCTGGAGAACGTCTCCGTTGGCGAGGGCGGCAAGGTCGACTTCTTCGACACCTCGTACACCAAGAACGGGCGTACGACCTGGCCGTTCTCCTACGTTGACCCATGGCCGGCGAACGAGGTGCCGCCCGCGGAGTTCCTGCTGATCCTCAACCGCAACGAGAACATCGTGCCCGGGGTGGCGCGGCTGGACCGTGCCCAGGCGGCGGCGTACTTCATGCTGGGCGAGACCACCGGCACCTCCGCTGGCGGCAAGGACGAGGACGGCAAATTCCTGCGCGTGCCTGGCACCAACCCGTTCTTCCCGCGTGACATGGCCGACATGGGCAACCGGATGCTGGAGCTGCTCGACAGCCACGAGCTGAACGTCTTCGTGCTGAACACTGGCCGGGTTGGCGGTGGCGAAGGGCACGAGGGCTCGAAGAAGCTGACGATCCCCGACTCCTCGGCGATCGTCCAGGCCATCGTGGAGGACACGATCTCGTGGACGACCGACCCGGACTTCGGCTACGAGATCGCCGAGTCCCTGCCAGGGGTCGACGATGTCGAACTCCTCCAGCCACGACGTCTCTACCAGCGCCTTGGCCGCACTGACGAATACGACGCCATGGTGGCCCGGCTCAAGCGGGAGCGCAGGGAGTACCTCGCCTCGTTCCCTGGCCTCGACGAGGCCGTGGTCAAGTCCATGCGCTAGCGACAAGCCCTGCGCCCCCGCTGGGGCGCGGGGCCTCCCCGCATGGGAGTAGCGCGAGCGGGACAGCAGGTTTGCCCCGTCGCGGCCGATCATCGAGATACCGTGTTTCTGGGGCCAGTGGGTGCGAGCATGCCTGTCGTGCCCCCATATGCCCCAGAATTATGGCGAGGTGCGATGGGAATCCGCCGACTGGTCTACCGGCTGTATGAGCGCAGGCTGGAAGCATCCCTGGCCGGGCTCTCGGTCCCCAGGCACGTCGGGGTGATCCTGGACGGCAACCGCAGGTGGGCACGCTCAGTCGGCCTGGCCGATGTCAGCGACGGCCACCAGAAGGGTGCCGACCACATCGTCGAACTGCTCGGCTGGTGCCGTCAGGCAGGCGTCGAGGTCGTGACCCTGTGGCTGCTGTCGACCGACAACCTCGCGCGGCCTGCGGCTGAACTGGGCCCCCTGCTGCGGATCATCGAGAGCACCGTCAAGGGCCTGGCAGCCGCTGGCTGGCACATCAAACCCATGGGTGCGCTTGACCTGCTGCCACCAGAGACGGCCCAGGTGCTCAAGGCCGCGGGTGATGCGACTCCCAGCATCGAAGGCTTGCAGGTCAATGTGGCGGTGGGGTACGGGGGCAGGCGTGAGATCGCCGACGCTGTCCGTGCCCTGCTCTACGACCACGCGACCAAGGGCACCAGCATCGAGGAACTGGCCGAGTTGCTGGATGTCGAGCACATCGCCGACCACCTGTACACCGCCGGGTTGCCCGACCCCGACCTGGTCATCAGGACCTCCGGGGAACAGCGGCTGGGCGGGTTCCTGCTGTGGCAGAGCGCCCACTCGGAGTTCTATTTCTGCGACGCGTACTGGCCGGACTTCCGGCGGGTCGATTTCCTGCGGGCGTTGCGTTCTTATGCGGCCCGCCAGCGCCGCTTCGGCGCGTGACAACGTCATAACGCCTGGTCACGTCACTGGGCGGCCGGTTGGCCGTCACCGACCGGCCTCGACCCTGTCACCTGCGCTCTTCCAGGACACGCCTTAGGGCATGTACCGTCATAAGTGGATGGGCGGTGCCTTGCCGCCCGCCGGGAAGGCCCTCGAGATCCTCGAGCTTGTTGCCTTGGCACACAGGCGAGGCGAGCGAAGGGCCGGTGACCGGCCCGTCGTGGGCCGTCCCGGTCTAGCCGACACGTCTGCTGATGGCGCCCGCACCGGCGCCCCAGGGGAGAACGAGTGGCCAATCCTTCTGCCCGCGCCACGCGGCGCACGTCCAGCACCCGCACCAAGACAACGCCGGCCAGGGCAAGCACCCCACGGCGCACCTATGTCCTCGACACCAGCGTCCTGCTGGCGGACCCTGGCGCGGCCGCCAGGTTCGCCGAGCACCGGGTCGTCCTGCCCATCGTCGTGGTCACCGAGCTCGAAGCGAAGCGGAACCACCCTGAACTGGGCTTCTTCGCACGCCAAGCACTGCGTCACCTGGACGACCTGCGGGCCGAACACGGCCGCCTCGATGCGGAAGTGCCGATCGGCACCTCTGGGGGGACCGTCCGGGTCGAGCTGAACCACACCGACCCCGGCGTGCTGCCCCCCGGCTTCCGGCTCGGGGACAACGACACCAGGATCCTGGCCGTGGCGCGCAGCCTCGCCACGGAGGGTGAGGACGTCATCCTGGTCAGCAAGGACCTCCCGCTGCGGGTGAAGGCGGCATCGGTGGGGCTCACCGCCCAGGAGTACTGGGCGGAGATGCCAATCGAGTCGGGCTGGACGGGCATGGCCGAACTCGACGTCAGCCAGGCCGAAGTCGACGAGCTGTACGAGACGGGCCGGCTCGAGTGCGAGGCCGCACGGGACCTGCTGTGCCACACCGGGCTCGTGCTCTCGGCTGGCGGGCTCGGCGGGTCACGGGCCCTGGGGCGGGTGCTGCCGGACAAGTCGGTCAAGCTGGTCAAGGGCGACCGGGAGGCGTTCGGGCTCCGTGGCCGCAGCGCCGAGCAGCGCATCGCGCTCGACCTGCTGCTCGACCCGGACATCGGCATCGTGTCGCTCGGCGGCCGTGCGGGCACGGGCAAGTCCGCGCTCGCGCTGTGTGCCGGGCTCGAGGCGGTCATGGACCGGCGCCAGCACCGCAAGGTGGTGGTGTTCCGGCCGCTCTACGCCGTCGGCGGCCAGGAACTCGGGTACCTGCCAGGCTCCGAGGCGGACAAGATGAGCCCCTGGGCACAGGCCGTGTACGACACGCTGGGCTCAGTCGCCTCCCAGGAGGTCATCGACGAGGTGCTGGCCAGAGACATGTTCGAGGTGCTGCCGCTGACCTACATCAGGGGACGCTCGCTGCACGACTCGTTCGTGATCGTGGACGAGGCGCAGTCGCTGGAACGCGGGGTCCTGCTGACCGTGCTGTCCCGCATCGGCCTGGGCTCCCGGGTGGTGCTGACACACGATGTCGCCCAGCGTGACAACCTGCGGGTGGGCAGACACGACGGAGTGGTCGCGGTGATCGAGAAACTCAAGGGCCACCCCCTGTTCGCGCACATGACGCTGGTCCGCTCGGAGCGGTCGCCGATCGCGGCACTGGTGACCGAGATGCTGGAGGACCCCCGGCTGTGACCCTGCGGGGACATCACCCCGTCAGCGCAGGCTGATCCGGTCATCCCGACTTAGACCCGCCAGACGCCGGATAGTATCACCATGCGTTTGGCATCGGGCACGGGGCGCGGCTGGCGCGTGTCCACACATGGATGGGCGTTGATGTCACAAGACCAGGGAACCTCCGCGGAGACGGCAGCCGTCAGCGCCTCCGGGCCCGCCACGAACGGTGGGCCCGCTGTGGACGGCGGCCCCGCTGTGGATGCCCGCGGCGCCGGCCTCGGGGCGGTTGGCCGGCTGGCAGGCCTGCCTGGACGGGTGCGCCGGTCGGCGGCTGCGAGTGACCCAGTCGTGTGGCTGATCGCGCTTGCCACGTTCGCCGTCTACGCCGCCGACGCGGTCTCCCGCGTCATCCGGGTGGACCCCGCCTCGCAGGACATTGGGATCTTCACCGAGTACGTCCATCAGTACGCCGACCTGCACGCCCCGATAGTCGCGATCCGGGGGCCCGGCTTCGACCTCATGGGCGACCACTTCACCCCGATCGTCGCCCTGCTCGCACCGTTCTTCCGGGTCTTCCCGAGCCCGGCGACGCTGGTGGTGGCGCAGGCACTGCTGACGGCGGTGTCCGTGTTCCCGATCTGCCGCGCGGCCAGGGACCACCTGGGCGTCGGCGTCAGCCGGGCGGTCGGTCTCGCCTACGGGTTCTCCTGGGGCCTGCAGTCGATGAACAACTTCGACTTCCACGAAGTGGCGTTCGCTGTCCCACTCCTCGCGTTCTCCCTGTCCGCGCTCGTCCGCCGCAGGCCGTGGGCTGCTGTGCGGTGGGCGCTGCCGCTGGTGTTCATCAAGGAGGACCAGGGGTTCACGGTCGCCGCGATCGGTGTGGTCATGCTGGGCGCCGCCCTGATGACGCGCTGGCGCGGCGGCCGGCGCGGTGGCGAAGCGGGAAAGGGCTTCACCGGCCGGGCCGGGGCAGGCGCGTGGGCACGCGCGGGCGGACTGCTGGTGGTGTGGGGGCTGGGCTGGTCGGCCCTGGCGATCTTCGTGCTCATCCCGGCGCTCAACCCGCACCACGTCTACCTGTACTGGCAATGGGGCGGATCAGCCGTCGGCCGGAGCCACCTCTCCACCGGGGGCCTGTTCTCCCAGATCGGCGTCTCCGGCCAGGAGAAGTTGCAGACCACCCTCATGATCCTGCTCCCCGTGCTGTTCCTGGCGCTGCGCTCACCACTCGTCCTGGTCACGGGGCCCAGTCTGCTGCTTCGGTTCGTGTCCACCCACGACACATTCTGGAGCTGGAACCCTGGGTACCACTACAACGCCACCGTGATGCCCATCGTGTTCGTCGCCGGGATCGATGCCCTGGCCAGACTCTCGGGCCGCACCGCCGGACAGGTGCGCGGCGCGCACCGCGGCGAGGCGCCGAACCGGCTCCTGGTGTCCCTGCGTGCCGCCCTGCCCGCGGTGGCCGCGGCTGGGATGGTGGCCGTGGCGGCCTGGCTCGCGCTCAATTACCCGCTTGCCAGCCTGTTCAAGCCCAGCACCTACGCGGTCAGCCCCAATGCCAGGGCACAGGAGCACGCGATGGCGATGGTGCCGGACGGGGCCACCGTCGAAACGACCATGACGATGCTCGCCGCCATGGCCGCCCGCGACACCAGCACATCGTGGATCACCACACCGGCACGTCGTGGATCGGTACTGCCCGGCATCCACGACCCGCAGTACGTCCTGTTCGACGCCGTGCGGAGCAACATCAACCCGAAGCCGCCCAACCCACGCACCTACGTTGAGCAGCAGCACCCCGGCACCGTGTACCGGCAGTTGTACAGCTCCCGCGGGGTCTACCTGTTCCGCCGCGTGGACCCGCCCATCACCGGCCGGAGCTGAGCCAGCCTGGCGCGCGCCGCTGGGTGCTGGCGCGCGCCAGGCGCAGGGCGTGGTTTCTCAGGCGAGGGTCAGGGGCTGATCAGGTTGGCGGTCAGGACGGTCTGGGGGCCGTGCCAGCCGTTGGGGTCCCACCAGACTTCCTGGAGCGGGGAGCCGGTGGCGCCGGAGGCCGGCGGCGGGATGTCGTAGACCTCGAACGTGTCGCCCTCGTTGTCATAGACCGGCGCAGGCCTGCCCATCGCCGTCCAGGCGGGGAGGTTGGTGCTGGTGTGCCAGTCAGTGCCGTTCCAGTAGACCTCCACCAGGGGTGCCCCCGCGCCGCTGCTGGCCGGCCCCCCCTTGGCGTAGACCTCGAGCGTGCCGCCCTCGTTGTCGTACGCCGCTGATGGGCTTCCGGAGATGAGGGTGGCCGGGAGGTTGGTGCTGGTGTGCCAGTTGCCGTTCCAGTAGACCTCGTGCAGCGGCGCGCCCGCGCTGCCGGGCGTGCCCGCGGTGTAGACCTCCAGATCCTTACCGATGGGGTTGTAGACCGCAGACGGTATGCCCGTCATCGTTTCTTTCGGTGGTGTGCCGATGTGCCAGCCTTTGGCGTTCCAGTACTGCTCGACCAGGGTGGCGCTGGTGCCGGCGGCGTAGACCTCGATGTCCTTGCCGCCGGGGTTGTAGACGGCGGCGGGGTCGCTGGTGATCGCCTGCTTCAGTGGCGCACCGGCGTGCCAGCCGGTGGAGTTCCAGTAGTCCTCCACCAGGTTCCCGCTGGTCTTGGCCCGGGCGTAGACCTCCAGGTCCTTGCCGCCGGGGTTGTAGACCACTGCGGGGCTGCCCACCACCGCCATGGCGGGCAGCAGCTGCCGCCAGCCCGCCCAGGCACCGGACTTGGGACTCCAGTAGTCCTCCTGCACCGTGCCGTCGGTGCCGGTGGCATAGACCTCCAGGTTCCCCGACGCGATGTCATAGACCGCCGACGGCGTGCCCGTGACCGAACCCCCCAGCGTGGTGTTGGAGTGCCAGGCACCGTTCTTGTAGTAGGCCTCCTGCAGCGAATGGTCCGCCCCGACCCCGTACACCTCCAGGTCATCCCCACCCGGGTTGAACACCGCAGGACCACCCGGCAACCCAGTCGGCCCACCACCACC
>DASYYE010000352.1:0-3919 GCA_035946955.1 Streptosporangiaceae bacterium | reverse complement strand
CCGGTCAGGTAATGGTTTCCATGATCCTGTAAGAATTTCAGTTACAGTGACTGAAATGTCTTCAGGATCATGGGAACAGCCCACCAGGGTGGCGGGCACGGCCCCAGCAGTCACCTCATCGCCCGCCAAACCGCCATCGGCTACCAGTTGGCGGCCCGACCACTACTTGACCGCCGTTCTAACCGAGCGTGGGTCAGGTCACGATCCCGCGGTGGCGGAGGTCTTTCACCTGGTCTGGGGTCAGCCCGAGGCCGGCGAGAACCTGGTCCGTATCGGCACCCGGCGGGGGCGGGGGTGACGGTTGCGCGCAGGCCGTCCGGCTGAACCGGGGGGCTGGCGCTGGCTGCAGCACGCCGCCGACGTCGATAAAAGTGCCACGCGCCGCATTGTGCGGATGCTGGGGGGCCTGCGCGGGGCTGAGCACCGGCGCGACACAGGCGTCGGTGTCCGCGAACACCGCCACCCACTCCGCCTGGGTGCGCTCGGCGAACCTGGCGGCCATTCGTTCCCGCAGCACCGGCCACTGGGCGCGGTCGGACTGGGCGGGCAGGCTGGCCGCATCCAGGCCCAGCCCGGCCACCAGTTCCGCATAGAACTTGGGCTCCAGCGCGCCTACCGCCATGTACCGGCCGTCTGCCGTCTCATAGGTGTCATAGAACGGCGCCCCGCCGTCCAGCAGGTTGGTGCCCCGCTCGTCCTGCCACGTGCCCGTTGCACGCAGCCCGTAGAGGAACGCCGCGAGCAGCGCCGACCCGTCCACCATGGCTGCGTCGACCACCTGGCCAAGGCCGGACCGCTCCCGCTCCAGCAGGGCCGCGAGCACGCCCGCGACCAGGAACATGCCGCCCCCGCCGAAGTCGCCGACCAGGTTCAGCGGGGGGACCGGCGGCTGGCCCGCCCGCCCGATCGGCTCCAGGGTGCCGGCCACCGCGATGTAGTCGATGTCGTGGCCAGCCGTGCTCGCCAGCGGGCCCTCCTGCCCCCAGCCGCTCATCCGCGCATAGACCAGCCGGGGGTTGCGCTGTGCGCACACCTCCGGGCCGAAACCGAGGCGTTCCGCGACACCCGGCCGGAATGCCTCCACCAAGACATCCGCATGGTCGGCGAGTCGGAGCAGGATGTCCACTCCCGCAGGGTCCTTCAGGTCGGCGACGATGGACCGGCGGCCCCGGCCCAGCGGGCCAGCCGCCACCAGGGCCTCTGAGCCTGACGGACCGGGCCGGTCGACCCGGACGACGTCGGCTCCCATGTCAGCCAGCACCATGCAGCCGAACGGCGCGGGTGCGAGGCTCGCGATCTCGACGACTCTCACCCCGTGCAGCGGGCCCATCACTGCCCTTCCCCGGTTGGGGGCGCCAGGCTGGCGAACGCACGCAGGTTCGCCACGCTCTCCCCGCGTTTGCGCCGCCACTCCCATTCCCGGGTGATCGAGGAGGCGAACCCGATGGTCAGCGCCGGGTCGAAGTTTTCGTCGGCGTAGGTCAGGACGCAGCCGAGCACACGGTCGACCTCCTCGGTGGAGATGGCCGCCAGCGGCAGGCGGCCCACGAGGTGGACGTCACCGCGGCTGTCCACCGCGAAGTGGACGCCGTACATCCTGCCGTTGCGCTCCAGCAGGAACTGGTAGAAGCGCGCCTGGTCCTCTTCGGGCCGCCGGCAGAAGAACGCCTCCACATGCAGGCTGTGCGCGGACACGATCAGCCAGGTCATGGTTGCCAGCTTGTGCTGGCCCTCCAGGCGCACGAGGAAACTGCCCGGCTCCGGCTGCTCCGCGGCCAGCCCCAGCTCAGCTAGGGCGGCCTCGACTGCGGCGGCCACGGCTTCCTCAGCCGGCGTCACAGGACTACCCGGGTGACGTTCATAGCCACCCATCTTTCCAGCCAGGGGTCACGCAGGACGGGTCAGCCAGGCTCAACCCGCGTGTGTGTAGCTGCCCCTGGCCAGTGCTGCGTCCATGGCTCCGGCATAGACAGTGAGCAGGCGGTCCACCGTGGACCCCCAGCCGAAGCGGTGGGCATGCGTGACCGCACCGCGTGCCAGGGAGGCGCGCTGCCGCGGGTTGTTGAAGAGGTTCCGCACCGCGCTCGCGTAGTGGGCTGGGTCGTGGCCCTCGACCAGGATCCCCGACACACCGTCGGCCACCGCGGTGCGCAAGCCGCCGACCTTGGCGGCGATCACCGGCGTGCCGCAGGCCTGGGCCTCCACGGCGACGAGGCCGAACGACTCCGAGTACGACGGGACCATGACCACGGTGGCGGCCCGGTACCAGTCCGCCAGTTCGGACTGCGGGCATGGCGGCTCCAGCCGGACCAGGCCCGAGATACCGAGTTCCCGCGAGAGCTGGGTGAGCTGGTCCGGGTCTGCCCGCCCGGTGCCGCTCGGGCCGCCGACAAAGGCCACGGTGAGGGTCTTGGCCAGGGCTGGGTCTTCCCTGACCAGGGCTGCCGCGCAGCGCAGCACCACATCGGGCGCCTTGAGCGGCTGGACCCGGCCAGCAAAGACGATCACCTGTCCGTCGGCGGGCAGGCCCAGGCGCTGCCGCGCCTGGTCGGATGACCCCGGGCGGAAGATCGACAGGTCGACGCCGGGGTTGACGGTCCAGATCTTGGCTGGGTCGGCGTCATACAGCCGGGCGAGCTGGCGCGCCTCTTCGTCGGTGTTGGCGACCAGCCGGTCGGCGGCGGCGATGACGTCGGCCTCGCCGCGCAGCCGCACCTGCGGCTCAGCCTGGTCCCCGTGCGCGAGCGCCGCGTTCTTGACCTTGCCGAGCGTGTGCATGGACTGTACGAATGGGACTCCCCAGCGCTCCTTGGCGACCGCGCCCACATGACCGGACAGCCAGTAGTGGCCGTGGACCAGGTCGTAGCGGCCTGGAGCGAACGCTGCCTCCGTGCGCAGCACCTCCAGGGTGAACTCGCACAGTTGCGCGGGCAGGTCGGCCTTGTCCAGGTCCTCGAAGGGGCCCGCCGGCACATGGCGCACCAGCACGCCGGGCACGAGTCCGGCCACTGGTGGGGCGTCACGGGTGACGGCCCGGGTGAAGATCTCCACTTCGACACCCTGGGCGGCCATGCGCTTGGCCACCTCGACCACGTAGACGTTCAGGCCCCCGGCGTCGCCGGTCCCTGGCTGTTCCAGCGGTGAGGTATGGACGCTGATGGTCGCGACTCGGCGTGGCATGCGTGGCGGCACGATGACCCACCTCCGAGGAGCACAAACCACGCGGTCCCGGCCCGTGTTCCCGCTCCCCTGCCGGCATTGCCCGCCGGGAGGGGCCGATAGGCTCACGACCATGTACACACTGGTGCTGCTTCGGCACGGGGAGAGCGACTGGAACGCCAAGGGCCTGTTCACCGGCTGGGTCGACGTCGGCCTGTCGGACGTCGGGGCCAGCGAGGCCAGGGCCGGTGGCAGGATGCTCCGGGACAGCGGACTCTGGCCCGATGTGCTGCACACCTCCGTGCTGACCCGTGCCATCCAGACCGCGAACCTGGCGCTGGAAGAGGCGGGGATGCTCTGGCTGCCGGTGAAGCGGTCGTGGCGCCTCAACGAGCGTCACTACGGCGCGCTTCAGGGCAAGGACAAGGCCCAGACAAGGCAGGAGTTCGGCGACGAGCAGTTCATGCTCTGGCGGCGCTCCTATGACGTGCCACCCCCGCCGCTGGCTGACGACGACCCGCTGTCCCAGGCCAATGACCCCCGCTACGCCCATCTCCCACCGGAGCTGCTGCCCCGGACCGAGTGCCTCGCGGACGTCCTGCAGCGTCTCCTGCCCCACTGGTACGACGCGATGGTGCCTGACCTGGCCGCCGGGCGGACCGTGCTGGTAGCCGCGCACGGCAACTCCATCCGCGCGCTGGTCAAGCACCTGGACCAGATCGGGGACGCCGATGTCGCTGGACTGAACATCCCCACCGGC
>DASYYE010000351.1:0-8157 GCA_035946955.1 Streptosporangiaceae bacterium | reverse complement strand
CGGGCGTGCCCGGAACTTCGGGACCAGCGGCTCCACGAGCACCCACAACTCATCCGGCACTAACCGCAACGACAACTGATCAGCCATGGTGACCGATCATCACCCAAGATCAGCCAACCACCACGTAAGACACGCTCTAAGAATCGGATCAGGCCTACGGGGGTCATCTAGGCCATGACCCCTTCTGAGAGTCTCAACGGCCGATATTGTCGGAGTTGTACAAGAAACCACAAGTCTTAGCAAGCGGTCACGTTGTTCGTTCGTCAGTGCTGCACGGTTGGCGAGCTGCCTAATTGCAGGTGTAATATCTTCTTCTAGCTTGCGCTGTACCGCCTTAAGTGGCTCTATTACTGAAACGTATGCTGTATCATAATCTGCCCTTACGGTAAGCCGGTTTTTGTGGAACTCCTCGGCGACCCGGTGAGGAATCCAAGTGCGGTCACATACCCGAGTCAGGACGGACGTCAATTGCTCACGAGCATTAGGTGCAAAACGATACGCATTAAGCAGGACGTTTGTATCGAAGACGACTAGACCTGATGTCACAGCAGTTTTTACAGCATCCGGATTCGGAGGTAGATAGTGACCAAACTGGCTGGAGAAGTTAGAAGACATGGTATCTCTATTCTATATTAAATGGTTCGAATACGCTGCTATTCGGCTTAGGGTAACCCGAGTCGGAAGCCACGGGCGCTCATAGGCGGAACTATAGCCTATCGGTTGACACATAAGCGTCAACCGATGGGCCCACGGTAGGCGAACCGCCACATGCTCGTGGGACGGATTAGTTGCACGCTGAACTGCTCAGAGCGTACAGACTGGAGCCGCACCCCGCCTGGCTCCCAATAGCTGCGAACTCCGGGACTGCGGACAGGTTCTGTCAAGGTGGAGCGCCCGCAGCGAAGCGAGGACGTACGACCTTGACTGGTTCTGGCCGCCCCGGACAATGTCGGAGCGGGAGCCACGCACGTTCCCGTGTTCTGCCCCCTAAACTGCGGGGATCGGGCCTTACGCATTGGCGGCGGCCCCCAGCAGTTCGGGTTCCTTCGCGCCAGCCGACCGGCGTTCGGCCCGCGCCGAAGCGGGAGCGTAGGCGCAGGCCGCCGCGGCGGCGGCGCGAGCGGCCCGTGGGCCGCCTTGACCTGGATGGCTGACGCGGGCGTGCCCGTCCACGGCCTGCGGAAGATCGCCGGTCACGGGTCACTGACCACGACACAACGCTACCTGCATCCCGACCAGCAGACGATCACCGATGCTGGCCTAGCCCTCAGCGCCCACCTGAGCGCCAGTTGAGGGATGTGGTCCCCAAGTGGTCCCCAGGCCGTTCGAAAAACCGTCGGGACGGCCGGATTTGAACCGGCGACCCCTTGACCCCCAGTCAAGTGCGCTGCCAAACTGCGCCACGTCCCGTCCGCCCTAACGGACGCTTAGACCTTAGCGCACCCGGCAGGGTAGCCGCGCCTCCGGGACACAACGGACTCCTACCCGCATCGCCCGGGTCACAGGACCATCACACACAGCCATCGCACTCTTTCACGCCCCGCCGAATCGATGGAGGATTGGCAGTAGCGCAGCAGGGCACTGCATGGAGTGACCTGTGCCGGGCGACGGGTGGGCCGGCCATGAGAACACGCGGGTACATAGGGGCAGGCCCCCAGACTGTGCCGTTGCGAGGCGGGGGATACCTCATTTCCGGTCCGTACCCAGTCGACCAGGACGGCTGGCCCTACGATCCCACGCAGCTCCAGCTGCCACCGCCCCACCGGCCGCGCCGTCGCCGCCTCCGCCGGACCCGCCGTGCCGCTGGGATCCTCATCGCCCTTGCCATCCTCGGCATCGTGTGCGCTGTCGGGCTGTTCCTGATAGAGCCCTCGGTCGGTAATGCCCCAGCCCTGGCCCAGGCCCTGGACCATGCCCACCACGCCGCCTACCCGGGCCCACCCGTGCCCCAGGACTTCGCTGCAGCTCTGATAGCCACCGAGGACCACCGGTTCTACTCCGAGCCTGGCATCGACCCGTTCGCGGTCGGGCGGGTCGCCATGGGCCGGTTCGACGGCGGGGGAGACCAGGGCGGGGCCACGCTCTACCAGCAGCTCGCCAAGATGCTGTACACGTCCGGCCGCACCGGGGTGATGGCCGAGACGGAGGAGGTGGCGCTGGGCATCAAGCTCGACTTCACCTATCCGAAGTCGACGATCCTGCGCCTGTACGCCGACGTGACGTACTTCGGTAATGGCTACTACGGGCTGCAGGCCGCGAGTTGCGGCTACTTCCAGGAGACCCCGGCTCACCTTTCGTGGGCCCAGGCGGCGCTGCTCGCAGGCATCGTGCAGGCACCCTCAACCGATGACCCGCTGTTGCACTACGCGAACGCTCGCGCCCGTGAGGTCCATGTGCTCGGCCGCCTGGTAGCCACCGGCGCGCTCACCCAGGGACAGGCCGCCATCATCTCCCAGCAGTCACTGCGGCTGACCAGGGATCCCGGTACAGGCTGCTCCGCGCATCCAGTGCACCACCCGAGACCACAGCCACCCCGGCAGCGGCACCACCACCGGGTGCGCCGAGGGGGAACGAAGTCAGTTCGACTGCTTGCCGGACGCTGACCCTGCCCGGGCCGCCCCGCCCGAGACCAGGTGACCGTTCGCGCCTGCGGCGCCGTTGGCCCTGGCCGCCACACCATTCCCGCTGGCGTAGCCGACCCTGGCCTGTGAACCGGTGCCCACGCGGGCCGCGCCCGGGGCGGCGGGTGCGGGGCTCTCCAGCCCCGCCTGGTCGCCGGCCTCCCCGCCACCTGACGGTGCCGCCCAGACGAACGTCCGGTAGGACCAGAACCTGAACACTGTCGCGACCGCGATCCCGAAGTCCAGTGCGACGAACGCGGAGAACTTGTCGTGGTTGCCCATTGCGTAGTAGTTGATCCAGGTCGCCGCGTCCTGGATCAACAGGCCGATGCCGTTGAGCACGATGAACACCACGGTCTCGCGGCCCAGGCTGGTCCGCTCACGGTGCCGGAACGACCAGTACCGGTTGCCCACGAACGTCACTGCCGCGGCCACGATCGTGGCGCCCGTGGTGGAGGTTGTCGGCCCTACACCCAGGTTGAAGTGGAGGACGCCGAACACGACATTGGTGATGAGCAGACCGACAACGCCTACGGCGCCGAACTTGGCGAATTCATGGATGAGCTGCTGGAACCGCTGGTACAACCCACGCATAAATTCCACGGCACTCATCCTCTCAAGGTTTCCCCGTCCGTCCTTCGGCGGGTTCCCGCACCCTCAGGACGGTGACGCCTGCGACACTACCCGCTATACCGTGGTGATGCGGTCCGGGACGAGGTGTCGGGGCGGATCATCCGGAGATATGGCGATATATCCCGGTGGGAGTTTAGCCCCTAAACCGGTAGCCTCACCTGCGTGTCCTCCAGTTTGCCGCTGATCCGGGCGCGCGGTTTGGTGAAGCGGTTCGGGCGGTTCAAAGCCGTTGATGGCATCGACTTTGATCTTTGCAAGGGGGAGGCGTTCGGCTTCCTTGGGCCGAATGGGGCGGGCAAATCCTCCACAATGCGGATGATTGGGTGTGTGTCTCCGCCCAGCGGGGGGGAGCTGACCATCTTCGGCCTGCACCCGGTCGCTGACGGCGCCGCGATCCGTGCCCGGCTGGGCGTGGTGCCCCAGGACGACACGCTCGACGTCGAACTCACCGTACGCGAAAACCTGCTCGTGTATGGCCGATACTTCGGCCTCTCACGCGCCGTGATCCGCGAGCGCACCGCCCAGTTGCTCGAGTTCGTGCAGCTCAGCGACCGTGCGGACAGCCAGGTGGAGCCGCTGTCCGGCGGCATGAAGCGCCGTCTCACGATCGCCAGGTCCCTGATCAACTCACCGGAGGTGCTGCTGCTCGACGAGCCGACCACGGGGCTGGACCCGCAGGCCAGGCACGCGGTGTGGGACCGGCTGTTCCGGCTCAAGCAGCAGGGCGTCACGCTGGTGCTCACCACGCACTACATGGACGAGGCCGAGCAGCTCTGCGACCGTCTCGTGGTGATGGACCGCGGGAAGATCGCGGCCAGCGGCTCGCCCCGGGAGCTGATCACGCGCTACACCACGCCCGAGGTTCTTGAACTGCGCTTCGACCCGGCCGAGCACGACCTGGCGGTCGAGAAACTGTCCTACGTGGCCGCGGAGCGCCGCGAGGTGCTGGCCGACCGGATCCTGCTCTATGTCAACGATGGGGACACCGCATTGCTCGCGGCGAAGTCCCTCGGCCTCGAACCCCTGACGTCCCTGGTTCGGCGCAGCACACTGGAGGATGTGTTCCTGCGCCTGACTGGCCGGCGGCTGGAGGACTTATGGCTGGGCTGGCACGGACTGCGAAGATGCGCCGGCCGCCCCCTCGGCATGCCCGCGTCGTGCCGTCGCCGGCCCAGCGCGTCCCGTCCCGCGCCTTCGCCCTGCGTGAGCTCCAGTACTGGCTGACGCAGTACCGCCGCACGTGGCGTGGCTCTATCTACTCCAGCCTGCTCAACCCGGTGCTGTACCTGGGCGCCATGGGCTTGGGCCTCGGCTCACAGATCAACCACCACGGCACCGCCGCGCTCGGCGGCGTGAGCTACCTGACCTTCCTCACCCCGGGGCTGCTGGCCGCCACGGGCATGCAGTCGGGCGTGGCCGAGTCGACCTACCCGGTGCTCGGCTCGGTGAAGTGGAACAAGACGTACCGGGCGGCGGTCGCCACGCCGCTGCGGCCGGCCGACGTGTTCCACGGCCACCTGCTGTTCGTCGTCATCCGCGTGGCCATGAACTGCACCCTGTTCCTCGCGGTGGCCGCTGCGCTGGGGGCGGTCTCGTCCCTGCTGGCGGCCGCGGCGGTGCCCGTGGCCGTGCTGACCGGCATGGCGTTCGCCACGCCGCTCGAGGCCTGGACCGTGACCCGGGTCCGGGACACCTCGTTGCCGGTCATCTTCCGCTTCGGGGTGGTCCCGCTCTTCCTGTTCTCGGGCACGTTCTTCCCCATCAGCCAGCTCCCGTCATGGATCCAGCCGGTTGCCTACATCAGCCCGCTGTGGCACGGGGTCGAGCTGTGCCGCGGCCTCGCGCTCGGCACGGCCACCTGGGCGGCCGCCCTGGTGCACGTCGGCTACCTCGTGGTATGGGCGGTCGTCGGTGTCGCGATCGGGCAGCGCACCTACCGCAGGCGGCTGCATGTCTAGCATCCGGATGGGCGAAACCCCGCTGCGGGTCATACCACCCGTGGCAGTGACGAGGCCGTGGCGGTCGGTCGCGGGCAGCGGCAGCATCCACATCATCGAACGCCACGCGCGCGCCTACCGGCACATGTGGCTGATGCTGGCCTCCGGTGTGGCCGAGCCCCTGTTCTACCTGTTCTCCCTCGGCGTCGGCCTCGGCCACCTCGTGGGCCCGGTCACCGGCCCTGGCGGCGAGAAGGTCACGTTCGTGGCGTTCGTCGCCCCGGCGCTGCTCGCCAACGCGACCATGCAGGGGGCCATCACCGACTCCACGTTCAACGTGTACTTCCTGCTCAAGTTCGCCAAGGCCTATGACGCGGCGCTGGCCACCCCGATGGGCCCCACCGACGTGACGCTGGGCCAGATCGCCTGGGCGGTCATCAGGGCCGCCATGTACGCGGTGGCGTTCATGCTGGTCATGGCCGCGGTTGGCCTGTTGCGGACCCCATGGGCCGCCCTGGAGCTGGCCGTGGTGGTGCTGACCGGGTTCGCGTTCGCGGCCGTTGGCATGGCCGCCACCACGTTCATGCGGAGCTGGCAGGACTTCGAGTACATCACCCTGCTGACCATGCCGCTGTTCCTGTTCTCCGCCACCTTCTACCCGCTGTCCGTCTACCCACGCTGGCTGCAGTTCGTGGTCGAGTGGACCCCGCTGTACCAGGCGGTGACGCTGATGCGAGGGCTGGCGCTCGGCGTGGTCGGCCCCGGGTTGCTGTGGCATGTCGCCTACCTGGGTGCGATGGGGGTCGCCGGCCTCTTCGTCGCTGGCCGGCGCGTCCGCCGCTTGCTCCTCAAATAGCCCAAACCCAGCAGCCCCGCGCCCGGACCACCAAGCCAGAGCACTCCTATCCCCACGACGACACTCAGGTCACCCAGAACCCCCCATGACCATCCTGATAACAGCAAGCCCCCTCTGATAACAGCAAGTGGCGCCACGTGCCTGCGAGCGGCGCCGCGCAGCTAGCGGAACGCCGCCGCACCTGGTTGCTACTGGCCAGTAACGTTGGCTGGGACCTGCTGCCGCCGCCCGATAGAGTCGGGAGCCTGGAGGCGCCATGGACTTCGCATACGACACCCATACGGAGAAACTCCGCGCACAGCTCAGCAGCTTCATGGACGACCACGTCTACCCAGCTGAGCACGTGTTCGCCGAGCAGGTAGCCGAGGCAGCGCGCGCGGGCGACCCGTGGCGGCGGCCGCCGGTGCTCGCCACACTCAAGGACGAGGCCCGCCGTCAGGGCCTGTGGAACCTCTTCCTGGCCAACCACCCAGCCGGGGCCGGGCTGACCAACCTCCAGTACGCGCCACTGGCCGAGATCACCGGGCACAGCCCGACGATCGCGCCGGAGGCCCTGAACTGCGCCGCCCCTGACACCGGCAACATGGAACTCCTGGCCGAGTTCGGCTCTCCCGAGCAGCAGGAACGCTGGCTCAAGCCACTGCTGGCCGGAGAGGTCCGCTCCGCGTTCTGCATGACCGAGCCCGCCGTGGCCTCCTCAGACGCCAGCAACATCGCCACCAGGATCGAGCTCAGCGGCGGCCAGTACGTCGTCAACGGCACCAAGTGGTGGTCCTCGGGCGCTATGGACCCCGCCTGCCAGGTTCTCATCGTGATGGGCAAGACCGACCCACAGGCCGAACGTCACCGCCAGCAGTCCATGGTCCTGGTCCCGCGCGACACTCCGGGCGTCACCATCCACCGCGGCATGACGGTGTTCGGCTACACCGACGCCCCCCACGGCGGCCATGCCGAGGTCGAGTTCGCCGACGTCCGCGTCCCCGTCGCCAACCTCATCGGCGTCGAGGGCGGCGGCTTCGCGATCGCCCAGGCCCGCCTGGGGCCAGGCCGCATCCACCACTGCATGCGCCTCATAGGCATGGCTGAGCGCGCCCTGAGCCTGATGTGTGAGCGGGTAACCAGCCGCTCCGCCTTCGGCCGTCCCCTAGCGGACCAGGGCGTGGTCCAGGACTGGATAGCAGAGTCCCGCGTCCGGATAGAAGCGGCCCGCCTGCTGATCCTCAAGACCGCCTGGCTCATGGACACCGTGGGCAACAAGGGCGCACACACCGAGATCCAGGCCATCAAGGTGCTGACCCCCGCCACCACCGAGTGGATCCTGGACAAAGCGATCCAGGCGCACGGCGCAGCAGGTGTCAGCCAGGACACCCCACTCGCCTACCTCTGGGCCCATGCCCGCACCCTCCGTTTCGCCGACGGCCCCGACGAGGTCCACAAGCGCTCCCTAGCCCACCGCGAACTCCGCCCGTACCGCCAAGCCGCCACCTCAGCCTGAGGAGAGACAGATGCCAGAAAACGCACGCATAGCCATAGTCACCGGCGCCGCCCGGGGCATCGGTGCCGCCACCGCCCAGCGCCTGGCCAGCGACGGCATGGCGGTGGCTGTCGTGGACCTCGATGCGGCCGCCTGCGAGACCACCGTCAAAGCGATCACCGCCGCTGGTGGGCAGGCGGTCGCGGTAGGCGCGGACGTCAGCAAGTCCGACCAGGTCGAGGCCGCGGTCGCGCAGGTCGCCGCCGAACTCGGGCCACCCGCGGTGCTGGTCAACAACGCCGGCGTGCTCCGCGACAACCTGCTGTTCAAGATGTCCGACGACGACTGGGACATGGTCATGAACGTGCACCTGCGGGGCTCGTTCCTGATGAGCCGCGCCGCCCAGAAACACATGGTGGAGCAGCGCTACGGCCGGATCGTCAACCTGTCCTCGAGTTCCGCGCTCGGCAACCGCGGCCAGGCCAACTACTCCGCGGCCAAGGCCGGGCTGCAGGGCCTGACCAAGACGCTTGCCATCGAGCTCGGCCCGTTCGGCATTACCGCCAACGCGGTGGCGCCTGGTTTCATCGCCACCGACATGACGGCCGCGACCGCGGCCCGCCTCGGCATAACGTT
>DASYYE010000350.1:0-31056 GCA_035946955.1 Streptosporangiaceae bacterium | reverse complement strand
GGCGACGTACTCCCGCCATGTGGGTTCGTCGAGGGCATCCTGATCGGGGCCGCCTGTCCCGTCGATGAGTTCCCGGACGATGTCCGCATGGCCAGCGTGCTGGGCCGTTTCAGCCACCATCCGGATGAGCAGTACGCCCAGGGTCGTGTTCCGCCGGTCCTCGGGCCAGTGCGCCACCGACCCAGGTGCCTCCAGGTCGAGCGAGGCTATGACGTCGTCGGCATGGGCGCAGGCCCGCCGGTAGAGACCGATGATGTACTCGCTGGACTCACCAGACGTGGCCCACATGTCAGCGCCCTGCCAGATCGAGCCATCTTCGACCCAGGACAGGGTCTCCGGGGCTGGTCGGCCGAACGATTCACCCAGGTATCCGTACTCGAGCCCGGCCAGGTGCTTCACCAGGCCGAGCAGGTTCGTGCCGGTCGGCGTCATCGGGCGGCGACGGTCATATTCGCCCAGGTTGTCGAGCTTGGACAACAGCGTGGCCCGGCTGGCCTGGAGCTTGCGGTGGAGTTCATCCTTCAAGTCAGACATGGCGCATGCCTTCACCTCTCATCCCCGGGAGTCCCGCCACAGTGAACGGTGGCCTCTAGCTAGGCGGAGTCGAGACGGTTGGCTGCCGTGTCGAGGCGCCGTACCCACGCGGATGCCTCCGCCGAACCGGCTGTGGTGTCGGACAGGCTGAGCAAGCCTTGGACGGCGGCTGACGGCAGGACATGTGCCAGGCCAGTGGCCGGGCCGTAGGCGGCGATGACCTCGTCCCACTGCTGGGGCTCCACTGACGAGACCAGCAACCAGGCCAGGTCGAGGACTCCTGGGGCGGCCGACACATCCTCCCAGTCCAGCAACGTCACCTGGCCGTCTGCGCTCGTCCGCGTGTTCAGCAGCGAGGCGTCCCCGTGCACCAGGGTGAGCGGACCGGCGAGGCTGATCTCCAGCTCGCTCTGTTTGACCTTCCCCAGCAGGTGCCCGCCCAGCATGTGCACGCGTGGCGTCAGGTCCGGGCGGGTGGCCAGCTTCGGCCATACCCTGCCGAACAGTTCCTCTACCAGGTCCACGGCCGCGCCAACGGGACGCAGCCACGGCCAGCGCGTGTCTGCCTGCCCGAGCCATCGCCGGTGCATCTCCGACAGCATGCGGGCGACGACTACCGGATCTGCGCCCGGTTGCCAGTCGGCCAGGTCTTCCAGCAGGAGAACGGTGCCGTCATAGGTGTCATGAGCCTGGTAACAGGCTGGCACGCGGACACCGACGAGCGGTGCTATCTCCCGGTAGAACCGCACCTCTGCGCGGAAACTGCCCAATGCCTCAGTTATGGAACCTGGCGCTGGACGGTCTCGGCGCTTCACATGGACGCGCATCGAGTCATGCTACGAGGCCCCCGAGCGGGAGCCGCCCAGGGTAGGCGCTTGAACATGTGGATACGTCTGTCGTGCGGTGTGGCCGAATCCCCCAGCGATGGGCTATCGCCAGAGGGTGCGGATCTGGGTGGTGAGGGCGAAGGGGTCGTCACCACGTTGGGCGGCCAGCGCACCGGCACCTTCCGGTGATCCCGTGTACAGGGCTTTGCCCGGGCTGACGTGGGTGTTCCAGGCGCGCTCGAAGATGGTGGCGAGCTTCTTGTTGCTGCTCAGGGCGGAGGGGACCGCGTGGTAGACGACCGTGGCGGGCACATGCCCGGCGATGAGGCGGCGGGCGGCCAGCCCCGCTGCGGCGCGGAGCCCACGGGGTGGCGTGATGATCAGCCTGGCGACGATGTAGCGCGGCTGGGCGAGCGGGGACAGGGTTTCTTCCAGGGCGTCGGCGAACAGCGCCGACTCGCTGGCGGTCACGTCCTGGAGGCGGGCGCGGTAGCTGCCGTCAGCTTGGGCCTCGACCATGATGGCGTCCGCGCCACGGCTGGTCAGGCCGGCGTCGTGCAACGCGTCTGCGGTTGCGGCTGCGAGGTCATCCAGGCTCCCATGGCCTGACACGGCTGCCAGGCGTGCTGAACTGCGGTGCAGCACGGTGAGCCCGCCCAGCACGGCGGCGGCACCGATGACCGCAGGGACGGCTGGCGGTTCAGTCAGTGCAGCGACAGCGGTGACTCCGGCGGCCAGTGTGGCCGTTCCCCACCATGCCCGGGGTGGGCGCTGGGTGAGCCGGACAGTGAACTGGCTGGGCAGCCCGAGGGACCGGCGGCTGGTGACGGTGACGGTTGCCACTGGCATGTCCTCGTAGGGGGTGCCGATCGCCCAGCGGTCCCGCGAGGTTTCGCGTTCGGCTGTCCGGGTCAGCATGTCCGAGTTCAGCCCATCAAACCCATCCTCAGGCGGGGGCGAGTAGGGGGACAGGCGGGGGTCTATGTGCGCGACGCCGGAGGCGATGTCGCCCATGGGGGACAAGGCGAAGTAGCGGTCGTGCTTGCGTACGAACCGGGCGTAGTCAGCGGTGCCCTTGGGATGGCTGCTGGTGACGCAGACAACGCCCCAATTGTCGGCAACTTTGGCAGGCCAGGTGTGGTCCAGCCGGAGTGCACGGCCGCGGGCCTGGACCACGGATGTGGGAGTGGTCGCCACCGTCAGGTCGATCACCACATTGACGGCTGGGGCGTCCCAGCCTTCGCCGAGCAGCGCCCTGGTGCCGACGAGACAGTGTGTCCCGCCCTCGGCGAAGAAGCGGGTGACGAGCGGGACGTAACGTCGCGCTTCCCAGCCACGTGGGCTCGTGACTTCCACCATGCCTGACTGCCCCGGCATGGAGACAGTGACCGGGTTGAGGCCCGGGTCGGCGGCGCGCAGCCAGGCGGTCAGGCGTTGAGCCGTCGCGGGGCCGCACGCGACGCGGCGCCCGGTCAGCAGCACCGGGTCAAGCGAGGCAGCCTGGGCGTCGCCCAGCAGCGTGTCAAGAACCAGTTGCGCGCCACCTGCCTCGGCGGGGAGGATCCCGGCCAGGTCCGCCGACGGTGTCCCGCTGGCCTGCTCGTGGTCGCACAACACCAGCGCGCGCAGCCGTCCCCCCAGCTCAGCCGTTTCCGCTGCCAGGATGTGGGCTGCCGCGTAGGCCTTGCTCGCGGACCGTGCGAGCACCCGGTCCACAGGTGAGTCGCCGGGGCGTACGCCTGCCCTGGTCAGGCGGTATCCCACCGAGGGCAGGGCCCGGCGGACAGCCGCCAGGGCTTCGCCGTCACGCGGGTCGGCACTGGGCAGCAGGCACCGTTGGCAGTAGTCACCGATCAGCGCGACCCAGTCTTCCGCCGTCGGGTCGTGGCGGTGCTGTTCCCTGATCCGGGCGCCGTCGGGCAGGGGCAGGAGCCCGGCCATGTGCAGCCTGACAGCGGCATCGGCAAGCATTGGCTCATCCCGTTCGAACCGCTCCCAGGACACCTGCGCGCCCTCTTGCGACGTGCTCACTTGTGAATGACGTTCGACCACTCGCGACTGCAGCCAGGCGAGGAACGGCGTACTGGCGAAGCCGGGGTCGAGCAGGCTGGTGCGCAGCTCCGCGAAACGGATGGCTTCGCCGTGGATGTAGTCGGCCTCACTGGCAACCGGCCGGCAGAAATACGCGAGTTCCTGGTAGGGAGCCAGGCGGCCCTCCCGCACCAGTGCAGGCGCGGAGACCTCCAGGTCAACTTCGCCGAACAGTGCCCGGTGCAACTCCGCCTGGGCAGCTGTCATCATCTGCGGCGGCGTGGCCGTCAGCCCGATCACATACGGGCGGTCCAGCTTCGCGAGGACTGCCTGCAGCAATTGGCCCCACAGTTCGAGCAGGTGGTGGCACTCATCGAGGACAACCGTCCACGGGCCGCCAACGGCGAGCCGCTCGACCAGCGCCATCCCGTTTGGGTGCAACATCGATAGCAGCCCATCGCCGTCGGTGGCCCCTCGGCCGGACCTCCCGCGGACCACCATGTGCCTTCCTGACAGCCCATTCGGAGCATCGCCAGGGTCGTCGCCGTTCCCAGTCGAGCCCAGGGTGCACAGCGCCTGATAGGTGAGCACGCTCAACGCAGTGGGGAGTTCCCGCTTCGCCGTCGCGGTCACTGTCACTGGAGAGAACGCCGTGTGCCACTGCGTGATCCACTGACCCTGGATGGCCGTGTTCGGGCAGAGCACCACGGTGGGCCGGCCCAGCCGCCGCGCAGCCTCCAGCCCGATCAGCGTCTTCCCCCCACCAGGCGGGACGACCAGGTATGTAGCCGTGTCCCCCCTGGCTTGGTCCCGCTCGAACGCGCCGAGCGCCGCCTGCTGATGGGGCCACAGTGCCTGCTTTAGTTCGGTCTCACCCAGGGCCCCAGCCCCGTTCCCCGCTATCTCCACCCGCCTACCCAGCCACCAGCAGCATCAGGTCAGGTCGTCCGACGGCAGGCCGGCCCAGTAAGCGAGGTCAGCGATGGACTCCTCCGCGCCGATGACAACACTGCCCCCGCCGTTGGCGATCTCGTGGTCTGCCTCTGCCTCCTTAGCCTGCCACTCCGGTGCCCAGAACCATGCCTGGTCACCAGGGATGAGATGCGGTCGGTGCCGGTTTCCAGTTGCTGCCATGTCACCACAGTAGGGCGGCA
This sequence comes from Streptosporangiaceae bacterium, assembly GCA_035946955.1. Classification (GTDB taxonomy): domain Bacteria; phylum Actinomycetota; class Actinomycetes; order Streptosporangiales; family Streptosporangiaceae; genus DASYYE01. The sequence goes on along the minus strand of DASYYE010000350.1, from coordinate 26,510 downwards.
CACGTGCCGCTTGGCACCGCTGGCTCGGACGGTGAACGATGTGTTGGTGACCTGGACGGCACCGGACTACCCACGTACTGATGAGCCGTTCGTAGCCAGCGAGCGTGCCATGCTGGAAGGATTCCTGGACTGGTACCGCGCCAGCTTGCTGGCCAGGTGCTCGGGGCTGACTGCCGAGCAGTTGGCGATGCGTGCAGTGCCGCCATCGAACCTGTCGCTGCTAGGGCTCGTCCGGCACCTGACTGAGGTGGAACGTAACTGGTTCCGGCGCCGGTTCGGTGGCCAGGAAGTGGAGAGGGTGTACTGCCAGCCGGATGCGGATTTCGACGGTGCCGCTGCGGCCACCGCTGCCCGCGACCTGGATCGGCTCACCGCTGAGCAGGAGGCCGCCCGGCGTGCGGTGGCAGACCTGTCGCTGGATGCGGTCTTCATCAGCGAACGATGGGGGCGAGATGTCGCTGCGCTGGGCCTATTCGCACATGATCGCCGAGTACGCGGGGCACTGCGGCCACGCCGACCTGCTGCGCGAACGCATCGACGGCAAGACCGAGATATAGCTGCCAGGCAGCTCCAGCCAGGACGACACGGCCCAGTGCGATAGGTATAGGGAGGTGTTATGAGCGAGACCACGCCAGCGGCGTCCGACATCGACGCCTGGTTCGCTGAGCTCGACCGCTTCGCTGACGTGCCGTTCCTGGACGATGGCAGACGCCAGCCGTCCGTGCCCGGTGTTGAGGACATGGGTCGGCGGGATGGCGCAGCAAGCCATCACCAAGGCGACTCCCTACCTGACGCCGGCGGGTCGCGGGGTTGTCCGTGGGTGGAGGTAGAACCGTAGGGTGAGACTTCCATGGCGGTCCGCTGAGTCACACCTCGTGTTCCGGGTGCTGCCGGGGGCCCACCGTGGCCTGGCCATCGGGTGGTGGGTGCTGGTCGTGCTGCGGGCACTGCTGCCGGGCTTGGTGGCCGTCGCCACTGGTGCGCTGGTCGGCGCGGTCAGTGCTGGGCACCGGCCGGGCTGGCAGCTGGCCCTTGTCGCGGGGGCATCCGTCCTCGTCCTGGTGCTCAGCCCGGTCCATGACGCGGTCAGTGCGAACCTGGGCGCCCGTGTGGGGGCGGACCTGAACCAGCGGCTGCTGCGGGCGGCCATTGAACCTGCGGGCATCGCGCACCTCGAAGAGCCTGAGCTGGCTGACGACTTCGCACTTGCCCGTGAGTTCGACCTGGGGATCACCGCGCCGCCGATCCGGGTGTGCATGCCCTTTGTGGCCAACGGGCTTGTCGAGATGGGCAGCGGGATTGCCTGCGCGTCCATCCTGTTCTGGTTCCAGTGGTGGGCGCCGCTGGTACTCGTCGGCTGCTGGCTGGCCACCCACCGGCTGCTGCGCGAGAGCACGGTGTGGCGGACCTGGCGGTCGGAAGAAGTGGTGCGCTCGCAACGGCACGCGGACTACGCCTACCGGATGGCGGTCGATGTGCCAGCCGCGAAGGAACTGCGCCTGTTCGGGCTGGATGAGTGGACCGTCGGCCGCTTCGGGAACTATCGCAGCCAGTTGCTGGAACTGTCCCTGCAGGCGCTGCGGCTGCGCGAACGGTCGCTGGTCTGGGCAGCGCTTGCCGCACTCACCGGCAACGGGCTGGTCGTGGCCGCGCTGACCGTCAGTGTCCTCGCGCACGGGTTGAGCCTGGGCACCTTCATCGTGTTCGTCGGCGCGGTGCTCGGCTCGGCGGTCCTGGGCATCGCCGACTTTGACTGGTGGTTCGACACCGCGGCCCGGCCAGCCGTGGTCGTCGAGAGCCTTGAGCGCCGGATGCCCGAGTACGCGATGCTGCCATCGGGCAGCCGGCCAGCGGCTGGCCTGCCGCGCCAGGAGATCCGGCTGCGCGACGTGGTGTTCGGCTACCGCGGTGGGCGCCCTGTACTCGCGGGGGTGGACCTGACGATCCCGGCGGGCTCCTCACTGGCCATCGTCGGGCAGAACGGGGCCGGCAAGACCACGCTCGCCAAGCTCCTCTGCCGGCTGTATGACCCGGTCGGCGGCACCATCGAGATCGACGGCACCGACCTGCGAGACCTGGACCTGGACTCCTGGCGGTCGCGCCTGACCACGGTCTTCCAGGACTACGTGAAGTATGAGCTGTCACTGCACGACAACATCGCACCAGCAGGGGCCAGCGACGCCGACATCGAGTGGGCCCTGCACCAGGCCGGCGCGGCGGGCCTGGCCGACATGGAGACGGTGCTCTCCAAGTCCTACGCGGGCGGCACCGACCTGTCCGGCGGCCAATGGCAGCGGGTGGCCCTGGCCCGGACGATGTGCGCGGTGCGTCAAGGAGCTGGCCTGGTCATCCTGGACGAGCCGACCGCACAGCTGGATGTCCGGGGGGAGGCGGAGATCTTCCGCCGCCTGCTCGATGCGACCAGCGGCGTCACCACGATCCTGGTGTCGCACCGGTTCTCGACGGTGCGGCACGCCGACAACATCTGCGTCCTGGAAGGTGGCCGCGTTGTGGAGCTCGGTAACCACGACGAGCTGATGGCACTCGACGGCAGGTACGCGACCATGTTCACCCTGCAGGCCGCACGCTTCACCGACGGTGTGCTGGCAGGCGAAGATGACGAAGCGGTCGTGGGCCTGGGGCCGGCCACGTGAGCGGTCAGCCGGTGGGAGATGGCCAGGCGGGCCCAGCGCCTGCGCTGTCTATGGTGCAGACGGAGCCGAAGATCCCGGGTGCGCTCGTCACCATGGCACGCACCATGCGACACGCCTACCGGGCGGAGCCCTCGATGGCTGTGCTGGCGCTGCTCCTGGCGGTGCTCTCGACAGTCCCCGGGGCGTTGCTGGCCGTCTGGCTCAAGCTTGTCGTCGACGGAATCACCCAGCACAGCCGTGCCCTGGTCATTGCCGGCGCAGTCGGAGTCGCTGGGTCGAGCGTCGCGATCTGGCTGCTGCGGCTCGCTTCGAGCCGGGTCACCCGCCGGTTCCGGATGAAGGTCGGGGTCGCGCTGGAGACATACGTGGCCGGCCTGCAGGCGTCGGTGGACACCATCGAGCACCAGGAGCGTCCCGAGTACCTGGACCGCCTGGCGGTGCTGCGCGAGTCCGTCTACCAGCTTGACCACATGCTGCTGGCGCTCATCGACACGGTCAGTGCGGTCACCTGCCTGGCCCTGACCATCGCGGTGCTGATGACGGTCAGCCCCTGGATGGCGCTGCTGGCGCTGTTCGCCCTCCCCACGGTGGCTGTGTCGTCGTGGCGGTCTGGGGCTGTCCGCGGCGCCGAGGAACTGGCCGCTCCTGACCAGCGGCTGTACCGGCACTTTTTCACCCTCGGTACCACGGCTGGCCCGGCCAAGGAGTTGCGGGTCACCGGGAACCAGCAAGACGTGCTCGGGCGGTGGACAGACGCGTGGCAGGGCTGGTACCGGACCATGGCGGCCACCCAGTGGGCCGGGGGCCTGTGGCTGGCCGCAGCCTGGGGTGTGTTCGCGCTCGGCTACGTCGCGGCCGTGTACTGGACGGTCTACGGGCTGCATGCCTCGGCCGGAGATGTGGTGCTTGTCGTCACGGCAGGCGGCCGCCTGGGGCAGTACGTGGCCATGACCGTCGGCGAGGTCGACTTCGTGCGCCTGTGGCTGGACGCGTGCCGCCGGCTCGGCTGGCTGGAGTCCTACGCTTCCCTCCATCAGGGCACCGGTGACCGGCAGGCACCGGACCGGCTGGCCACGGGGATCGTGTTCGAGGACGTGACCTTCTGCTACCCGGGCACTGCTGAGCCGGTGCTGCGCGAGGTGTCACTGGCACTCCCCGCCGGCGCGGTCGTCGCGGTGGTAGGTGAGAACGGCGCTGGCAAGAGCACGCTGGTGAAGCTGTTGTGCGGCTTCTACCGGCCCAGTTCCGGCCGAATCCTGGTAGACGGCACGGACCTGACCCACATCACTGCAAAACAGTGGCGCATCCGGCTGTCCGGAGCGTTCCAGGACTTCGCCCGCCTGGAGTTCCTGGCCCGCAGCAGCGTGGGCCTCGGCGACCTGAGCCACCTTGACGAACCGGAGAGCATCGTCGCAGCAGTGGAGCGGGCCGGAGCCGCCGATGTGGTCGAAGGCCTGGCCGATGGCCTGGAAACCCAGCTCGGGGCCAACTGGCCCGACGGCGTGGACCTGTCGTTCGGCCAATGGCAGAAGGTGGCGCTGGCCCGTGGGTTCATGCGCCCAGCCCCGCTGCTGACGATCCTGGACGAGCCAACCGCAGCCCTGGACGCCGAGACCGAGCACGGCCTGTTCGAACGCTATGCCGACCAGGCGAAGACGAGCCGCCGCGACGGGAGGGTGACAGTGCTCGTGTCACACCGGTTCTCCACTGTGCGCATGGCGGACCTCATCGTGGTGGTCAATGACGGCGTCGTGGCCGAGTTCGGCTCACACGAGGAACTGATGTCCCGCGGCGGCACCTACGCGGAGCTGTACTCGATCCAGGCCAACGCCTTCAAATAGCAGCATGGTGCCCTGGTCGCCGAAGGTGTCAAAGGAGGCGGCTCAGGGGTCGCGGGGGACGGCCCAGAGGACGGATATCGGCCACGCGCGGAGACGTTCGCCGAACGGCAATGGCTGGCTGCCCGCGCACCTCGTCAATGACGAGTAGCCCGTTATACCGCACGAAAAGGCCGGGGTCGGCCTGAGCCGCGGCCCGTACCGGATCCTCGTCGAGATACCTGAGCTCGGATCCGGGGAACTCCGCTCTGCCGGGATTGACGCTGGCGAAAGGGACGGATTAGCATATTACTAATCTGTTAAGAAACTTTCCTGTTCTCTCAGATGTGGTGCCCCCAGCCCACCCCTTGCTGCCCGCACGGCGATCAGACCCCCCGCAGCCTCCTTGAGGAAGAGCCATGAGCATTCGTGTCCGGTACGTCATCGCCGCCACCGTGGCACTCGCCACCGCTGGCGTGACCGCCCTCACCCTGCCAGCCTCCGCCAGCCCCCGCGCGCCAGCCCGCCACCACGCCGCAGCCGCCCCCCGTGCCAGCGCGCTCCCCGCGCATGTGCTGATGGGGTACTGGCAGGACTTCACCAACGGCGCCCCAGTGCTGAAGCTGTCACAGGTTCCCAAGTCCTACGGCCTGGTGGCGGCCGCTTTCAGCACCCAGACCACCACCCCGGGCCAGGTGGCCTTCTTCATCGACAAGGCCATCGAGTCCGCCACGCAGTTCAAGGCGGACGTCAAGACGCTGGAGGCCCGTGGCCAGCATGTGATCCTCTCGGTTGGCGGCGCGCTGGGCAATGTCGACGTGCTCAACGCGGCGGAGGCGACGGAGTTCGCAAAGAGCATGCACTACATGATGGTGAAGTGGGGGTTCCAGGGGGTGGACATCGACCTGGAGGGCGGCGTCAACCCCACCTTCATGGCGTCGGCGCTGCAGCAGCTCAGGGCACTGGCGGGACCGAACCTGATCATCACGATGGCACCCCAGACGACAGACGTGTACAACAACTCCTCTGACTACTACGTGCTGGCGCTGAAGATCAAGGACATCCTGACCATGATGAACGTCCAGTACTACAACACCAGCGGCGCGTGGGACTGCAACAACAACCTCCAGGACGTGGGGACCGAGAACATTCTGACCGGGCTCACGTGCGCCCTCATCCATGGCTCGCCGTTGATCGCGGGTGGGCTGAGCCCGTCCCAGATCGGCGTCGGCCTGCCCGCCTCCCCGTCGGCCGCCGGTGGGTACCAAAGCCCGTCAGTCGTCAACGACGCCATGGACTGCATCGCCGCCCTCACCCACTGCGGCAGCTTCGTGCCCCCCACCGCCTACCCGGCGATCCGCGGCGTGATGACATGGGACATCAGCTGGGACGCCGCAAACGGCTACAACTTCGCCGACACCGTCGCCCCCCACCTGGCAACGCTGCCATAGCGAAAGCCACGAGCGCATATTCGGCTCTTCGCGCAACCTGCCGGTGTCATCGGCGGACCTGCCGAGCGGCCCAGGAGCCTCAACTCCTGGGCCGCTCGGTTGTCTATCCCTTGGCTGTCGTGGCCGGCATTGCCTGGGTTACGAGTGAAGGCTGGAACTGATGTCGCGCGGGAGCACTTACGCGGAGCTGTACTCGATCCAGGCCAGCACATTCAAATAACAGCGCGGCGGCGGCCCGGTCGCTGAACGGGGACTGGCGGGGGTCGCCGGGCTGCGGTTTCTGCGGTCTCGTTCGGGTGCCGGGGGAACCGCATGGCTGCCCGGATACGTCTAACCGGGCGACCGAGTGCGCCAGCGGGAGGACGAGCGATGGCATGGATGTTGCCGCGGTGGGGTGGACTGGCTGTCACGGTACTGATGCTGGGAGCGTGCAGCAACCAGGCGCCCGCGCCGGTGGCCGGGGGCGATGGCCCCTCCCACACGGTGACCGCTGGGAGGTCAGCACAGCCCTATCAGCTCCTGACCCACTGCGGCATTGACGAGGCCCGCATCGGCAGCCGCTACTTCGAGGCCGTGCACCCGCTCAGCGACGGGCAAGGCAATCCGCCTGCGGGCTGGGGAAACCCGGTCCAGCAAGGCACCATCACGCTCCTTTCGCGAACTGAAGCCCTGTTCCGCGACCATGCGGGTCACCTCGTCTTGTTCCGGTTGCGCCCAGGCGCCACAACGTTCAAGCACTTGTGTGCTTGAACGCAGCCGCCTAGTCACTGAACCAACTATCCCTCACCCACGCCGAGTTGGATCCTGGGGGAACGGGCGGGGTCCACCCAGCGGAGGACGGTGAGGAGTTTGCGCATCGGCAGGGTCACGCAGCCCGCGGTCGCGATGCCGATGTTCACGTGCAGGAAGATCGCGCTGCCCATCCCCGGGGTCTGGGCTGTGTTGTAGCCGATCACCGCGCCGTAGTCGTAGGCCGAGACGTCCATGGGCTCGGGGTTGACACCCGCGCTGGCGTAGCGCGTGTCGACCCACTCGTTGTACAGCGGGCTAGCTGGGTCGTCGTCCCAGAAGTCATAGGTGTGTGCCCGGCGGTAGGGGAACCTGAACCCCGGGTTCTGCAGGGCACCGAAGAAGAACGGGATCCGGAACGACCCTGACGGGGTCCGCCCGTCGCCTTCCCGCTTGCCCCCAGGCGGGGCGAATCCGTTTCGGCCGATCCGCGCGGTCCATGGCCCGAGGATCCGCTGCCATCGCCCGCCCGCGCGCTGGTAGGCGGTGAGTTCGGCGAACGTGGCGCCGTACGACCGCGCGGTGACAGTGATGAGCTGGTGCCCGGCCAGCGGATCAGCTTTCCCCGGGGCCGGCGGGGGTGTCGGCTTACTGGTGCCTGGCTGCTGGGGGCCGGGTGCCGGGCTGTCCGTGGTGCCGCGCGTGATGGTGTGCCCATGTGGGCTGGTGCTTGCTGCGCATCCGCTGGTGAGCGCCGTGGCAGTGACCAGCGTCGCCAGGCAGGCCGCCACACGGGACGGTGGGGTCATGACCACCAGCATGCCGCAGCGGTAGCGCAGGCCCGGGCACGAGCCGTGTCAAACCTGGAAGTCTCCTGGCCAGCCTTCCTGCGGGTCACCTGCGACGCAGGGGAATGTCCCAGTGATGTCATGACCGTCGCAGGGCAGGCACGAGCGGGTGGCGCCGATCACGGTCGCGACCGACGCTTGCCGCACGGCGGTCACGGTGCTGGCGTGGCCGGAGACCACGATGAGGTCTTCCTCCTGGCATCGTGTGACCGCTTGGCTGGCCGGCAGGTCGCTCACGGTCAGGGCGCTGCTGGACAGGCCGAGCAGGTGGTTCAGCAGGCGGACATAGCGGGTCAGCTTCTCGCTCTGCTGCTCGTCGGCCACCTGGACGGGGATGCCGCACAGCGCGAATGGCAGGGCGCGCCTGATGACGTGCACGGTGATGTCGTTCGTAGGAAGGAGGCTGAGCACCGTGCCCTCGCCAGTCCAGGCGGCGTCTCCGGCGGGGGCGAGCCCGCATGCGGCAAGCACACGCCGCGCGGCCCAGTCGGCTGTCATGGACAGCTCCCAGTGCAGTGCGTCAGTCTGCGGGAGGTGGGTGGTGTGGGGGTCCGGTGCCGCTGGTCCGCCCGCAGATGAGCAGCGGAACCTCTCCACCAGACGCGACAGGAGCCTGACCCGGGCAACGTTCGGTACGCGCCGGACCGGGAGCACCAGTCCTACCTCACCACGGTGCTCGCCCAACTGCTCCAAGATGCCCGGCTGCTCGTTCACTGACCTTGGCAGTGCCCTTGATAACACGTTTCCACACATCAGACGCCCCAGAGCGTGACTGGTCATACAGTGCTCGCCTCACCTGACCTGCAGCCAACGGTTCCGTCTGATTTCGTTCATATCTTTGGGTGGTTCCCGTGTCTAGAACCAGCTTTGGGCAAGAACCGGACACGTCTCGCTCCAACGGCCGCCGGTGACCAGGTCAGTCGGCTGGTTTCTGGATTTCGGCCGGATGCGCGCGGAACCACTCCATCGTGAGGCGCAGGCCCGATTCGAGCGTGGTCGCAGGTTCCCAGCCGAGCAGGCTCCTGGCCCGGGTGACCACCGGGCAACGCCGGGCCGGGTCATCGGTGGGCAGCGGCCGGTACTCCACAGGCGAGGGCGACCCTGTGAGCTTGAGTACCAGCTGGCCCAGTTCATCGACAGTGAACTCCGCGGGGTTGCCCAGGTTAACCGGGCCCGGCTCAGCCGAGTCGGCCATGGCGACGAGGCCGCGGACGAGGTCATCGACATAGCAGAAACTGCGGGTCTGAGACCCGTCCCCGTACACCGTGAGCGGCGCGCCGGCCAGCGCCTGCGCGATGAAGTTGCTGACGACCCTGCCGTCGGTCCCGCTCATCCTGGGGCCATAGGTGTTGAAGATCCGGATGATCCCTGCGTCGACCCCAAGCGTCTGGCGGTAGGCGCAGACCAGCGCCTCGGCATAGCGTTTGGCCTCGTCATAGACACTGCGAGGGCCGATGGGGTTGACGTTCCCCCAGTACTCCTCCGGCTGCGGGTGGATGAGAGGGTCCCCGTAGACCTCGCTGGTGGAGGCGAGCAGGAAACGTGCCCGGTGGCGGTGGGCCAGGCGCAGTGCGTTCTCTGTGCCGTGGCTGCCTGCGGCCAGGGTCGCCAGCGGCCGGCGCAGGTACTCCGGGGGTGAGGCGGGACTGGCGAGGTGCGCGACCAGGTCGACCGGTCCTGCGACGTGCAGGCCTTCGGCGACGTCGCAGTCCATGAACTCGAACGCCCGGTTGCCCAGCAGGTGTCCGACGTTGTCCAGCCGCCCGGTTGAGAGGTTGTCGGCACACACCACGGTGTCGCCGCGGCCGATCAGTGCATCGCACAGGTGCGAGCCGAGAAAGCCCGCACCACCAGTGATGACTGCACGCATCCGTATCCCCCGCCCGAGTCGTGGCCGCCGAGCACCAGCGGAGTCAGGATAGCTGTCCTGCTCAGGCGGGGGATGGCGGGATGACTGTGATCATCGTGAGCCGGGTGCCGATGTCCCCTTGGTTCGCATACGTGTGTGGCAGGCTCCCGGGGAAGCGTACGCACTGGCCTGCCCTGACCAGGTGCCGCCCACCGGCCACCGTCAGGGTCAGGTCACCCGACTCGACCCAGACGAGTTCCCGTGTGGCGGGGGCGTGCGCGTCACCGCCGAACGACTCTCCTGGCATCAGTTCCCACCGCCACAGCTCTGACGCCCACGGTGGCTGGGTCGCGGCGATGATGGTGCCGGTGCCGCCGTGAGGCCCCTGCCACAGTGTGCGCGGGGTGGTGATCCGGACCTCCGGCTCGGTCGTGGTGTCGATGAGCTGGGTGACCGGTACCCCGAACGCGTCCCCGATCCGGGCCAGGGTGCCGAGGTTGGGGTTGGAACGCGCCTGTTCCACGCCAACGAGGACTCCCTTGCTCACACCCGACCGTGCGGCGAGCTGGTCGAGGGACCAGCCACGTTCCGCGCGCAGTGACTGGACCGCCTGCGCCAGCGCGGCAGTGACGTCTGTAGGTGTCAAATCTGCTGCCTCCCCCTCCTGAGACCGTTGCCTGCATGGTAGGCGGTCGATATAATGTACTATCTAGTTTAGTATTCCGACCGAACCCTTGGATGCTGCCATGGTCACCGTGTTCGCCTTGGCGGCCGCCTTGCTCTACGGAAGCGCCGACTTCCTGGGCGGGTCGGCAGCCAGACGTGCCGACCCCCTGGTGGTCCTGGCCGTGGCGACCCCGCTTGGTGCGCTGGTGATGCTTGGGGCCGCGCTAGTGGCCGGCGGCCCGATCCTCCTCGGCGGGCTCGGCTGGGCCGTAGCTGGCGGGATCGTGGGTGCTTTCGGGCTCATCGTCTTCTACAAGGGCCTGGCTATCGGGCCCATGAGCGTGGTGGCCCCGGTATCGGCGATGGTGTCCACGCTGCTGCCGGTCGGTGTGGCACTGGCGATGGGCGAGCGGCAGCACACCTCGGTCTATGTGGGCGCGCTCGCCTGCGTGGCCTCGATCGTGCTCCTCAGCATGGAGGGCGGACCGCGTGGCCCATCGGCCCTGCGCAACGGCACCATGGCGCGGGCTGCCGGGTACGGCGCCGTCTCGGGTCTGGCGTTCGGCCTCTTCTTCCTGTTCCTGCGCATGGCTGGTGAGTCGGGGGTGTTGTGGCCGGTCACCGCCGGGCGGCTGGCTGGCACCGCGGTCATGCTGGGGGCGGCGGCGTGGTGCGGTGCCATGCCGCACCGTCTGGTGAACCGCCCAGGGGTGCTGCTCGCAGCCAGCGTGGCTGGCGTGGTCGACGCCTCGGCCAACCTGTGCTACGTGCTCGCCACCCGGGCCGGCCTGTTCGGCATGGCGGTCATCCTGACCTCGCTGTACCCGGGCATGACCGTCCTGCTGGCCAGGTTTGTGCTGGGTGAGCGCATGCAGCCGGTCCAGCGCCTGGGCCTCTTGCTCGCCGCCGGTGGCGTCGTCCTGGTCACCATTTAGCGAATACCGGCGAGCCCGGGCGGGCAATATTCACGAGGCACCGGCCGCAACCCGAACGCAGCGTCCACCGGCATCACGACCCTCGGCTACTCATGGCTGCTTGGCGGCTACGAGTACGCCGGGACCATCAACCAGATCTTCTACGGCTGGATCGGAGACGTCCGCATCGTCAACCGTCCCCTGGCCGTGAAGGAGTTCATGATCCCCGACTTCACCTGGGAGTAAGGCCGTTCGCGCAGGCTCATGCGGCCGGACGCTTCGTTATGGTCGTCCGGCCGCACGAACCCCGGGGAAGGAGTTGCGACAGCGTCGGCAGTTGTCAGCGTCGTCAGTCGTCGCCGCTGTCGTCTTTGAAGAGCAGTCCGCATACCTCGAGGTAGAGCTGTTCGGGGTATGGGACGTGGTCCACGGTACGCAGGGCCTGGTCTTGGCCTGCTGATTCGAGGATGAACTCACCATACCCGAGCAGGCGGCCCAGGAACGTGCGCTGGAAGCTCATGTCTGTCACCTTGTTCAGCGGCATCATGGCGACCTTGCGCGTGACCAGGCCGGAGGTGAGGATCATCCTCGCGGAGGTGACGACGAAGTACTCAACCGCCCAGTCCCCGGTCTTCCAGAGCAACCGCAGCAGGAGCACGCCCACCAGGATCCAGGCCACGGCCATCGGCACCGGGTGGTTCTGGAGGACGGTGGCGGACAGGACCGTGGCGGCGATCAGGCCAGCGACGAACACGGCGATGGGGCCGATGAGGATCGCTGGGTGCCTGCGGACAGTAATCACCTGTTGTTCATGCGGCAGCAGGTACTTGTTGACCTCGGCCGGGGGAGAGGCGCCCGGGACGCTCAGCCTCATGTTCGCAGTCTTGGTCCGGTCACAGCGCGCCGAGGAATGATGCGACTGAATTACCAGCAGACTTCAGCAAGTTGAACAGGTTATGCACAGCGTTCGCAGCGCCCGTCGGCTTTGTTACCAGGTAGTACGCCAGAAAGATGACAATCGCCCAGGTAAGGATCTTCTTGATCGGCATGGTCAGCTCCTACCAGCCAGTGTGCCGGTCCATCAACCCAGCTTAGCTCAGAGTGATTTCTTCACCAATGACTGCGGATGCAACACCACCGTACCGCCCCGCGCCGCCGGCCGTGCGCGCAGCGCCGGGTGAACCGCCCCGCCATCTGTGGCCTCACATGGCCTACAGTGGAACTGGTATCGACAAGTAGGCAGGATTCAGCCTTTGGCCAGGCATTCCCGGTGTGCCACCGTCCTGGGGCGTCCAAGATTCCCGGACATGACGGCGGTCGATCTGAGACCATTTCCTGACGGCAGGCACACCTACGGAGCGATCGATGGCGGACTACAGCGGCAGTGATGTTGCCGTCATCGTGTACCGGGAAGACGACACCTGGGATGTCGACCCGCTGCCGGCCGCCCTCACCGAAGACCTCGCTGGGCTGATCCACGCCCTGCACCAGCAGCTCAGCATCGGCGGGACGTTCGGACTCGCCGCGGTCGGCGACGACTTCTTCGTGGTCGTCCGGCTGGTCGGGGACAAGGTGTCGGTTTTCCTGTCCGACCTCACTGCGGCTGTTGACTGGCCGCTGGCCCGCCAGGTGATGGAGTACCTGGACCTGGATGTCCCGGACGACGAGGACATCGACCAGGTGCTGCCTGCCGGGGACATGTCCATCTTCGCGGACCTCGGCTTCGACGAGATGGACCTGGGGATGCTGGCCGGTGACCTCGACCTGTTCCCGGACGAGGCGCTCGGCATCATCGCCCGGAAACTCGGGTTCGGCCAGCCCTTCGAGCGCGCTCTGGACGTGAGCCGTCCCTGACGGCAGCCGTGGCCCACGGCCAGTAACCTCGCCCGGATGACCACCGGATACCCGACGGCTTTCGAGCCAGCGATGAGGCAGGCGCTCACGGAGGCCGCCGCGGCCGCGGGCCTGGCGCCGCCCACCGGTGCGGCACTAGCGGAAGACGCCTCACCACAGTCGCGGGCCGCCCGCGCCGACGTGCCCGTGGGCGCGGTCATCCTGGACCCGGCCGGGGTGGTGCTGGCCCGCGGCCACAACCTCCGTGAACTGGCGGACGACCCGACAGCGCACGCCGAGATCGTGGCCATCCGCGCCGCCGCACGGACGCTGGGTTCGTGGCGCCTGGACGGCTGCACGCTCGTGGTCACGCTGGAGCCGTGCACGATGTGCGCGGGGGCGGTGAGCGCCGCGCGCCTGGCCCGTCTCGTCTATGGTGCGGTGGACCCCAAGGCGGGCGCGGTCGGCTCGCTGTGGGACGTGCTGCGTGACCGGCGCCTTCCGCACCGGACCGAAGTCGTGGCTGGCGTACTCGCCGAAGAGTGCGGGCAGTTGCTGCGTGAGTTCTTCGCCCAGCGCCGTGGGTAGTTAGCCGGCGCCCGGGAAATGCGTCGCGGTCGGGTAGGCTCAGCCGCGGTGGAGTCGCCTAGTGGCCGAGGGCGCACGCCTCGAAAGCGTGTGAGGGAGCGATCCCTCCGTGGGTTCAAATCCCACCTCCACCGCCACCACCTCCACCGCCGCTGAGTTGAATGCAGCCCCGAGGACCAGGGCCTCGCCGGGAACCAGCCTGCGCACTGCCGGGGAGTGGCGCCCACTGCGCGCCACAGAGGGCCGCGTCGGGGCCGGGCTCTGCCAGTCGGCGCTGATCACCGGTCAGCACCTGGGCTGGCTGCCCGCGCCGCCGCGTGCTGCGGAACACCTCGCACCGGCGCTGACGGAGCTCTTCACTGGAGAGTAATCATCCCATCACAGTAAGTGCACGCCTGGGCTGGCTATCCGTCCTCGTCGGGTATGCTCGCGGCCAATGGCGGACGGTCGGCCGGGGTCCGCAAAGCGCTGCACACCCCGAGTCATGAGGTGGAAAGGGCCTTGCTGGAACCACAGAGCACAGTGCTGTTCATTCTCCTGATGGCCGTGTTCTGCGCGCTGCTCGTATGGGTGGCCCTGGCCAAGGAGCCGGTCTTCCGGGTGTTCGCGGCCTCGCTGGCATTCGTCCCCGCCATGTTGTTCGGGGTCGCGGCCGTCAACAAGTACTACGACTACTACCGAACCTGGAGTTCGCTGGCCGCCGACCTGGGCGGCGGAGGTGTCGCTTCGGCGGCGCAGGTCACCGGCAAGGCCACGCAGCAACGTGTCGCGAAGGTACTCGGCCAGCAGGTGAAGGTCAGCAACGCGCTCACGCAGGGCGAGACCGCGCGCCTGACGATCACCGGCCCGGTCAGTCACATCGCCAGGACCGTCTACGTGTTCCTGCCACCCCAGTACTTCCAGCCCAAGTACGCCAAGTACCACTTCCCGGTGATCGAGCTCATTCCTGGCTTCCCCGGTGAGCCGCAGGACTGGATCAACGTGGTCGGCATCACCGACACCTACCTGACGCTCCTGAACGACGGCGTGGTCCAGCCGGCCGTCCTGGTGATGCCGGACGCGAACGGGGGCCCGCAGGTGTCACTGCAGTGCCTCAACGTCGTGCACGGCCCGCAGGACGCCACCTTCCTGGCTGACGACATCCCACATGAACTGGCTGGCCTGATCCGGGTCCAGCCAGCGGGTCAGGCCTGGGGCATCGCCGGGTACTCCGAAGGCGGGTACTGTGCGGCCAACCTGGCCCTGGTCTACCCCGGCCGGTTCGGGTACGCGGCTGTGCTCAGCGGGTACTTCAAGCCGTACCCCGACCAGATCGGCACCCCGCCGCACATCATCAACCCGTTCCGCGGCAGCCTCAGCCTCGAGAAGAAGAACACCCCCATGGACCGGGTCCGCGCCCTCCCACTCGCCCTGCCGCTGCCGAGGTTCTGGCTGGGTGCGGGCAGCGCCAACCGTAACGACGTCCGCAACGCCGAGGCCTTCCAGCGGCTCCTGCTGGTCCGCCAGCCCAACGTGTCGCTCAGTATTGCCCGGGGCGGCGGCCACAACATGACGACCTGGCGGGCACTGGTCCCGCCCATGCTGGAGTGGCTGACCCCGCGCCTGTCCGAGGCGGCCCTGCACCCGGCTCCAGCGGGCAAGGCGAGCCCTGCGCCGTCACCCAGCAGTGGTACCCGCCGGGGCACTCCCAAGCCGCACCAGCGGGCCTCGGCCAGTCCGAAGGCAGGACTGCGGTACCCCGCGTCACACCGCCGCGTCGTCTGAGCCCCCGGCCGCGTCTGCGGGCTCAGTGCCCGAAACCCCTTATTTCCACGGGGATTTCGAGGCGTCGAGCTACCACACAAGCACTTCCGGAAGCAACTCAAGCGGGGGCCGTAGCCCGGGGTATCTGTGCAGGTCAGACGGCATCTTAGCTGATCGTTATTAATTCGTATTCATTTTGCGGGTTTCCAGCACCCCATGCGAGATGTCCTGGCATCCTGCCTGGAAACAGACAGGCCAGCCGATAGGTCAACAAACCGTGTAGGCAGGCGAAGGTCGGACGAGCACGACGAGGACACTGATTGAGTTCACAATCCAGACACCGGAGGCGCAGGAAGATCCGCAGGACCGGCCGCCACACGACCCCTTCTCAGGTGGAGAAGGTCGCACAGGGCGCCGGGAAGGCAGCGCCTGCGGTAGCCGTGGTCGGCGCACTGGCCGCAGTGCCCCCGATTCACGACTTCACAACCACCAAGCCGAGGGTGGTGGCCGAACAGGTGGTCCACGCCCGCCTGGACGCCGCCATGCACCCGCTCCGCGCCAACGCGCGTGTCCGGGTGAGCCACACCTACTCCGTCCAGCCGGGGGACACCCTGTCCGGGATCGCGGTGCGCTACTACGGCCGCGCCGGTGAGTGGCACCGGATCTACCGGGCGAACCGATCGGAGGTCAGCGACCCCAATCTGATCTTCCCGGGTGAGACCCTCCGGATCCCACGTGGCGGCGTCACCGCAACTGATGTCCAGCAGGCAACGGTGACAGGCAGGCACCACGCTGACCGCGACGACTGGGCACGGCCCGCGCCCCACGGCCACCGTGCGCGCCACCGCAGGCATGACCCGGATGGCGGCTGGTCCGGCGGAGGGGGCGGCGCGCTGTCGGGCACCCTTGGGTGCTCGGGCCTGGAGCAACTGTGGGAGGCCGCGGGTGGCGCGCACTGGGCCGCGCAGACGGCCGCGTCCATCGCCATGGCCGAGTCCGGTGGCAACCAGTTCGCGGTGTCGCCCACCGACGACATCGGCTACTGGCAGATCAACGCACCGACGTGGGGGTCACTCGCGTCAACCAACCCGATGACCAATGCCAGGGCGGCGATCCAGATCAGTGCAGACGGGAGCAACTGGACTCCGTGGACCACGTACACATCCGGCGCGTACGCGGGCCGGTGCTGAGCGGACCAGGCGGCCTGCCTGAACAGCGCACCCAGGTGCGCTGCTTACGGGCCGTCTGCTGGACTGGTTCAACGTCTGCATGTGAGAGTTCCCACAGCTCCAGATCGTTGCCAGGGGTGAACCGTGGTGCGGGAGCGGGCCGTGAGAGATGCGTAAGCACAAAAGCGGCCTCTCCCGCATTACGCGCAGAAAGGACACCCCATGAGGTTCACCCTTGCACGATCGTTGGCTGGGCTGGCAGTGCTCGCCGCGCTGGCCACAGGATGCTCGAGCGGCGGCAGCGGCACCACGTCGAACACCAGCCAGACGCCATCCGCTAATCCCACCACGTCCGCCCCGGTCACGGCCGCTACGCACCACCGGCATCACCACCATCAGCCGCCAGGCGGCTCGACTGGCACAACCGGCTCGACCGGCTCGACCGGCACGACCGGCACGACCGGCATACCGCAGA
This sequence comes from Streptosporangiaceae bacterium, assembly GCA_035946955.1. GTDB lineage: Bacteria > Actinomycetota > Actinomycetes > Streptosporangiales > Streptosporangiaceae > DASYYE01. Next base: position 9,774 of record DASYYE010000350.1, on the reverse strand, counting down.
ACGGTGGCGGTGACGGAGACGCCGACAACAGCGGTGGCCCGAGCGATGGTGATGGAAACATCTAGCCATCGGCTGACGCCGACAGCAGCCTCAGCCGCGGGCCCACTGACGTCGTGGGCTCCCGGCGTGGCTGGGCACGGCCGGGAGACGTCATGACCGCCCGCACATTGCTGCGCAGCAGGTATGCGCTGGCCGGGGCCGGAGCTGTGGCCGCTGTTGCCGTCGCAGGCATCGTCGCGTTCGCCCTGCCTGGACAGTCATCGCAGTCGCCGTTTTCTTCGCTCGTCCCGGCTCCCGCACCGGCCGGGTGGCCGCACGCCACCCTGCCCAATGGCACTGCGGTCCTGTCCTACCCGCCCTCGATGCAGCGGACCGAGTCTGACAAGGACGCCCTGTCGGCGGCACGCATGGGGCCTGACGACTCATTCGAGCTCTACCTCAATGCCACCCCACGGCAGGGCGACGAGGAGAACCTGCGGGACTGGGCGCAGTTCCGGGTGCGACTGCTGCGGGAAGACGATGCCACGTCGGCCCACGAAGTCGCCTCGGCGCAAGGTGTCAGGTTCCGCGGCGGCACAGGGTCTTGTGTGATCGACCAGTACGTCACAAAGATCGGTGGGCACCATTTCGAAGAGACCGCCTGCCTGGTCCAGGGCCGGACCAGCGCCAGTGTCATCGTTGCGACCGCCCCCACCGCGGCCTGGGCCCAAGCACGTCCCCTCCTGATGCAGGCGGTGGCTGCATACCTCGTCCACTGACATGTCAGCAGGCACGCGAAAGAGCGAGCCCCAATTCTGAGCAGAGCACTCCGGCGGGGAGAAGACGATGAGAGTGACTGAACCGGTGGCCGTCCGCCCGAACCGCCTTATGAGGCCGCTGCGCTGGGAGGCGCCCGGCGGGACCGCGCGCAAGGTGAGCGCTCTGGCCCTGCGCCTGGGATGTGCGGCGCTGCTTGCCTGGATCGGCTACATCCACCTGCACCTGTGGCAGGAGGGCTACCACAATATCCCGACGGACGGCCCGATGTTCCTGATAGACGCGGTGGCTGGCTTCGTCTTCTGTGTCGCGTTGCTGGCATGGCCGCACTGGCTGACCGGGCTCCTCGCGGCTGGGTACACCGCGGCGACCCTTGGCGCTCTGTTCATCAGCCTGTGGGTGGGCCTCTTCGGCTTCAAGGAGTCGCTGGCGGCGTCCTACGTCAAAGAGTCGATTGTCATCGAGGCGGTCACAGTGCTCGCCCTCCTCACGTGGACCGGTTTGGTGGTCTGGCGCCGCGCGGTCAGCCAGTCCGCTGAGGCGCCCGGCGCCGCTCGGGGGAAGCACGTTCAGAGATAAGCGCGCCCCGTCAGCGATGCCCCGCACGCCGGCCCAGGAGCGTGTCAGGCCGGCTCGCGGTGGACGGCCCGCGGTGCGGGGACGGTCGCGGTCCGGGGGCGCGGGTGGGTGCTGTTACGGACCTGCTCGAGGAACTCGAGGTTGGAGGAAGTGGACGCGGTCTTGTCCAGGAGCAGTTCGAGGGCCTGCTGGGCGTCGAGGCCAGCCAGTGCGCGGCGCAGTCCGTTGACGGCGGCGCGTTCGTTGCCTGAGATGAGCAGGTCGTCGCGGCGGGTGCCGGACGGGGCTATGTCAACGGCCGGGAAGACCCGCTTGTCGGCCAGGTCGCGCCGCAGCCGCAACTCCATGTTCCCGGTGCCCTTGAACTCCTCGAAGAACACGTCGTCCATACGTGAACCGGTGTCGACCAGGGCGCTGGACAGGATCGTCAGCGACCCGCCTTCACGCGTGTTGCGCGCGGCACCGAGGAACCTCCGCGGCGGGTCCAGGGCCGTGGTCGCCACTCCGCCGGCCAGGATGCGGCTGCTGGCCGGGGCCGCCAGGTTGTAGGCGCGTCCCAGCCGGGTGATGGAGTCGAGGAGCAGGACGACGTCGCGGCCGGCTTCGACCAGGCGCTTTGCCCGCTCGACCGCGAGTTCGGCGACCATGATGTGGTCGTCAGCGGACTGGTCGAACGTGGAGTAGATGACCTCGCCACGCACCGACTCCTTGAGTTCGGTGACCTCCTCGGGCCGCTCACCGACGAGCACGACCATCAGGTGCACCTCAGGGTGGCTGGCGGCGACCGCGGCGGCGATGACGGCCAGCACCATCGTCTTGCCGGCCTTGGGCGGGGACACGATCAGGCCCCGCTGGCCCTTGCCGACCGGGCTGACCAGGTCGATGATCCGTGCCGTCGGTGACCCGGTGCCGGCCTCCAGGCGGAGGCGTTCCTGCGGGTGCAGAGGGGTGAGTTCATCGAACTCGGGACGTTGCCTGGCTTGCGCGGGCGCCAGGCCGTTGATGGTTTCGATGCGCTGCAGGACGCCGCGCCTGTCCCGCTCCTTGTCCTGGCGGGTCGGCTGGTTCGCCCCGTCCCGGTGACCGGGTGTTGCGGCACCTTCGATGAGGTCGCCTGTGCGCAGCCCATATTCACGGAGGCAGGCGGCGGGCACGTAGACGTCATCCCGGCCACGCCGGTAGCCCATGGTTCGGATGAAGGCCTGGTTGCTGCGGGCGTCCAGGATGCCGGACACCCGGACTGGCACACCGTCCCGGTCATGGCCGGGTCGCGACGGTGCCGGCCGCAGGCTGGTACTAGCTGTCATAGTGGGTTTCCTTTCCTCGGGAGGCAGCCCGAGCTGAGACGGCCACGCGGCCGGCGGGTGGGAGCCAGAGCCGCCACTGCAACGCCGCGATCGGCGGTACCAGTCGGTGGCCTACGAAAACATGTGACCTGCCACAAACGCGGCAGAGGAAGTACTCGACACCTGCTCCGGGCTTCGGAACCCAGGGCGGTGGAGTGGTCAGGTGGCGCTGGAGAGCAACGTCTGGTTGCCCGCGAGTACGGGGAACCTCACCTGGCGCGACTGTATCTCACAACTCGTGCCCACTGCCAGTGCGGTCACCAGGGAACTTGGCTGTGCGCAATTAGAGGGGGTTTATCCGATTAGTGAACCAGCGCTACCGTGTCTGCGTAGTAGAGAGCGGCAGGGACCGGCAGTTGGCGCCTCAGCGGTACGAGGTGCCCTCGTACCCCTGTCCTCTAACCACCGTGGGGGAGACGATGGCCTACGCAGCACTGATCACTTGGTTCATAACGCTCCTGGGCGGGCTCTACATGCTCACGATCTGGCTCATCGAGAGAGACGTGGGCGACCCGGCCGCCCAGGCGAGCCGGCTGCCCGTGCCCGTTGTTGTGACGCACATGCTGCTGGCCCTCGCCGGGCTGGCGGTGTGGGTCGGCTTTCTCATCCTCCACCGCGTGGTCTTGGCGTGGACCGCGGCCTCCATGCTCGGCCTGATCGCGCTACTGGGCCTGACCATGTTCGCCCGGTGGATCCCCGTGTACCGCGAGCCAGCCACGCCCGACATCGCGCAGGGCCTCCCGGCCAGTCACGCATCCCCGCCCGAAAGCGCGTTCCCGGTCGCCGTGGTCATCGCCCACGGGCTGCTCGCTGTCTCCACACTCGTGCTGGTCGTCCTCACCGCACTGGCCAAGAGCGGACTATGAGGTGTAAGGGCCGGTAGGGACGGCGTGGTAGCCCTTCGCACCGATGGCCCGCGCAAGCGGGCTGCGCGGATCCTCGTCAGCTTTGAGCAGGTCGAGGACGTGGCGGAAATCATAACGAGGCGCCCAGGCCAGTTCGGCCCGCGCGCGGGCGTTGACATAGACGCGATCAATCTGCGGAAACATCCGCCACCCACGCCGCCCGTATTCCGCATCCTGGTCCGGGAAGAGGCGGCGCACCACGGCGGGGGCATCCTCGCGCAGTCCGGCAAGGTCGGCGGGGCTGAACGGCGTTGTCGCGCTGACGATGTAACGGCCAAAGCCGATCACCGGTGCCCGGGCCATCGCCAGCACATGCGCATCCACCACGTCCTGGATGTCCACCCGGCGGTAGAGGAACTCGTTGGCCTTGACATTCGCGTCCGGGTAAGCCGCGCGAATGTCGTCCATGTCGTCCGGCTCGGGGAAGAACCGGGAGGTCCGCAGCACGATGACCGGGAGGCCGTAATCGTGGTGGATCAGCGCGCACATATCTTCAGCCGCGGTCTTCGTCACCCCGTAGATGTTCTTTGGGACTGAGGTGACGCCTTCGGTGATCCACGCTGCCGGTGCCCCTGGGCGCGGGGTCAGCGCGCGGCCGAATGCGCTCGTGGTGCTGGTGAACACAAAGCTCTCGACCCCGGCAGCCGCGGCCTCCTCCAGCAGGGTCAGCGTCCCAGTGATGTTGGTGTCCACAAACGCCTGTCGGCCGTGGGATCCGACGTGCGGCTTGTGCAGCGTCGCCGGGTGCAGCACCGCCCTCACCCCAGCCAGGCACCCGCGGACAATGCCGCGGTCAGTGATCGACCCGACCACAGTGGTGAATGGGGACGGAAGCACATCAACGCCGACGACCTCGCGGCCGTCCTCGCGCAGGACACGGACCAGCGCTTCCCCGAGATGCCCGGCGCTGCCTGTCACCAGGACTCGCTCGCCAGGCATGCGCACCACGATAAGCGGGGCACCGGCTCGTGGCTCAGAGTTGCCAGATGGCGCTGACCGGTACGGCACGCAGCTTTGGCCCGAACGGCAGCGTGGCGTTGCCTGTGTAGAGGACCATCCCGACCAGAAAGTCATCGCCGAGCTTCGTGGCAAGGTGCCTCAGGCCATTGAAGTCCTCGGACTTGACGGTGGATGCCGCCTTGACCTCGACTCCGATCACCTGGCCTTGCCTGTTCTCCAGGATGCCATCGACCTCTACTTTGTTGTGGTCCCGGTAGTGGTACAGGTCTGCGAGTTCATGCGACCAGGTGAGTTGCCTCGATAGTTCGGAGAGGACGAAGCTCTCGAGAAGAGGACCGAACGGCGCTCCAGGTCGGCGTAGTGCGTGAGATTCGAGAGCCAGCAAGCGCGCGGCGATCCCGGAATCCACAAAGATCAGCTTTGGCATGGCTGTGGCCCGCGTACCTAGATTGCGTGACCAGCCTGGTATGCGCTTGATGAGGAAAACTTCTTCGAGCAGGTGCATGTAGCGGGCGACGGTCGGACGCGAGATACGCAGGTCCGATTCGAGGCTCCCGGGGGCGACGGGCAGTCCAGACCGCGCCGCCAGAAGGCGTAGAAGCGCCCGAAGTTGCGGGGCCCGCCCAATCTCGGCCAACTGCCTGACGTCTCGGTCGATCAGGTTCTGCACGTACGCGTCGAGGAATCTGCCCCGTCGGCGAGGGTCGGTCCTTGCGACAGCTTCAGGCAGGCCACCACGAACGAGCCGGTCTGCGTATTCGGCGCGGGCAGTGACCGACTCGTACCTCAGTTCTGGGCCGAGCTGGAATGCGGTGTCGACGAAGCTATCGGAGGCTGTGTCGATCTCACCCTGCGAGAACGGCCATAGTTCGATGGTCTCTATCCGGCCGGGCAATGTGTCGGGAAGGTCTCGCAGTCCTAGCAGCTGCGATGACCCAGTTAGCAGGAACTGACCGGGCTTCGTGTCGGCGTCGACCCTTGCCTTGATCGCAAGCAGCAACTCTGGTGCTCGCTGTATCTCATCGATCACCATGAGGCCGTCGAATGAGACGAACCCGACGGGGTCTTCGAGGGCTGACTGCCGGTGCTGGGGAAGGTCGAGGTCTCGCCATTCGGTTGGCTGCTCACCAGCTACTGCACGGACCAGGGTGCTCTTGCCCGCCTGGCGCGCGCCATTGACCAGCACGACCCGCGTGTCGGCAAGCGCCTCCGCGACCGCGGTAGCTGCGTGCCTCGGGACGAAGCCGGAGCGAGTCACAGACGAATCCTAGCAGTCATCATTTCGATCTGCGACGATCTTACTTTCGATATGCGACAAGATCAGCTTCGATATGCGATCAGCCTGCATTCGATATGCGAGGCTCTGGGTTGCGTCGACAACGTCCTCGTACACATCGAGCAGTGTGCGGGCTGCCCGGTCGCCCACCGCGTGCGTGCCGATCCGCCAGCCGCGCTGCACGGCTTCCGTGCACACCCGGGTCAATACCTTCGGATCCCAGTTCAGGTGGCCCCTGTTGGCCGGGTTGGTGGCGTAGGGCTCATCCAGCGCGGCACCCTCTGCTCCGCCGTCCATGACGAATTTCAGGCCCCAGATCCGCATCCGGTCGTCGCCGAACCCGCTGCGCGCCCCGAAGCCCCTGATCAGTGCCAGCGCCTCGTCTTCGGACAGCTCAGTGCCCACCCGGAGCATCAGCCGGGGCCGGACGTTCAGCAGCCTTTGCTCCCATGCGTCCTGGTAGGCCAGGAAGTCATCGAGCGTGGTCATCGCCTCCCGGATGGTGCCCACCCCCAGAGCGGCGTACGCGGCCGAGCACGTGCCCAGAGCGCCGGCCAGCTCGGCTCGGCTTGGTCCTGGCGCGAAAGCGGCGACCTGATACACCGCGCCGCCTTCCAGCGTTCCGTCCCGGCTGCCGTCGGCCAGCCTCCCGATCTTGCCGCCCGGCGAGTCCGGCGTGTCCGGGCTGATGCCAGCCGCCCGCAGCGCGGCCGAGTTGACTACCGCGAAATGCCCGCCCCGCCGTGCCAGCAGGGGATGGTCCGGCACCGCCGCGTCCAGCTCGGCCAGTGTCGGCACCCGGTTCTCGGCCAGGTTCGACTCGTGCCAGCCGATCGAGGTCAGGATCCATGCTCCTGGCTTGGCCGCCCTGGCCACGTCGGCGACCATGGCAGCGAAGTCTGCCACCGACCGCGCCTTGTCCACCGGGACCAGCAGCGTGTTGCGGCTCGCCTCGACCAGGTGCTCATGCGAGTCGGCAAAGGCGGGCAGCAGCGTCAGATCGCCGGCATCGACCATCACAGTGTCTGCAGCGGCCAGTCCGTCCAGCCCATCGGCGTCGGCCGATACGGCCACGACCTCCGGCCCACGCACTCCCACCGAACGCAAGGTCTCGCTGGTCATCGAATGGATCGTGCCCGCTTTGATCAGGTAATCAAGCGGCAGTGGCCCCACAGGTTCACCCGTCATGTACGGCGCCTCTCCCGACACCAGGTTTCCTGCGGCGACCTTAACTCAGCGCCTCCCGGCCCGGCGAGCCCGTGGTTCCAGCATGTGGGCGGTTTGTTTAGGCACTGCGGCGAGCCGGGCGCATCCGCGACATCGACCGGAAGCATCCCCCAGGGGGCCAAAGGACGCACAACTCCTGCTTGCCAGAGCCCGCTTGCCAGCGCAATCATTTCCCCAGGGATGCGGCCTGTCGCTGGCCGTGGGGACCGGAGTGCCACTTCACCGTGACAAGCGCCCATGCGAACGCCGGGGCCGCGGCAACGCCACCAGCCGCTCCTGTTAGCCGCTCGCGGGACCAGAACGCTAACCCACCAGAGCCGCAGCCTGGTGCGGGGTCGCCTGCGGCAGGACTCGCGCAACTGGGCAAAGCCATCGGCTCTGTCGTGGCGCCCGCCACTTTGCTCGCTGCGGTCCTCTACTACTTCGGCTTGGAGCGCGCTCACTCCTTCTTCGGCTACTTCGGGGTGGATTCGAGCGTGCTCAGCCTCACCGCCGTGGACTACATATCGCGCAGTGCCGGCGCCCTGATCGTGCCGCTCATAATCATGGCAATCCTCGCGCTGCTCGCGTTGTGGGGTGATGGCGCTCTCCGCGCCCATCTCGCCACCGAATCCGGGCCCCGGCTGCTTCGTACCCTCGTGCCTGTCATGGCGATCAGCGGCCTGGTATTGGCGGCCGGAGGCCTGCTTGGCGCCTTTTGGGCAACGGCGCTCACCCAGATCGTCGCGGGAGCACCCCTGGGCCTGGCAATCGGGGTGGCGCTGCTTGCCTATGCAGCCCGCATGCGGCGCCACCTCCACTCCAGGGAACAACGAACCGGCACCGGCGAATCGCAGGGATGGGCCACCGTGTGGGAATGGGCGGTCGTGTTCACGCTCGTGGCCATCAGCCTCTTCGCGGCTGCCAATGACATCGGTGCCGCGAGCGGTACAGCAGACGCACGCCAGTTCGTGGCAGGCCTGCAGAGCGACCCCAATGTCGCGGTCTACAGCGAGCAGGGCTTGAGCCTGCATGGACCGGGGGTCCGGGAGGTGAGTTGCCATGACCCGCAAGGTGCCTACCGGTTCCGCTACGACGGACTGAGGCTCGTACTCGAATCCGGTGGCCAGTACCTCTTCGTGCCCAAGGGATGGACCCGCACCCAAGGTGTGGCCTTCCTCATACCCCAGAGCAGCTCACTACGGCTCGAGTTCTACCCACCGTCGGCCCGCGACACCGCGTTGCCCTCCACCTGCTGAGCGCGCCACGTCGGCTGGGGTGCACAACTACAGGCCCGGTCACCGCGTCAGCCCGAAGCGCCAGTGCAGTACCTGCGGGCAAACCGCAGGTAACGGGTGGCGATCAGGTCGATGGTCTCGTCCTCATCAGCTCTGTGGCTGTTGTGTTCGACGATCGGGTCTTCCCAGATGCTCCGCCCGATTGCGAACCCGACGAAGCCGTCAACGGGCGCGGCGACGGCGAGCCAGTGGTCCAGGCGGTCTGCGGGGGCGTCGCGGCCGAGCACGATCGCGGTGACGTCGTCCCGGCCGTCGGCCCGGATCTGTGTGACGACCGCCCGCGCGGCATCGGCGGTCTCCAGGCCCTCGATCTTCCAGATCGCGGGCTCCACCCCGGCGGCCTGGTTGTCGGCGATCACTTGGGTGACCAGGGCGGGGCGCAGCTCCCTGTCATAGACCGCAGTGTTCCCGCCGACAGCGGCCAGTTGCTCACCGGCCGCTGGGACCAGCAGCTCGTACAGCAGCGGCACCCCGGCCTGGCGCAGCCTGTCGCTGAGCACCCGCAGCGCGCGCAGTTGCTGGTCTCTGTGGTCGCGGGGCAGGGCCGGGTTGTCGCGGACCAGCACTTTGGCGAAATCGGGGTGGACCGAGCTTACGTGGGCCAGCCATTGCTGGCCCCACTCCAGTTCGAACCAGTCGTGCCCGCTGCGTTCCACCGGTACGGCCAGGACCATGCCGTCCGCGCGGGCCGATTCGATCACCGGCTGGCCGTACCGTTCGTCGACCAGCACCCCGGCGTGGCCGCACGGCAGATCAGCCCGGGCACGCTCCAGCCCGGCGTAGATGAGCTGCTTGGCAGCCGTCATAGTGGCGCGCTGCCCCGCATCTGGGTTGTCGTCCCTGACACCGAACAGGGTCCGGCCGAACGACTCCCGGTGATCCATCGCCATGATCAGCAGCGGGTCGCCGCGCGAGGGACGGTACCTGTCGTCACTCATGTTTTGGCGCTCCGCTCTGGCTGGCCGCATGCTGCACCGTCAGCAACCACCTGTACCGGATCTTCCCGAAACTGGGCATCGCATCACGCGCCGAACTGGCAGCCGTCCTGGCGCCTCTGAAGGTCAGGTGTAGGCGGAGCTTGGCGGAAATAGAAGATTCTTCCCGCTATCGTCCCGCAACAGTCCACTGCCTTCCACGTGCTGAGCGCGCCACAGCGATTCACCAGTCAGGTCGTCGCTGCGGTGACGCAGCCAGGTTGAAGGCCGTGTATGCCCTGATCAGGGTGCGTCAGGACGCCGGATTGTGGACCAAAACTGAGACCAGCACCCGCCCGCGGCAATGGGTGACAACCGAGCACGCCAGACGCGTTGCCTGGTCAGGGGTGGCGGAGGATATGAGATTCGAACTCATGAGGGGTTGCCCCCAACACGCTTTCCAAGCGTGCGCCCTAGGCCACTAGGCGAATCCTCCGGGGCAAGCTTACCGGTGACCGGCAGCGGCGTGGGATG